>CABRZA010000145.1 GCA_902475285.1 uncultured Porphyromonadaceae bacterium
GCTAAACTTTAAGGAACAATAGAGAAATAGGGCCGATTCAATTTGCAGGAGTCGGTCCTTCTAGTTTGTGTTCGCCATAACGTATATCTATAACCCTCCGTTAAATAACTTATAGGATTATTTGTGCATGTGGCGTGTCGGCGGGGTCAGTCGTCGGTCATGAGGCTTTCGTAGCCTTCGGCGATGTCGTCGGGGTCGTCGCCGAACATTACGGTGTTGATGAAGTCGATTTCTTCGTCGGTCCAGGGCTCGTCTTCGTCGGGGACGTTGTCGTAGTCGGGTGCCGGGGTATTGCGTCGTTTTGCCATAGCCGTTTTTGTGATTGGTTTTCAGTATTTGAAGGAGCTGCCGCCGAGGAATTCGCGGAGGAGGGATGTGGAGGGGATGAGGTCGGCGGGGATGGGGCGGAAGTAGGTTAGGAACTTGCGGAGGCGGTAGGCTTCGGCGTACTCGGGGATGTCGGAGGGTACGGAGCGGAGGATTTGTTCGGCGGTGTCGCGGAGTACGCCGAGCTCGAAGATGAGGGAAGAGTTGAACATTGCGTCGGCGTTTTCCTGGTAGGGGAATATCCATTTTTCTTCGCCTCGGCGTACGCTGGGCCAGCGGCGGATGGTTGCTTCGGCGGATGTGCCGCGGTACTTGTGGTCGCGGACGATGCGTCGGAGGAGGCGGTTGTCGGTGGTGTTGATCCAGTTGTGGTCGTCGATTGAGAGTGTGGTGAGTGCGGAGACGTAGACGCGGTATTTCATCTCCTCGGGTATGCCGGGCGTGAGGTCGGGGTTGAGGCCGTGTATGCCTTCGATGAGGAGGATTGAGCCGGGCTCGAGGCGGAGGCGCTTGCCGTCGTACTGTCGGCATCCGGTCTCGAAATTGTAGGTGGGGAGCTCGACTTCCTTTCCGGCGAGGATGTCGGCGAGGTCGGCGTTGAACTTCGCCAGGTCGAGGGCGTAGAGGCTTTCGTAGTCGTAGTCGCCGTCGGCGTCGCGCGGGGTGTGCTCGCGGTCGACGAAGTAGTCGTCGAGTGATATCATCTGCGGTTTGAGCAGGTTGGTCATGAGCTGTATGGCGAGGCGCTTTGTGGTGGTAGTCTTGCCTGAGGAGGAGGGGCCTGATATGAGGACTACGCGTGCTCCGCCTCGGCGGTAGCGCTCGGTGATGTTGTCGGAGATGTGAGCGAGCATTTTTTCGTGGAGGGCCTCGGCGACGTTTATGAGGTCGGCCACTCGGTGGTGTAGGATGAAGGTGTTGAGCTCGCCTACGTTGCTGACGCCGATTATGCGGTTGAAGCGGAGGTAGTCGGTGAAGGCTCGGTACATCTTTTCCTGCTCGACGGGCTGTGCGGGCCGTGTGGGGCAGGCGGGGTCGAAGGGGAGGAGGAGGAAGCCTTCGTGGTAGGGTCGGAGGTCGAAGACGTCGATATGGGCTGTGGAGGGGGCGAGGACGCCGTAGTAGCTGTCGGCGACGTCGCCGAGGGTGTAGTAGGTGGTGTAGATGTCGTGGGTGGTGCTCACGAGGAGTGCCTTTGAGTCGAGGCCCTGTCGCTCGAAAATTTCCACGGCATGGGATGTGAGGACTTGGTGAGGCCCGTAGGTGATGTCGGCGTCGACGAGGCGCCGCATCTCGGCCTTGATGGCTTCTGTTTCGGCTTGGGAGAGGCCCTGGCGCCCTTCGAGGCGGCAGTAATAGCCGTGCGATATGGAGTGCTCGATGGTGAGGCGTACGTCGGTATAGAGGGTTTTGAGGGCCGTGTATAGGAGCATGCATAGCGAGCGGGTGTAGACGCGTGGGCCGGAGCCTACTGTGCGAGGCTGGAACTCGACGAGCTTGGGCTGATATACGGCGTAGTGGAGGGCCTCGGTCTTGTTGTTGACGCGGCAGCATATGGGGCGGAAGCCGAGTTCGGGTTCGAGCGATGCTGCTATGGCAGAGAGCTGGGTGCCGCCTTCGATGGAGATATAGCGGTCGAGGTTCTTGCAGAAGACCTGTATTTTCATGGCATGGATATTTTGAGGATGAGGAGCCGCGCGGGGATGGTGTCAGCGGCGGCGGAAGAATTTTTTCAGAGCGGCCTTGCGGGCGAGGAAGCGGCGGTGGCTGCGGTAGATTTTCATGGCTCGGTCGCGGAGGGAGGGGTCGCCGGCGAGGGCGGCATACTCGCGCGCGAGGGCATCGACGGCGTCGGCGGTGTCGAGTGGCGAGCCGAAATTGGAGAGGAGTTTGCGCTGCGATGTGACGCCGAAGCGCATGCGGTTGATGTCGACGAGGGCGAAGTCGTAGCCGCCGTCGTCGGCGGGGCGGAAGAGGACGTTGCCTGGGGTGAAGTCTTTCATCCACACACCGGCGCGGTGCAGGCGCAGCATGTAGGCGGCGAGGGCCCTGACGAGGCGGGGGAAATCGGGGCGGTTCTCTATGCCGCGGAGGTGTGTCCAGGGCTCGCGGTACAAGCGGCAGATGTAGCACGACTTTTCGAGCCTGTGGCCGCGCTGCATGAGCATGACGCCTTCGGGAGCGGGGGTGTCGAAGCCGAGCCGGATGAGGCGGTGTGCGTTCTCCCACGCGCGGCGTGCCTTGGGCATGCGGAGCCATCGGTAGATGAACCCCTTGATGCGGGCGGGCTCGCGGTAGAACTTCACGCAGAATCGGCCGTCGTTGCTCTGCCAGAGGGTGTTGCGCCCGTCGTAGAGGATGCGGCAACGCTCCGAGAGGTCACAGTCGCAGGCGACGAGCACTACGATGTCGCGCAGCATGGCATCGTCGCCGAGGTTTTTGGCGGTGAATGCGGAGAAGTATTGCTCTGGGTAGCGGTGGGACATGCGGCTGTCAGTTTTGGCGTGCTATTTCGTGAGCGGTGCGGTAGGCAGTGAGGGTTGCCTTGAAACGTGCGAGGGCTATCGAGCGGCCGGCGTCGCCGTCGAGGAAGGCCCCGTCGTGGAGATGGCAGTGGAGGAATGAGCATACGGCCCGGAACCACTGCATAGGGGGCGCGGCGTCGATTCCGGCGGCGGCGAGGATGCGGCCGCGCATACGGGCGTTGCGGAGCTCCTTGAATATGAGCTCGTCGGCATCGTCGGAGCGGTAGTGGTGCATCTCGCCCGGGATGACGCAGGGGTTGACGCTGCCGGGATACGACAGGCGCTCGCCTACGTCGAGAAGATTCCACGAGGCGTAGCGCTTGTCGAAAAGTCGAGTCTGGAGGCTTGGGGCCATGCCTGAATAGCGGACGGGGCGACCGCAGATATAGTTGACCACGCGAAAGGCATACATGCGGTGCTCGAAGCCACGGGCCTTGATAGCGGCGATGTTGTCGCGGAGCTCCTCGCCGAGCACCTCGTCGGCGTCGATTGAGAGGACGTATGCCCCCCTGGCGAGCGATGCGGCATACTGGCGCTGTGAGCCGTAGCCGGTGAAGGAACGCTCGGTGATTTCGGCGCCGTAGCGTCGGCATATGTCGCGGGTGCGGTCGGTTGAGTGTGCGTCGACAACAATTATCTCGTCGGCGACACCGATGAGGGAGTTGAGGCAGCGCTCGATGTTGCGCTCCTCGTTGTGGGTGATTACTGTCGCCGACAGGAACATGGCGGGGTCCTCCTTCTATCGGTGTCAGTCCATCTCGAGGTCCTGGCCGACGATTTCATGCCAGGGGAGCCCGTTGGCGGCGAGGGCTTCGAGGAATGGATCGGGGTCGAACTCCTCTACGTTGCGCACGCCCTTGAGGTTCCACTTTCCGGTGAGGAACATCATTGCGCCCACCATTGCGGGAACGCCGGTGGTGTAGCTCACGGCCTGCATTCCCGTCTCGAGGTATGCCTCGTGGTGGGAGCAGTTGTTGTAGATGTAGTAGGTTAGGGGCTCGCCGTCCTTGCCCTTGCCTGCAATGCGGCAGCCGATGGAAGTCTCACCCTTGTAGTTCTCGCCGAGGTCCTGAGGGTTGGGGAGTACGGCTTTGAGGAACTGGAGGGGAACGATTTTGGTGCCGTTGTAGTCGATTTCGTCGATTCGCGCCATGCCGATGTCCTGAATGACGCGGAGATGGGTGAGGTATTCCTGGCCGAATGTCATCCAGAAGCGGGCCTGGCGGATTGTGGGGAAGTTCTGCACGAGCGACTCGAGCTCCTCGTGGTAGAGGAGGTATGATTCGCGGGGGCCGATGTTGGGATAGGTGAGGGAGCGGTGGAATTCGAGGGGTTCGGTCACGACCCATTCGCCGTCCTTGTAGTAGCGGCCGTTCTGGGTGATTTCGCGGATGTTGATTTCGGGGTTAAAGTTTGTGGCAAAAGCCTTGCCGTGGTCGCCGGCGTTGCAGTCGACGATGTCGAGGGTTTCCATCTCGGAGAACCAGTGCTTTGCGGCGTAGGCAGTGAAGACGCCCGACACACCGGGGTCGAAGCCGCATCCGAGGATTGCGGTGAGGCCTGCTTTCTCGAAGCGCTCGCGATAGGCCCACTGCCAGGAGTATTCGAAGTGCGCCACGTCCTTGGGCTCGTAGTTGGCGGTGTCGAGATAGTTGACTCCGCATTGGAGGCATGCCTCCATGATTGTGAGGTCCTGATAGGGGAGAGCCACATTGATCACCATGTCGGGCTTGTGGCGGTTGAAGAGCTCCACGAGCTGGTCGACGCTGTCGGCATCGACGCTGTCGGCCGTAACGTTGGGCTTTCCAATGCGCTCGGCCAGGGCCCGGCATTTGCTGAGCGTGCGCGACGCGAGAACGATTTCGCTGAACACCTCGGGATGCTGAGCGCACTTGTGGGCCACGACCGTGCCGACACCCCCGGTGCCGATGATAATCACTTTTGCCATTTTCTTTCTATGTATGTTGTTGTTCGTTTTGTAATTTTTGGTTTGTGGTGCGGCCTTTTTTCTTGTCGAGAGCTATTGCCGCGAAGGTCACTATGCCGAGGAGGATTGTGAGGAGTGTGGTTGCTCCCATCGAGAGGTTTGCGAAGGCCGCCGCCGAGGCGTGTCCGAGGCCGTAGATGCCGAGGGCGAAAATCACGGCCCACTGCCAGGGGCCTATGCCGCCGTTGGAGGGCACACCCATCGATATGCTTCCGAGCACGAAGGCTACCAGTGGCACCTGGAGGCCGTGCTGCTCTATAAGTGCCGTGGTGAAGGGGAAGGCGTAGAAGGCCACATAGTTCTGCATGAAGTAGCAGCCCCATATTCCGAGTGTCCAGAGGAGCCATCGGCCTTTACCTGGCATTGTGGCAATCACGGCAAAGCCCTGCCACAGCTCGACCACGGCGTTGCGCAGCTTGAGGAGCCAGCTGTTGCCGGTGCGGACCTTCATTAGCGCCCACAGGAGGACGGCGCAAGCGGCTACGATTCCCCACAGCCATGGGGAGGTGAGGATTGAGGCCACGGCCTCGTAGCTCTGCGAGTTCTCGCGCAAGAAAGAGAGTATGGCCTTTGATGCCACGGCGAAAGCAGCGGCGGTGATAATGAGCACGGCTGCGGTGTCGGAGAGTCGGTCGGCGACCATCGAGCCGAAGACGGCGGTGAATGGCGCTTTCTGGCGCTGTGCGATATATCCGCATCTCCACACCTCGCCGAGTCGCGGGAAGACTAGGTTGACGGCATATGTTCCGAAAACACTCAATATCAATGCCTTTTTGGGCGCGGTGATGCCGAGTCCGCGGAGCTGTATGTCCCATCGGTAGGCACGGCACACCTGAGCGGCGACAGCGAAGACAAAACCGAGGCCTATCCACCAGAAGTTGCACTGCTCGCGTATGATTGCCATCATCTCCCGGAAGTCGATGCCAGTGAAGAGCAAATAGCACAGGCCCGCGCTAATTACAAGCGGGATACCAAAGCGGAGCAAGTGCTTCGCCATCTTTGCGACGGTGTGCTTTTTGGCCATAGTGCGGAGGGTATAATAATGATATGCTATTACGACTGCAAATTTACTCACAATCTCTCAAAATATAAACACTGAAAGGGCCCGAAATGTGGTGATTTTGGCCAATACGGAATAATTTTGGGCCACGCG
>CABRZA010000146.1 GCA_902475285.1 uncultured Porphyromonadaceae bacterium
TCCAACGAAGACTCTCCAGTTATTGCAACTGACGAAGGAAGCGTGACATTTACGGCCACTCTTCCCGCCGGTGCTTTAAGCCGTTATGGCGAAGGGGAAGTGATTAAAAAACTTCACTATGCCGTCTATGATGCCGTCAATGGCGAGCGCATCTTCGCCAGCGACGTTGCAGGCTCACCTCAGGCCGCCAACTCCGCCTCGGATTTCGAATTAAAACTCAACCTTGTCAAAGGCAAGAGCTACAATTTCATATTCTGGGCCGACGCAGCAACAGGAAGCCCTTACACCTTCTCCTCGGAAGATAAGAGCGTGAGCGTGGATTACACCGATGCCAAGAGCAACGACGACAGCCGCGACGCCTTCTTCCAGGCCGTCAAGAATCTCGAAGTCAAGGGCGCCATGACCCAACCCGTGGAGCTTAGCCGTCCCTTCGCACAGATTAATTTCGGCACCGACGACGTCGACAAGGCCGCTGCTGCCAGCACCGTAGTTGCCTCGACAGAGCTTAGTGTCGACGGCGCCTATACCAGCCTGAATCTCCTCAGCGGTATCGCCTCCGTGCCAGCAAAGGCAGTCTTCACAGCCACCGGTCTCCCCCAGGGCGAAACATTCACCATAGGCGAGGAGATCTACGACTACGTCTCGATGGCATATGTGCTCACCGGCATCGAACTCGAAGGCGAAGATGCTGCCACGGCCGACGTTCAACAGGCCAAACGCGAACTCTTCAACACATCGCTGAAATTCACGTTCACCGACGGCCAGACAGCCACTGTCGACATTCCCAATGCCCCCGTGCAGCGCAACTACCGAACCAATGTCTTCGGTTCGCTCATCACAGCCGCCATCGATGTGAATATTGAAGTCAAGCCTGGATTCAACGACGAGCCGGGTCACAACTATCCCGTGTTTGAACCTTGGGACGGCACCACGGTGACTCTCCCGACAGTCGACGAAACAAATCACACAGTTGCCGTCAACGCACCTTCCGACCTCATCGGTTTGGCGCAGATGGTGAACGGCACCAATGGTCAGACCGCCCGGACTTTCGACGGTTATACCGTGACCCTCGCCGGCGACCTTGACTTCGGCGGTTACGAGATACCCATGATAGCACAGGGAGCAAGCCGCTTGGCAAGCGCGGCCGCAGGTAAAGCTTTCGCAGGTATCCTCGACGGCAACGGCGCCACAATCAGCAACTTCACTATCACCAGCACCGCTGGAGGCAGTACTGCTTCAGGCTTCATCGCCAGCCTCAAAGGCGAAAGTGCCGCACTGCGCAACATCACATTCAAGGACGTGAACATATCGAGCACCACCGCCGAGCAGACAGCCATCGTGGGACTTCTGTCGGGAGGCGCCAAGGTTGAGAACGTACACGTAACTTCGGGCACCATAAAAGGCACCGAAGCCACTGCGGGTATCGTTGGCCGCATCCTCAGCAAGGGCGTAGTTGAGAACTGCTCTAACGCTGCCGACATCGAAGCATCGGCCCACAACGTAGGCGGCATCGTTGGCGCGGCATACTACCGCAACAACGGCATGGAAATCAAGAACTGCACCAACAGCGGCAACATCACCGGCGCCACTGCCGGCGTAGGAGGTATCGTAGGCCTCAACTGCGGCGACATCAGCGGCTGCCGCAACAGCGGCAATGTGACTGGCGCGGGTACGTCGGTAGGCGGCATAATAGGCGAACAGCAGAACATAGGCTACATCTCCGACTGCCACAACACCGGCGACGTGACCTTAACAACGAACGCTTACGGTGCCGGCGGCGTGGTTGGTTGGATACGCTACAGCGGCAGCACAAGTCTGTACGACAAATCCGTAATCTCAGTGGACGGCTGCAGCAACAGCGCTCCAGTTCACGGAGGTCATTGCGTGGCCGGCATCGTGGGCATGATATACGGCTACGGCGACGTACGCCACTGCGTGAACACCGCTCCTTCCCTGGCATCCAATGACTCGGGCTTCGTGTCGGGCATCGCCAACCAGCAGAGCAACGCAGGCAGCAAGCTTCCCGACCTTGACTTCTCGGTTAAGATCATCGGCAACACCAGCACCACCACGCTCGAGCAGATGAATACCGGCAGTATGAAAGCCCTCTTCATCTACATCAACGACCCTTCGGCCGTGATCGAACAGGACAACAGCACCACACTTTGACCACATACGGCGCCCGGCACGACGTTTTGACCGTGCCGGCGCCCCCCTTATATAAGCCACGCCCTACGGCATTTGGTACATCACCGAGATTAGTTATACGACCCACCTCGCAACACATTGAAAATAAGCGAATAAAAAAATAGGAGGGGAGTGAATATGAAGCAAACTTCGAGAAAAACACTATTAATTCCCCAAATATAACCTATCATGAATCACCGACTAATTGCACCGGCAGCCCTGGCAGTAATACTTGCCTCGTGCACCAACGAAGAGATGTCGGTTCCTGTTGACAGCGACGGCACCGTGACGTTTGCCGTTGAACTTCCGGCATCGATGCAAGGCCGCGGCTATGCCGACGGAAGCCAGGCCAAGAAACTTGACTACGGCGTGTATGACGCTACGACCGGCGAGCTTGTCTTCGCCTCGACCGACGAAGGCGCCGTCCAGGCCACGGGTGGCCCCATCGAATATCAGCTCAAGCTCAACCTTGTGAAAGGCAAGACCTACGACTTCATCTTCTGGGCCGCCACCGAAGGCAAGAGCCACTACACCTTCAATGCTGCCGAAAAGAGCGTGACCGTCAACTATACCCCCGACGGCGACAACTACACCGCCGAGGGCAACGACGACAGCCGCGACGCATTCTTCCAGGCCGTTAAGGGCGTGGAGGTAAAGGGCGCCATGACACAACCTGTCGAGCTTCGCCGTCCCTTCGCACAACTCAACTTTGGCACCGACGACATCGACTATGCCGCCGTCGCCAAGACCGTAATCAAATCTACCAGCCTCAAGGTGGAAGGCGCCTACAAGACGTTCAACCTCTACACCGGCATAGCCAGCGATCCCGTGACACTTATCATGACTGCCGAAGCCGACGAAACCGGCCATATAATAACGAGCGAGGACTTCCCGGCCGACGCCAGCTACGACTACATCACGATGGATTATCTCCTCACAGGCGTAGAACTTGAAGGAACCGATCCGGAGAGCGCCGACGTTCAAAGCAGCAAGCGCGAGCTCTTCAACGCAGAGCTGACCTTTACTTTCGTCGACAATCAGACTGCTACTGTCGAAGTGCCCAGCATGCCCGTGCAGCGCAACTACCGCACCAACGTGTTCGGCTCGCTGCTTACGTCGCCCGTCGACCTGAGCATCGAAGTCAACCCCGTATTCACCGAGCCACCCCATGAAATCGGTCTGGCGAAGCCCAAAGAAGACCCCGAAGGCAACTCGCTCCTCACCAAGGCTTCGGAATTCGCCTACATCCTCGACGCCGTCAACAATGGCAAGGACACATACGAAGGCAAGACCATACTCCTGCAAAACGACATCGACCTGAGCGAAGTAGCAACTGCATCGCTGGGAGGAGTGTCCTCGGCCAAGCGTTTCAAGGGCACTTTCGACGGTCAGAACCATACTGTAAAGGGTCTTGCCAAGACTTTCTTCGGCTATATCGATGGCGCCACCGTGAAGAATCTCAATATTGAAGGCACCTTCAACGGCCCTGCTCTTGCATCCAGCACCTACGGCGACAGTAAGATCGACAACGTAACCGTCACCGGTACAATGAAGAATGCCGGCGCCATCAACTACACCTACGGCAACACCTCTCTAAACAAGGTCACCGTCAACGGCACCATAACCGGTACAGGTAACGCTGGCGGCCTCGTTCAGTCGGCCGGCGGCGAATCGTTCACCGTAACCGATTGCGTCAACAACGCCGACGTAACCGCCTCCTCCAACCATGCAGGCGGTATCGCGGCCCGCGCCACATGCCCTACTACAATCACCAACACTATGAACAACGGCACCGTAACCTCCAACCGCGCTTCCGGTGGCAAAGCCGGCGGTTTTGTGGGCATGCCTTCGAAGGAAATCACAATCACCGGCTCCACCAATGCCGGCAAAGTAGTGGTGAATGCACGCACGGGCGGAGCTGCAGCCGCCGGCTTCGTTGGCTGGAACAGCTATGCCACTACTATCACCGATTGCGAGAATACAGCAGACGTGGAACTCAACCTCTCGTCGAACAACGCGCTTTCGGGTGCCGGCGGTTTCTACGGCGCCACGGGTTACGGCAATAGCATAATGTCATTTACCCGCTGCACCAACTCCGGCAACGTTACCGTGAACATTACCGGCACCCCCGCGGGCCAAGATTTAGTCTACAACAAAGCGCCCTATGCCGGCGGCATCCTCGGCGTGGTTCACTTCGGACAAATGAAACTTGTGGATTGCACTAACACAGGCGACGTGAAGATTGTGAACAGCAACGGTGCAGCCTGCAACCAATACGTCGGCGGTCTTGCCGGCAGCATCGGCTGGCTGACGGGTCTTACCTGCACGGGCAATACCGCCGGAGGCAATCTCTCGGGCAACGTGTCCGACGAAAGCGGTACGGCTTTTGTTGGCGGCATGTTCACCTTCATCGGCAACAAGTGGGCCGATGTCGAGTCGACGTTCACCTACTCCGGCAATACCAACAATACCGGTTGCGAGGAGATTGTCGACGTACAATAAATTCAACTCCATAGCCGGAAGGCCGTTCCATTGCTGTGGAGCGGCTTTCTTTTTGCATAGAAAAGAAACGTGCTGCATGCCGACAGCCAAAATTTTGGAAATGCCGAAGATAATTCGCAAGAAAAATGTTATATTTGCATCATGATAAATATAATTCGCACAATCCTCGGCGCCGTTCTTCTTACGACTGCCTTATCGGGAGGCACCGCACCGTCGATACGGCAGGGCGAGCTTCGCACGGAGCGATATGTCTACACCGGCGGTGTAACCGACGGCAAGCAAAACGGCTATGGCGTGTGCCGCTACACCAACGGAAATGTGTACTACGGCTTTTGGAACATGGGCTACAAGGATGGACTGGGACGTCTTGTCTACGCCGACGGCACTATGGAGTTCGGGCGTTGGCGCAGCGGCCGCCATGTCAAAGACCGCAAACAGAAATTCACTCCCGGGCGTAAGGTCTACGGCATCGACGTGTCGAAACACCAAAAAACTTTCGACTGGACAAAACTGGCCCTGAGAGCTCGCGCCGACGGAACCGTAAGGCGCAGAGTCTCGACCGACAAGTTCCTGCAACCGGTGCTTTTCGCGCTTATGAAGAGTACGGAAGGCGTAACGGTCGTCGACCCTACATTCAAGCGCAACTTCGCCCAAGCCAAGCGTTGCGGAATAATAAGGGGAGCCTATCACTTTCTGAGTGTCACCTCCGACGTCGACGAGCAAGTGAAGAGTTTCATAGCCAACACACCTCTCGAAGCCGGCGATTTTCCGCCAGTGCTTGACCTCGAGATTGACAAAGACGTGATGCGACGTCAACACACAAAAGTGTGCGCCATGGCAAAAAAATGGCTTACGCTCATCGAGCGGCACTACGGAGTGAAGCCCATAATCTATACCTATGAAAATTATTATAAGGAGTATCTGAAAGGACATGGCTTCGACAGCTACGACTTCTGGATAGCGCGCTACGGCAAGGAGCCCTCGGCCCGCAAGTGGGAGATATGGCAGTTCACCGACAAGGGGCGCATAGCCGGCATCGACCACAACGTCGACATCGACCTCTTCCGCGGAGATTACCGCGAGCTGAAGAAGTATATCAAAAATAAAGGTGTCAAGGAGCGCGAAGGCCGCTGAACGAAGGGCTTACTCCACTATTTAATATATCCATGTCGTGCATGACCACCCGACCACTTTCCAGTGAAGCAATCGTGCCGGAGCATGGTTATATTTTGTTAACAGGATGAAATTTTGGACAAAGGCAATTAATGATTTT
>CABRZA010000147.1 GCA_902475285.1 uncultured Porphyromonadaceae bacterium
CTGGATTGAACTTGACCGTCACGCCGTAATATCCTGCCATGTCTGCAAGGATTCTTTCAAGGTTTTCTCCTTTGTATACAATGGTTTCGGGCAGCGAAGTTGTTTCAGCCGGAATGGTATCAGTCTGAGCACCATTGGAGTCGGCTATGGCAGTTTGTTTCTGCGGTTCGGTTTGCTCTGTCTGCGCCATTTCTTTATTGGCATTGAAATAATGGGTCACACCGATAGTGGCGGCCACCACAGCGAGGGTGCCGACAAGTGCGGTTACAACCGCTGCGGCGTTGCGCGATGCCATAAAAGATAGCCAACGGAGGATAAGGGGTCTGCGCTTGGGTTGCTTTGCTTCAAAGCACCGCCATTCATCGTCGATATTTATCTCAGGCACAGGTGCGGAAACATCCGCTACTTTGTGCAGCATATCATATATCTCGCGTGTATCAGGATCGGTAAGCAACTGCTCAACCTCGGCATCGCTATAATTTTCAGGGTGCTCCAAAGCATCGAGGAGCCGGTCGATATTGTCTTTCATTTGCGGTTGAAAATTTTACGTAAGACATCCATTGCATGACGCAAATGCTTATAGACAGCCACCTCGCTGATACCTAATTGTCCGGCGATTTCGCCGTAAGACATAAGCTCGTTGAAGCGCATTTTCACCACTCGTCTGTCTTGCATGGTCAGCGATTGATCTATCAGCTCGTTCAACCGCGCCACATCCTCCGGGTCTGGCCATTCGTCATCTTCAATCTCATCGAGATCGAGAGCGTAGAGATTGTTGAACCGCTCGTGTATCGACAGGCTGCGGAGATGCTTCATACACGCATAACGTACACCGGTAAGCAGGTAGGCGGGAGTGACGGTTGACAGATTTTCCGATAGCACCGACTCGAAGACATCGTGCACAATGTCTCTCGCAGTATCCGCGTCATGCAACAGGCGTATCGCCAGTGTCAGCATGGCCGGATAGTTGCTTCGGAAAAGCTTTTCTATGTCGCTATTTGTCGTCATACACTTATTAAAACCACAACCTCTCAAAAACCTAACCCTAAAAGTGAAAAATTTTTGAGAAATTTTGAATCAGACTGTAAAGTTACTGAAAATGTTTTACAACATATTACAAAAAAGAGGCTGCGCCTATTTTGACACAGCCTCTTGTTGTAATAATTCCGATAGTTCCTGAATTATGACAGGATGAAGTTGATGTCGTCTTGAGTGAGCTGTTTACCGGCCGGGGAATCGGCGCTGATGAGCTGGTCGAAGAGCTCGCGCTTCTGTTCCTGAAGTTGGAGTATCCGCTCCTCGATGGTGTCGACGGTGATGAGCGAGAAGGAGTTGACCGTTGCCTTCTGCCCTATGCGGTGCAGACGGTCCACGCCCTGCTCTTCGGCGGCTTTGTTCCACCACGGCTCGAAGATATACACAGTGTCGGCGGCGGTGAGGTTGAGGCCCACTCCACCCACTTTGAGTGTCATCAGAAGCACCTTGCACTGCGGCGATGTCTGGAATTTGTCGACTATTTTCTTGCGTTGGTTGGCCGACACCGACCCCGTCATGGTTTCGTATTCTATGCCGGCTTTCTGCAAGCGCTCTCCCACAAGCTCTATGCCCGCGATGAAATTGAAGAACACTACCGCCTTGTGGCCGTTGGCAACGCTCTGCTCCAAGGCCTCGATCAAAAGCTCTATCTTGGGCGACGACACCGTGCCGTTTGTGGCGCTCTCGGGCACCGATGCCAGACGCCGCAGTTCGTTGAGCGCTTGAAACATTACGAAGCGAGCCTTGTCGATGCCTTCGGTGCTTATCATCTCGTCGATGCGCCGCCGGAAATCTAGTCGACGCTCGTTGTAGATTCTCTTCTGCCCTTCGGACATTTCCACATATATAGTCTGGTCTATACGGTCGGGGAGGTCGTCGAGCACATTCTTTTTCAGGCGTCGCAGCACGAAGGGATAAATTCTCCGGCGGAGGCTGTCGACGGCATCCTTGTCGCCGTTGCGCTGTATTGGGTAGGTATACGACTCGTTGAAGCTCTCGAAATCGCCGAACATTGTCGGATTGAGAAAGCGGAAGAGAGAGTAGAGTTCCGTCAGATTGTTTTCGATAGGTGTGCCGCTTAGGGCAAGCCGGTGTCTGCCGGTGAGCAGGATTATGGCCTGCGTGATTTGCGCCCCAACATTCTTTATGTTTTGCGATTCGTCGAGGATTATGTATTCGAAATCGAGGCCGCGGAGCTTCTCGATGTCGTTGCGGACTGTGGCGTAGGTCGTAAGGATTATGTTGCACCCCAAGGCCGTGCTTATGTCGCGCCCGGGTCCGTAGTAGGTATGCACGCTTATCTGCGGAACAAAACGCCGAAGTTCCTTCTCCCAGTTGAAAAGCAGCGTGCGGGGCATCACTACCAGAGCGGGCCTATCGCAAGCGGGATATATAGTTGAAAGCACTGCAATGGTCTGTAGCGTTTTGCCAAGGCCCATGTCGTCGGCCAGACAGCCTCCCAGCCCGTTGTCGTAGAGATACTTTATCCATTTCACGCCCTCGTCCTGATATCGCCGCAGCGTGGCGTTTACCTTGTAGGTTGGCACGGCGTCGTGGGTCAGGTTGTTGAGTCCGTCTAATAGGCTCCGTGCATGCCTTGCGAAGTCGCCTGTGATTTTCGAGGCTATGAGTTCCTCCACCTCGGGCAGGTCGAAGATGGTGATGCGTACCTTTCCTGTGGTGTCTTTTTTGTCGAAAATGCGGTGCAGCCGTGCTATATATCGCTCGTCGATTATGGCGCGGTTGCCGTCGCTGAGCTGCACATAGTGACGCTGGGCGTACTGTTTGAGGAAGTCCGCAATCGAAAACCGCTCGTCGCCTACCGTGATGTCGGCCGAGCCTTCCAGGAAGTCGATGCCCGACGACAGTTTGAGATTGAGCTTCGGTTTTGTGGCCTTGATTTTATATTCCCGCAGTTTGTCGCTGCCTATGAGCTTGAAGCGCTCGAGAACGGTCGGAAGATGCCTGAGCAGGAAAGGTCCGGCGGTTTCGGCCGGTACGATGAAGAAGTTGTCCTCCCTATAAATATCCTTTGCGTGTTTTTTCGACGGCGCACTGCTCTCTATGATTCCGGCGAGCCAATCGGCTTCTGTCCGTATGTCGATGTCCTCAACTCGGCGTATAGTTATCTCATCGCCGTTGCCGGTATGTGCCGACCGCGTGATGGCCAGTGTAGCGCTGAGCTCGTCGTTGAGCGAGGCTATCGTTCCGGCCACACGGATATAGAGCGCGAGGTCGGTGCCCACTTTTTCTAGAATGAGTGTCGGCACCAAGTGCTCTGTATGGCCGGCCATTCGGGCCGGAGTGCCGTCGAGTTCGGGCAGAATATTGTCAACATAGGTCATGAACACCGACAGATAAATGTCGAGCATCTCAGCCGGTACTGGATTGATGAATTTCGGCACTATGGCGAAATTGTCGCCTACCGACTCTATCTCCACAGTACGATTGCCAGCAAGCATCGTCGTCTCGCCGATGAATACCGGGTCGGTCACATCTCCGTCGGCAAAGCGGGCCACAAGCCGAGGCTCTATCGTATCTCCGTCGGCGCTGCGGTGAAGCATCAGCAAAGGGGAAGCCGAATCTTCTACTTTTTCGAGCTTCTCGCCGTTGGGAGCGAGCACATTCTTGCAGTCGGTTATGAGATGGATGAGGTAGGGCGAACGGTAGAGCGACACCCGCAGCGTCGTGTTGTCTTTGCGCCACACGTTCTCGAACCCGCGCACTGACCCCGAGGCCCTCCGCATCTCTTTGAGCAGACGTGCGTCGGCGCCGTTGAGCCCTGCGTCGTCGTCGGGCACAGCCGACTGTACCGTCACCCACGGTTCGCCGTCGTCGTCGACGGTGATGGCAAAGGTGAGGGTGTCGATGGTGCTTTCGCTGAGATTCTTGCCCACAGGTTTAAGCGACGATATGAAGCCCAAGCTGCGGGCGAAATCGCTGTCGGAGGTCGGAGTTGGCATAGGGGAGGGTAATTTGAAATGAAAAACGCCCCGGAGGATGGCTTCGGGGCGCTGATAATTTTTGGCGTGGAGGATTACTTGCCGAAGTAGCGGTTGAAGAGACCCTGGAAGCCCTGGCCGTGACGGGCTTCGTCCTTGGCCATTTCGTGTACGGTATCGTGGATGGCGTCGAGACCGAGCTCTTTGGCGCGGCGGGCGATGCGCATCTTGTCTTCGTTGGCCCCGGCTTCGGCTGCCATACGCTTCTCAAGGTTAGTGCGGGTATCCCATACACACTCGCCGAGAAGTTCGGCGAAACGTGCTGCGTGCTCGGCCTCCTCGAAGGCGTAGCGCTTGAAGGCCTCGGCGATTTCGGGGTAACCCTCGCGGTCGGCCTGACGGCTCATGGCAAGGTACATGCCTACTTCGCCGCATTCGCCGTTGAAGTGGGCGGTGAGGTCTTGGATCATTTCGTCGTCGCAGCCCTTGGCTACTCCGAGTTCATGCTCAGTGACAAACTGGAGAGCTGCCGTAGTGTCGAGTTCCTTGAACTTGTCGCGGGGAGCGCCGCAGATGGGGCACTTCTCGGGTGCTTCTTCACCTTCGTGAACGTAGCCGCACACTGTGCAGATGAATTTCTTCTTCATTGTTCGAAATTGTTTGTTGTTGTTATATATAGTGCTAGGTCAGGCAATGACTCCGTGTTTACGGAATACTTTCGTGATTTTTTCCAGAGCTTCCTCAACCTGTTCGGACGAGTGTGTGGCCATGAGGCTGAATCGGATAAGCGTGTCCTGGGGCGCAACGGCGGGAGATACCACCGGGTTGACGAAAATGCCTTCTTCGAGCAGGTCGCTGGTGATGGCGAAGGTTTTGAAGTTGTCGCGGATATAGAGCGGGATGATGGGCGTTGACGTGTTGCCTATCTCGAAGCCGCGGCTGCGGAAACCTTCAAGTGCCTGGCGCGTGAGCTTCCACAAGTTCTCTTGAAGCTCGGGCTCGCTGCTCATGATGTCGATGGCTTTCAGAGCGGCGGCCGTCGATGCCGGAGTGATGCTTGCGGTGAAGATATAGGAGCGCGAGTGGTGGCGCAGATAGTTGGTGATTTCCTTGTCGGTAGCCAGGAAACCGCCCAGCGACGCGAACGACTTTGAGAACGTACCCATGATGATGTCCACGTCGTCGGTAACGCCGAAGTGGTTGCACACGCCGCGACCGCCTTCGCCGAATACGCCTATGGAGTGTGCCTCGTCGATCATGATAGTCGCGTTGTACTGCTTTGCCAGACGCACTATTTCGGGCACGTTGGCCACGTCGCCTTCCATCGAGAATACACCGTCGGTAACGATGAGCTTGATCTTGTCGGGTTCGCAGCTGCGGAGCTGTTTCTCGAGCGACTCCATGTCGTTATGCTTGTATTTGAGGGCTTTGGAGAACGAAAGACGGCGTCCTTCGATTATCGAGGCATGGTCCTGCTCATCCCAAAGTATGTAGTCCTCGCGGCCGGTGAGTGTCGACACTACGCCGAGATTCACGCCGAAGCCCGTGGAGTAAATCATCACGTCTTCCTTGCCTATATATTCGGCGATGCGGGCCTCAAGCTGCTTGTGGAGGTCGAGTGTGCCGTTGAGGAAGGGTGAGCCGGCACAGCCAGTGCCGTATTTGCGGGTGGCTTCGATGGCGGCCTCCTTGATGCGCGGGTCGTTTACAAGGCCCGTATAGCAGTTGGAGCCGAACATCAGTACTTTCTTGCCGTTGATGATTACAACGGGGTCCTGCTCCGACGATATGGCGCGGAAGTAAGGATATACTCCGGCCGCTTTTGCCTCTTGCGGGGCTGTGTATTTGGAGAGCTTTGCCTGTAATGGTTTCATAGCTGATAATGATTGATAATCGAGGCCATAG
>CABRZA010000148.1 GCA_902475285.1 uncultured Porphyromonadaceae bacterium
AAATACTGCTTGAAACGCTTGCCGCCTGTTGGAGTAATGTATGGATGAGGAGACATTTCATACATATTCCAAAAAGGGACGCAGCTCTTCGAAGCAGAGTTCAGTGGCATTGAATTCGATTATGCGATAATCGCCGATGCCGTGTTCTACATACGGATCGCGGCTTAGAACCTTTTCGACTGTGGTGCGGCTGTCGGCGCGTATCAGTATCACACCTCCATGAATCCGACGGGTGGGGCCGGAGGTGATGAACAGTTCCTCCTCATAATACTCGTAGAGGAACAGACGGTGTTCGGTAAGGTATTTCCTTGCATCCGCTATCGGACGGCGACAGGTGAAGATAGCGATGAACATGGATTACCCCTACCAAAAATTATCATATGAAATTATGTGTCACTTGCAGAAGAAAATTGTATCGACTTCGGCAGTGACATCGAATGGCGTGGCTACGGTTGCCCGTGCCGGCACGGCTGAATGGCGGAAATAGAAGGATTGTTGTTTGTCCCAGGAGGGCAGAGAGGCCTGGCGCGTTTCTCCGGCAGGGATATCGATTACAATATGCTCGTTGCGTGAGTGAAGCATATTGCGGTTTGTGTCGAAATATTTAAGCGACACGGCAATGGCCTTGACACGGCGCGCTGAGTTGTTGGTGACAAAGAATGTTTCGCGTTTCGACCGGAGGGGCTTGTCGAAACCGTTGAGGTCGATGGTGTGGGCCTCAGGTGACGCCACGGTGTCGGTGACGGAAGAAACTTCTGTTGTAACGGCAGCCGGTTCAATGGGTTTGAGGTTGCGGCGGGTGGTCTTTTGGGCGCACATGGCCACTGCTGCAAGCGCCGCGATGGTGAGGAGGGTGGTTCTCATAGTAAATAATGGCAGGCGGCAATGAATCCGCCGGGGATTCATTGCCGCTGATATGTCGAAAACTATTTTTCGGCTTTGAAACTTAGGTCAAGGCCTTTGACAGAGTGGGTGAGTGCGCCCACCGAGATGAAATCGACGCCGGCTTCGCCATATTCGCGAAGAGTATCGAGGGTGATGCCTCCGCTCGATTCGATTTCCACGGAAGGATTCTTGCTGCGTATTAGCTCTACGGCTTCTTTTGTACGGGCTGGGGTAAAGTTGTCGAGCATTATGCGGTCGACTCCGGCTGCGAGCGCTTCGAGAATCTCGTCGGTGTTGCGCACTTCAACTTCAATCTTCAGATTCTTACCCTTTTCGGCGAGATATTCTTTTGTTGAAGCCACGGCCTGTGTAATACCACCGGCAAAATCTACATGGTTGTCCTTGATAAGAATCATGTCGAAGAGGCCTATGCGGTGGTTGGCGCCTCCGCCTATGGCCACGGCCTGTTTTTCGAGAATACGCATGCCGGGGGTGGTCTTGCGTGTGTCGAGTACCTTGCAGGCAAGGCCTTCGAGGCGGCTTTGGTAGCGTGCCGTCATGGTGGCTATGCCGCTCATGCGCTGCATGATGTTGAGCATGGTGCGTTCGGCTGTGAGCAGCGAGCGCACGGAGCCTTCTACGGTAAACGCGATGTCGCCGGGCTTCACATGTGCGCCGTCGTTGATGGCGACAGCAATTTTAAGCTCCGGATCGACGGCGGCAAGAACGCGTTTGGCGGCTTCGACGCCGGCAAGTATGCCTTCCTCCTTGACAAGAAGGTGCTGCCGGCCGCGAGCGTCGGCACCTATGGTACTCTGGGTGGTGTGGTCGCCGTCGCCGATGTCTTCGGCCAGGGCAAGCTGTATCAGAGCGTCGACGAGTTGTTCTGGTGTCTGCATGTTCGGTAATTTTTAGATTGAAAGACGACGAAGGGTGTTGAGCAACTCGCGGTTGATGGGCTTGTCGTTCTTGATGGCTTTGGAGAAGGGCACATACACAATTTCGTCGTTCTTAATGCCTATCATCACGTTGCGCTGGTCTTCCATGAGTGCGTCGATGGCTGCGGCGCCCATGCGCGAAGCCAATATGCGGTCGTGGGCCGTAGGCGAGCCGCCGCGCTGGAGGTGGCCGAGTATCGACACGCGCACATCGTAGCCGGGATATTCGTTCTTGACGCGTTCGGCCAAGCCCATGGCGCCGCCTGTCACGGGGCTTTCTGCCACCAGGACAATCGAGGAATTCTTGCTCTTGCGGAAGCCGTTCTGGATGAGTTCGGCAAGCTGGTCGACTTCGGTCGATATCTCGGGAATAATGGCGGCCTCGGCACCCGATGCTATGGCGCCGTTGAGCGCAAGGAAGCCGGCATCGCGGCCCATGACTTCGATGAAGAAAAGTCGCTCGTGGCTCGTGGCGGTGTCGCGTATTTTGTCGACACATTGCATTATGGTGTTGAGCGCAGTATCGTAGCCTATGGTGGTGTCGGTGCCGTAGAGGTCGTTGTCGATGGTGCCGGGAAGACCGATGATGGGGAAGTTGAACTCGTTGGCGAAAATACGTGCGCCGGTAAGTGAACCGTCGCCGCCTATTACTACCAGCGCGTCGATTTCATGACGCTTGATTACATCATATGCCAACTGTCGTCCTTCGGGGGTTTCGAACTCCTTGCAGCGTGCAGTTTTCAGAATGGTACCGCCCTGCTGGATGATGTTGGAGACATTCTGTGTGCGGAACTCCACAATCTCATCGGTAATCAGACCACGGTAGCCGCGGTAGATGCCTTTCACCTTGAGACCGCTGAATATGGCCGAACGTGTCACGGCGCGGATTGCTGCATTCATGCCGGGTGCGTCGCCGCCCGAGGTAAGGATACCTATGCATTTGATTTCTGCCATTGTATAGGAGGGTATGATTGAATAGCGTTTGTAATTATTCGGCAAATATACAGATTTTCCCGTTAAATTTCTTGATGCAGAAATTTAAATTTCTTTAACCGGGCCTTTGTGCCTTACTTGTAGAGAAAACGACGAATGGAACGTTTGGGAGTCTTCTCAAATTCCTCCGGCACAATTTCTATCGACTGCACACGCTCATATGGCGCCACAAGGCTGTTGAGGCTTTTGAGATTCTCTTCCATGGCGGCTTTGAGTTGTACCTCGTCGAGACCGTCGCGATTCACTTGGTCGGCATCGGGATGGCATAGGGCTACGAGATGACCGCCACGGTCGATCACGAGACATTCGTTGATATACGGCATGTTGCTCAGCTTTGCCTCTATCTCTTCCGGATAAATATTCTGGCCGTTGGCCGAGAGTATCATGGTCTTGTAGCGTCCGCGTATATGGATGAGACGTCTTTCCGGACCGCTTATCCAGCCCATGTCGCCGGTGTGCAGCCAACCGTCTTCTTCAAGTGTCGATTCTGTGGCTTCGGGATTCTTGTAATATCCCTTCATTACATTGAGCCCGCGTACCATGATTTCACCTTGTGAATGGCCGTCGACAGGCGGCAAGGTGTTGTCGACCAATATTTTGGCCTCCATAATGCCTTTCAGGACGCGTCCGGCCGAGCCCGGTTCGAAACGGCGCCAGGGCGAATAGCTTATCAGGGGGCCGCATTCGGTCATGCCGAAGCCTACGGTGAAGGGGAACTTTATGCGCGACAGAAAGGCCTCTACCTCGGGGTTGAGCGGAGCACCGCCTACGATTATTTCTTCGAAACACCCGCCGAAAGCCTCGACAAGTTTGTTGCGGATAATACTGTACACGGCGATGTCGAGCCCCGGAAGGGCCAGGACCCAACGTATGGGTTTTTTTGTTATCATCGGCACCACCACCTTGCGGTATATCTTTTCGAGAATAAGGGGCACGCAGATGATGAGCGACGGGCGCACCTGTCGTAGGGCTTTGAGCAGCAGCATGGGCGTGGGAGTCTTGCCCAATAGAGTAACGTGCGACCCGACAGCAAGAGGAACAAGCATGTCGAAGGCGCAACCGTAGGCATGGGCCAACGGCAGGAACGACAGTGCGCGTGAATTTTGGAAATGAAGCTTCGAACGTATGCCGAACACCACATTCCCGCGGAGATTGTCGAGCGTCAGCATCACGCCTTTCGAGAATCCAGTTGTGCCGGAGGTGTAGTTGATCACTGCCACCGAATCGCCGGGAAAATGTCCGTATTTGATGTCTTCGGGTGCGAAGCCATTGGGGTAGCGGCGGTGGAACTGACGCGTGAGATTGGTGACCACCGATTTAAACGTCGACGTGCGCGGTGTGCCGTCGGGGGCACGTTCGGCAATCACCGTACGCGTGTCGAGCGAAACCACCGCACGGATCTGCGGCATGGAGTCGAAGTCGAGCGTCGGGAAAAGTCCGTCGGCCACGAAGAGGAGGATGGAGTCTGAGTGGTTGATGATATGCTGGGCGTCGGCTGGGTTGAAGTCGTTGAGCACCGGAACAATCACAGCCCCGTAGGTTACGGTGGCCATGAATGTTATAACCCAGTTGGGAGTGTTGCGTCCCAGCAACGCCACCTTGTCGCCCGGCTTGACGCCGCAGAGTTCGAAGAACAGGTGCAACCGCGCTATGCGGCGAGCCATATCGCCGTAGCTTATGCTTTTGCCGGTTGTGTAGTCGGTAAGTGCCGGCAGAGGGAAATTCTCAGCGAACGACTGGCGATAAATTGTCAAAAGGTCGTCGAAAGGCGGCTGGCAGTATTGTTCTTCGAAGGTATACATTATTTCTTGTTTTTATGTAGCTCGAGGACGGCAGTGATATCGTCGAATATGCGGTCGACATCTCCGTTGCCGTCGATGGAGTGAAAGCGTCCGAGGTCGGAATAATACTTGCGCAGGGGCGCAGTCTGGCGGTGATATACATCGAGACGCTTGCGAATGGTGGCGATGTTGTCGTCGGCACGGCCACTGGCCTTGCCGCGTTCGAGCATGCGGCGGACGAGTTCCTCCTCGTCGACGTCGAGCCCGACAACAGCGTGTACGTCCGTACCGTATTCAGCAAGCATTTTTGTCAGTGCCTCAGCCTGGGGAATCGTACGGGGGAAACCGTCGAATATAACACCATTTTCCATATGTTCGGGATGCTCCTTGAACAGGTCGGAGAGAACCTCGAGCATCAGCTCGTCGGGTATGAGCAAGCCGTTGGAGATATACATGTCGGCCACTTTTCCAAGATGAGTGCCGCGGGCAATATGGTCGCGAAGCAACTCTCCGGTTGATATGTGGTGCAGTCCGTAGCGCTCGATAAGGCGCTCGCTTTGTGTGCCCTTTCCGCTACCGGGGGCACCGAAGATCACTATATTCATGTCTGTTTGTGTCGACGACGTCATGTCGCGACGTCAGTCTTCCTTTAATATATAAATGTCGTTGAGGTTGCGGGCTTTGCCGTTGAGGTCAAGACCATAGCCGATGATGAATTTGGTGGGTATGCTGAAGCCCACATAGTCGGGCTTTACATCGCGCACCAAGGCGTCGGGCTTGAACAGAAGCGTGGCAACTTTAACCTCGGCAGGATTATTTTTCTTCAAATCCTCTACAAGCCGGTAGATTGTATTGCCGGTATCGACGATATCCTCCACCACAATTACTGTGCGGCCTTCGATATTTTCATGAAGACCAAGTACTTCTTTCACCGCGCCGGTGCTTTCTGTGCCGGCATAGCTCTGAAGGCGTATGAAGGTTATCTCCGCATCCATGCCCTCGACGGCCCGGAACAAGTCGCTGGCAAATGGAAATGCCCCGTTGAGTACACACACAAACAGGGGCATCTTTCCGGCGCAGTCGCGCATTATTTCCTTGGCCAGTACTTCAACACGGGCCGAGATGTCGGATTTTGAGATATAAGGCTCGAATGTCAAGCCTTCATAAGTCACTTGTTTCATCTTTTGAATTAAAATAAATTATGCAAAGTTAAGCATATTTTTGCGCCTGCAAACAATTCCAAACGCCTTTATTGTGTTAAAAAATGATAACTGT
>CABRZA010000149.1 GCA_902475285.1 uncultured Porphyromonadaceae bacterium
ATTGCTGAACACCACTTGTTTGCTCTTAGGGTCGATTTTGAGACTTTGGTATTTGTCGACGATGCGGTCGAGTTCGGCGAAATTATCGCCGCTGTCGACACGCAGGCCTTTGAACATATTGGCGAAGTCTTCGGAAAAATTCAGGCTGAATATACGCCAGCCGTAGGTGTCGTAGAGGAAAGTGCCTAGAGCTCCCCGATAGGTGTTGGCCCATGTGGCCATGGCGATATGGTTTGCCATCTGAGGACCGAACATTCCGGCGACTGCGCATATGAGCTCGTGTGCCATGGTGCCTACGGGAACAAGATTGTACTTCATGGCGAGGTATACATTACTCGTTCCGATAAATCGTCCGGGGCCGCCCATGTTGTCCTGACATTCTTTCATCGCTCTCACCGCCGTGTCCTGTGCTTGGAATGATGCGCGGCGGCGTGTGCCGAAATCACTGAATACACATCCGGCTTCAATCATTCTGCACGCCTTTTCGTGTGATTTGGCGTAATACGAATCATAGTCGAAGGATGCATGTTGGCCCGTCATGATGTAATACAGTTCGGATACTATGGCGAGGACCTTGACTTCAAGAAGTATGGTATCGCTCCAGCAGCCTTCGAACTCTATTTGGAGATGCCCGGCACTGTCCTGAGCGATTCTTACCCACCGGCTGTCGTATCGGAAGCCTTTGAGGAAACTGTAGAACCATGCGGGTATATAGGGGCATCGACGGCGCATGAAGTCGATTTCCCGGTCGGTTATCACGAGCGACTCGAGCATGAGGATTTGCTTGCGGAGTTCTTCCGCAAAGCCATCGGGATAGATCGTATTGTCGCGGTCGTTGAATCGGTATTTTACCTGTGTGCGCGGGAAATTCTCTATCACGGCGCAGCACATGGTGAACTTATAGAGATCGTCGTCGGTGAAATGTCGGATAATCTGTCGCATGTCAAAACGTGTTTTTTTATCATCCGCCGGGCGGTATACATTTGATAACACATTTGCCAAGCAATCTGTTTGCGGGATGTCCCAAAATATATCTACAAAAAAAGCAGCCCGAAAAGGCTGCTTTTTTATTGGGAAGAGTGGGATGCTTATGCGAGGAATCCGAGGAGGACGCCGGCGGCTACTGCGGAGCCGATGACGCCTGCTACATTCGGGCCCATGGCGTGCATAAGGAGGTAGTTGGAGGGATCGTATTCCAGACCGAGGTTGTTGGAGATACGCGCCGACATAGGCACGGCCGATACGCCGGCATTGCCGATGAGAGGGTTGATTTTCTTCGACTTGGGAAGGACAAGATTGAAAAGCTTGACGAAGAGCACGCCGCTCGACGAAGCTATCACGAATGCCATGAAGCCGAGGAAGAAGATGAAGATGGTCTGCGGGGTGAGGAACTGCGATGCCTGTGTGGATGCGCCGACGGTCATGCCGAGAAGGATGGTGACGATGTCGGTGAGGGCATTGGATGCAGTCTTGGCGAGGCGAGTGGTTACGCCGCACTCACGGAGCAGGTTGCCGAAGAAGAGCATACCCAGCAGTGGAATACCCGAAGGAACGACGAAGCAGGTGAGGAGCATACCTACGATGGGGAAGATAATCTTTTCGTTCTGCGAAACGGCGCGGGCGGGTTTCATCTTTATGAGGCGCTCTTTCTTGGTTGTGAATAAGCGCATCAGCGGGGGCTGGATTACGGGCACGAGAGCCATATAGGAGTAGGCCGATACGGCGATTGCGCCCATCAGGTTTGGTGCGAGCTTCGACGAAAGGAATATGGCCGTGGGACCGTCGGCACCGCCGATGATGGCGATAGCGCCGGCCTGGTCGGGCGAGAATCCTATTGCGAGAGCCACCATGTAGGCGCCGAAGATGCCGAACTGTGCGGCGGCGCCGATGAGCATCAGCTTGGGATTTGCGATGAGGGCCGAGAAGTCGGTCATAGCGCCGATGCCAAGGAAGATGAGGGGCGGATACCAGCCGGCGGCGACACCGTTGTAGAGGATATTGAGGACGGAGCCTTCCTCATAGATGCCGATTTCGAGTCCGGCGGCAGTGTTGAAGGGGATATTGCCGATGAGAATGCCGAAGCCTATGGGCACCAGCAGCATGGGCTCGAAGTTCTTCTTGATGGCAAGCCATATGAAGAAGAGACCCACGGCCAGCATGACGAAGTTGCCGAACTGGGCATTGGCGAAGCCGGTGAGTTCCCAGAACTGCACCAGATTGTTGTAAAGAAAATCACCGAATGACATAACGCGCGGCTATTATTCGAGGGTGATGAGTGTTGCGCCTTCGAGTACGGAGTCGCCGGCATTGACGGCAATCGATGCCACGCGACCGTCGCGGCCGGCGCGGATTGCATTTTCCATCTTCATGGCTTCGAGGAGGACTACGGTGTCGGAAGCCTTCACGGTGTCGCCTACTTTGACAGCCACGGATATCACTACGCCGGGGAGGGGAGCGACGACGGAACCGGGGCCGGCAGCCGCGGGTTTGGATGCAATCACTTTTTCGCCGGTGGCGGTGCGGGGTGCAGCCGAGGGCTTGGGAGCGCTCACAACGACGGGAGCGGCTTTCTTGCGGTCGAGTTCGACTTTGTAGGGCACGCCGTTGACTTCTACCTGAGCGAAGTGGTCGTCGATGTCGCCGATGGCAACGGTGTAGTTGTTGCCGTTGATTTTATATTTATATTCTTTCATTGCTTGAAATTCTGTGATGGGGTATTACTTAGCTTTGCGGTGGTCGGGCACTTCGCGCAGACCGTAGATTTTGGAGCTCCAGGGCGAGTAGGCACGCTTGACCTTGTTGATGGTGAGGACGGTGTTCTCGGTGTCGTGGGCATTGAGATGCTCATAGAGTGCCATTGCGATTGCGGCGATTTCTTCGCCGGAGTCGTGCGAGACTGCAGCGGGTTCGCTTCCGCCTGTCTCGACTCCGAGGGCGCGCGACTTGTTGAGACGCGCGAAGAAGGAGCCGGTCTTGCCTATGCCGTAGAAGCAGAGGCAGAGGAGGAGCAGAGCGGAGAAGACGATAGCCATGGCCATGATGGTCATGCCGAAGCCATTTTCGTCGCGCTCGGCAAAGAGCTCGATCTTGCTGTTGGTGTCCTTGATTATATTGGCGCTCGAGGGCGTGATATAATCGTTGTCGGAGCCTGTGCGTACGGCCCACTCTCCTATGCCGTCTTCGGTGCGGGCCCATGTCTGGCCGGGGAGGAGCGAAGCGGGAATCACCACTTCGTCGATGAGCGTTTTGCCGTCGGCGTCGTAGATGCCTATCCAATTGTCCTGGCCGGGGGTGAGGACGAAGCTGGTGTGGAAGGTGCCTTTGTTGGGCTCTCCGTCGGCGAAGAATACCACATGTTGCCGTGCGGGGAGTTCGGTGTTGACGTCGCCGAGGGGCACGGGATATTTGCGGGGATTGCTCTTGTCGTTGGTGAGGAAGACGCTCGATATTTCGAGGGGCGCGAAGTTGGCGTTGAAGAGCTCAATCCAAGCGCTGTGCCGTCCGTACTCATCGACGATGCTGCTGTCGTTGAGCACCATTACTTCGTTGATGCGGAGGGCGTCGCGGCTCTGGGCCGAGGCTCCCGCAGCACCGAACAGAAGAGCGGCGCTCACAGCGAGGCTTGCTATGATACGTTTCATTGTGGCTTACAGGGGGATGTTGCCGTGCTTCTTGGCGGGGTTTGTAACCTTCTTGGTGGCGAGCTGCTGCAGGGCGCGGATGATGCGGAAGCGGGTGTTGCGGGGCTCGATCACATCGTCGATGTAGCCGTAGCGGGCAGCGTTGTAGGGGTTGCAGAAAAGTTTGTTGTACTCGGCTTCGCGGTCGGCGAGCACCTTGGCGGGGTTGTCGCTTGCCTTGGCTTCCTTGGCGTAGAGCACCTCTACGGCACCTGCGCCGCCCATAACTGCGATTTCGGCAGTAGGCCAAGCGTAGTTCATGTCGCCGCGGAGCTGCTTGCAGCTCATCACGATGTGGCTGCCGCCGTAGCTCTTGCGGAGTGTGACGGTAACCTTGGGCACAGTGGCTTCGCCGAAAGCGTAGAGAAGCTTGGCGCCGTGGAGGATTACGCCGTTGTATTCCTGACCTGTGCCGGGGAGGAAGCCGGGAACGTCGACGAGGGTTACGAGAGGAATGTTGAATGCGTCGCAGAAGCGGACGAAGCGAGCGCCCTTGCGCGATGCATTGCTGTCGAGAACGCCGGCAAGGTACTTGGGCTGGTTGGCAACGATGCCGACGGCCTGACCGTTGAAGCGGGCGAAGCCGACAATGATGTTCTTGGCGTAGTCGCGCTGCACTTCGAGGAACTCGCCGTTGTCGATGATGGCACCGATGACTTCGTACATGTCGTAGGGGCGGTTGGGCGAGTCGGGGATGATTTCGTTGAGAGAGTCTTCGAGACGGTCGATGGGGTCGGTGCACTCAACCAGCGGAGGCTCTTCGAGGTTGTTCTGGGGTATGTAGCTGAAAAGCTTGCGTATGATTTTGAGGGCATCCTCGCCGTCTTCTGCGGCAAAGTGGCAAACGCCACTCTTCTGGGAGTGTACTTCGGCACCGCCGAGAGCTTCCTGTGTTACATCTTCGCCGGTAACTGTCTTCACTACCTTGGGGCCGGTGAGGAACATGTAGGATATGCCTTTGGCCATGATTGTGAAGTCGGTGAGGGCGGGGGAGTATACGGCACCGCCGGCGCAGGGGCCGAGGATGGCGGAAATCTGGGGAATTACGCCTGATGCCATGATGTTGCGCTGGAAGATTTCGGCGTAGCCGGCGAGGGCGTTGATGCCTTCCTGGATACGTGCGCCGCCGGAGTCGTTGAGGCCGATGACGGGAGCACCCATCTTCATTGCCATATCCATGACCTTGCAGATTTTCTGTGCCATGGTCTCGGAGAGAGAACCGCCGAATACGGTGAAGTCCTGAGCGAAGACGTAGACCAGACGGCCGTCGATTGTGCCGTAGCCGGTAACGACGCCATCGCCGAGGAATGATTTCTTTTCCTGGCCGAAGTTGGTGCAACGGTGACGCATGAACATATCGAGCTCTTCGAACGATCCTTCGTCGAGGAGCTGGGCGATGCGTTCGCGGGCGGTGTATTTGCCGCGTTCGTGCTGTTTTTCGATGGCTTTCTCGCCACCGCCGAGACGCGCTTCGGCGCGAAGCTCGATGAGTTCTTTTACTTTTTCGAGTTGACTGCTCATGATTTGTAATAAAAGCTGATGCGACCTCCCGCAGGGATTTGCGTGTACCTGCGAGGGGTCGCTGATTTTCTTAGATTGAATATGGTTTCAACTTCCGGTACTTAGACGGTGGAGCGAAAGTCAGGCTTTTTGCTTGGGGTCTTCGCAGAGTTCGACGAGAGTTCCGACGGTCGACTTGGGGTGAAGGAAGGCGATGTTGAGGCCTTCGGCACCGCGACGGGGAGCTTTGTCGATGAGGCGGCAGCCTTTTTCTTCGGCTTCGGCGAGGGCGTTGGCCACGCCGTCTTCCACGGCGAAGGCAATGTGCTGTATGCCGCCACGGCCGCCGTTTGCAGCGATGAACTTGCAGATTGCGCTGTCGTCGGCAGTTCCTTCGAGGAGCTCAATCTTGGTCTGGCCTACGCGGAAGAATGCGGTGCGTACTTTCTGGTCGGGCACTTCTTCGATGGCGAAGCATTTGAAGCCCAGAATGTTCTCGTAGAAAGGGATGGCCTCGTCGAGCGATGGAACGGCGATGCCGATGTGTTCGATATGCGAAATATCC
>CABRZA010000150.1 GCA_902475285.1 uncultured Porphyromonadaceae bacterium
CGGTCTCAACAAATGTTGAGATTGACCATTTTGTGATTCTGCGAGAGATTTTTGGGTAGGCGTCCAAGCGATGGGGATGTTTTTGTGGAGAGGGGGAAATTTTTGGAAAAAATTGTGGGGGAGGGGTGGAATTAAGGAAATTTTTCGCTAATTTTGCACGTGGAATTGGAACCGCCATCTTTAACGGTGAAATTGCCCACAAAAACTTTTCGGCAGAAATATAATTGGAAAGCTACAAGCCCGGCACAAGCATGGCTATCACGTTATGACACATGATATTGACGTTCGATGCGAACAACATCGCGGCGTGGTGACGCATGTCGCCGGCCGGGGGCGTTACAGCGTGCGCATACAGCGCCGCCCGTCGGGTGCGTGCGGAGGATGCTCGCTGTCGGGGCTGTGCTCCAATTCGTCGGACGATGCCGTTGTGCTCACCGCCGGCGGGGCGCCCGGCATTGCCGAGGGTGCCGAGGTGACTGTGACATCGACGGGTCGTGCGCGCCGCGATGCCGTGGTGCGACTTCTCGCAGTGCCGCTTGCCGCCATGCTCGGCGGCGCCGTTGTGGCACAGCTGCTGGGCGCCGACGAAGCTGTCGTGGCGCTGGCGGCCCTCGGGGCCGGTGTTCTTGCTCTCGTTGGCGCCGGTCTTGCAAGCCGACGCAAAGTATATTGGAAAATAACAGATATTCGTTCATAATATGTCACTTATAATTGCTACCATAGCGTTGCTGGGCCTGATAGGTCTGGCGGGTGCCGTGGTGCTTTACGTCACGGCGAAGAAATTCAGCGTCGACGAAGACCCCCGTGTCGAGGCCATAGCCGACCTTCTGCCGGGCGCCAACTGCGGCGGCTGCGGTATGAAAGGCTGCCGCGACTTCGCCGCCGCCTGTGTGGCCAAGGGTTCGCTGCAAGGCATAAACTGCCCCGTGTCGGGTCCCGAGGGCATGGCCGCCATAGCGCGTATCCTCGGCGTCGACGCCGTTGCCGCCGAGCGCACCATAGCCGTGCTGCACTGCAACGGCAGCTGTGCGGCGCGCCCCGAGCGGTACAGCTACGACGGCGCCTCGTCGTGCCGCGTGATGGATGCCGTTGCCGTGGGCACACGCGGCTGCTCGTGGGGCTGCCTCGGCTGCGGCGACTGCACCGAGGTGTGCGCCTTCGGAGCCATACGCCTCAACGCCGCCACGGGTCTTCCAGAAATCGATGCCTCGGCCTGCACTGGCTGCGGCAAGTGCGCCCAGGAGTGCCCGCGCCACCTCATAAGCCTTCGCCCCGAAGGCCGTCGCGGGCGCCGCGTGACTGTTGCCTGCTCGAGCCGCGACCGCGGCGCCGTGGCGCGCAAGATATGCAGCGCGGCCTGCATAGGCTGCGGTAAGTGTGCACGCACATGCCCCTTCGGCGCCATCACGGTGACCGACAACGTTGCCGTGGTCGACCCGGCGCTGTGCCGCACGTGCGGTAAGTGCCTGGCCGTATGCCCCACGGGCGCCCTCACCGCCACCTTTACCATGCCCAAACCCGTCGAACCCCAAGCCCCACAGCCATGAAAGCAGGATTCAGAAAAGGCGGCATCCACCCGCCGCAGTGCAAGACAGCCAGCCGCGACATAGAGCTGCTGCCGCTGCCGCGCACGGCCACGGTGCTTCTGTCGCAGCACATAGGTCGCCCCGCCGAGCCCATAGTGACGCGCGGGCAGCATGTGGCCCGCGGCGAGATGATAGCCCGCAACCCGGCCTTCGTGTCGGCGTCGCTCCACGCGCCCATCAGCGGCACGGTGACTGCCGTCGACAGCGTGGAGGGTGCCAACGGCAAGCCGGCGCCGGCCATAGTAATCAAAGCCGACGACACCGACCACGAGGCCGACACGGCAGTGCGCGAGAAGTACTGGCGCAAGCTTGTGCCCGGCGTCACCGACCGCGACCTCGACACCTCTCTGAGCGCCGACGAGATACGCTCGCGCATAAGCCGTGCCGGCATCGTGGGCCTCGGCGGCGCGCTCTTCCCCTCGCACGTTAAGCTCGCCGTGAAGGGCGATCAGACGCCCGAAGTACTGATAATCAACGGCTGCGAGTGCGAACCGTACCTCATGTGCGACGACGCCCTGATGTGCCGTTATCCCGCACGCATCATGGAGGGCGTGGAGCTGATGATGAAGGCGTCGGGCGCACCGCGTGCCGTGGTGGCCGTGGAGGACAACAAGCCCGAAGCCATCGCCGCCCTCACCGCCGCCCTCGACCCGGCCTACGCCATCAGCGTGCTGCCCCTGCGCACCAAATATCCGCAGGGCGGCGAGAAGCAGCTCGTAGAGGCCGTGACGGGTCGGCGCTTAGCGTCGGGGGCGCTGCCGCTGAGCGTCGGCGCCATCGTGAACAACGTGGCCACGGCTTTCGCCGTGTGGCAGGCTGTGGCCACCGACATGCCCCTGATAGAGCGCACGGTGACCGTCACCGGCGACATTCCCGAGGCCGAGCGCCGCAACTGGCTCGCCGCCGTGGGCACTCCCGTTAGCGAGTTGCCCTTCACCGCTCCCGAAGCCGCGCGCGTGCTTTCGGGAGGCCCGATGATGGGCCGCGCCATGGTGTGCCTCGACGCACCTGTGACCAAAGGAACCTCGGGCGTGACCGTCCTCGCCGCCGTGCCGCGCCCCAAGGTGCAGGCATGCCTGCGCTGCGGTGCCTGCGTTGACGTGTGCCCCATGGGCCTCGAACCCTACCTCCTCGCCGCCTACGGGCGTCTTCGCCGCTGGGACGACGCCCGCGAGGCCCTTGCCGCCGACTGCATAGAGTGCGGCTCGTGCAGCTACACCTGTCCCTCGGGCCGGCCTCTCCTCGACTATATCCGTATCGCCAAACAATTCTCAAAATGAGCATCATATTCTCACCGTCGCCGCACATACACACCCGCCGCAGCACCGACGGCATAATGCGCGACGTGCTTGTGGCCCTTCTGCCCGCCACGGCGGCGTCGGTACTCTTCTTCGGGCTGCCGGCACTGGGCGTCTTAGCGGTGTCGTGCCTCACCTGCGTGGCCGTGGAGTGGGCCGTGACCCGCTTCATGCTTCGCCGCCCGTCGACCATCACCGACGGCACGGCGCTCGTTACCGGCGTACTCCTCGCCCTCAACCTTCCGTCGTCGCTGCCGCTGTGGATGGTGGCAGCCGGCGCCGTGATGGCCATAGGCATAGCCAAGATGGCCTTCGGCGGCCTGGGGTGCAACATCTTCAACCCGGCGCTCGTGGGGCGCGTGTTCCTGCTGATATCGTTCCCGGTGGCCATGACACAGTGGCCCGTGCCCCTTACGCCCGACGGTGTTTCGGGCCCCACGCTGCTGTCGCTCTACAAGAGCGGCGCGGCCGACCCCGAGACGGCCGACCTTTCGGCCATGCTCCTCGGCGGCATGGGCGGCTCGATGGGCGAGACCAGCGCCGCGGCCATACTCCTCGGTTTCGCCTACCTGCTGTGGCGCAGGGTGATAAAGTGCATCATCCCCGTGTGCGTGGTGGCCGGGCTTGCCGTGGTCGACCTTCTGGCCGGCTATCCCGTGCTCACCGACGTGCTCAGCGGCGGGTTGCTGTTAGGGGCAGTATTCATGGCGACGGACTATGTAACGTCGCCCGTGACGCCGCGCGGCATGGCCATCTACGGCGTGCTCATAGGCGTTATTACCGCCGTGATACGCCGCTGGGGCGTTTACCCCGAGGGTATGTCGTTTGCAATCCTGATAATGAACGGCGCGGTGCCGCTTATAAACCGCTATGTGCGCCCCGAGCGCTTCTCGCCCAAGCGAAAGGAGGTGGCCGCATGAAATCGACGCTGCGCAACATGCTTCTGTCGCTCACGGGAGTATGCGTCCTGACGGGCGCGGCTCTCGCCGTGGTGAACATCGTCACCGCCGAGCCCATCGCCGCCGCTGCCGAGGCCTCGCGCCGCACGGCCATGGCCGACATACTGCCTCCCTTCGACAACGACATAGCCTCCACCGCCCAGGGCGCGGCCGAGGGCACCACCGTGTACATCGCACGACTCGGCGACGGGCTTGCTGGCTGTGCCGTGGAGACCTTCAGCGACGCCGGCTTCGGCGGCCGCATAGTGCTCCTGGCAGGTTTCGACGCCCATGGCGTCCTCACCGGCTACCGCGTGCTCTCGCATGCCGAGACCCCTGGGCTCGGCGCGAGGATGCAGGAGTGGTTCGCGGCCGAGGGCACGGGCCACGACGTTCGCGGCAGCTCGGGCGACATAGCCGTGCGTGCCGACGGAGGCGACATCGACGCCATCACGGGCGCCACCATAACATCGAGAGCATTCACCGAAGCCATCAACCGTGCCCGCAGGGCCGCAAACACCATACTGCAATGAAAGCCGGCACAGTACTTCTCGACGGCATCGTAAAACGCAATCCCACTTTCGTGCTCGTCCTGGGCATGTGCCCGACGCTTGGCACGACGTCGTCGGCCCTCACGGGGCTGTCGATGGGCCTGGCCACGATGGCCGTCCTCACTTGCTCGAACGCCGCCATCTCGGCCATCAAGAACGTGGTGCCGCAAATGGTGCGCATACCTGTGTTCATCGTTGTGATAGCCTCTTTCGTGACTATCCTGCAAATGCTCATGCAGGCGTGGACACCGGCGCTCTATGCCACGCTGGGCATCTTCATACCGCTCATTGTGGTTAACTGCATACTCCTCGGCCGTGCCGAGGCCTTCGCCTCGAAGCGTTCGGTGCTTCTGTCGGTAGCCGACGGCATAGGCACCGGCGCGGGCTTTGCCCTGGCTCTTACGCTCATAGGCTCTGTGCGCGAGTTCTTGGGTACGGGCGCAGTGTTCGGGCTGCCGTTGTGGGACTCCTCGTTCGGCGCTCTGCTGTTCGTCCTGGCGCCCGGCGCCTTCATAGTGCTCGGGCTGCTGATGGCATTGTTCAACCGCTTATTCAAACAGTGATGCTGGAATACCTCGCCATAATCTTCACGGCTATACTCGCCAACAATATCGTGTTCGCCCAGTTTTTGGGCATATGCCCCTTTATCGGCGTGTCGAAGAACATGTCGTCGGCCTTCGGCATGGGTATGGCCGTGACTTTCGTGATGGCCGTTGCAACCGCCGTCACGTGGCTTCTGCAACACTTTGTGCTCGCCCCCCTCGGTTTGGTGTATGTGCAGACCATAGCCTTCATCCTTGTAATAGCCGTGCTGGTGCAGATGCTCGAGATTGTGATGAAGAAGACGTCGCCGGCGCTCTATGCCGCCCTCGGTGTATTCCTCCCCCTGATCACCACCAACTGTGCGGTACTTGGCGTGGCCATCATCGTAGCGCAGAAGGATTTCGGCTTCCTGCACTCGCTGGTCTACACCGTTGCCACGGCTCTCGGTTTCGCCATGGCCCTGGCTCTGATGGCCGGCATCCGCATGCAGCTCGAGCTTTCCGATGTTCCCCGCTCCATGCGCGGTGTTCCCATTGCCCTGATCACCGCCGGCATCCTGGCTATGGCTTTCATGGGCTTTGCCGGCATAAGTTTCTGATTTACCCCATGCTGCGTCGAGACGAACGCGAGCGCAGCGCTTGTTTGATTTTTTCATGACTTTGTGAGTTTTTGAATTACAGCACAAAGTTACGGTCGGCCCAAACCGAATTATCCCCGATTTTTTCCCAATGGGAAAAAATCGGGGTAAAAAATGTGCAGTTTTAACGTTGTTTAAGGAATGGTTCGATATAATTCTG
>CABRZA010000151.1 GCA_902475285.1 uncultured Porphyromonadaceae bacterium
ATATCCTACGACCGATATGTGTGCTTATTGCCTTTATCAAAAAAATAGCGAAAAGAGTTCATTGCCTTCTTTGCCGGGCGCGATTTGCCATTTTGAGGGGATTTTGCTAAATTTGCGGCGTTGAAACAACTGCAATACATTATATGAGCAAAGAGGTGATAGTAAGCGACCTTAACGGTGTGCGTTGCGAGTTGCTGCCGCTGACATACACCCGCCCTGTGGGCGCCCTGCGTGTGGGTATCGACACTTTGGCCGAGAAGTGGGGACGTCTCACGGGCCGCGATGCCGCGGTAGAGCCGGAGGTGGAATATCTCGAAAGCATTTTCGGCAGTCCGCGCGCGGCCGACGGCGAGGACGCCCTGCGTGTGGCGGCCGACGTGATAGCCGACGCCGCCATTGTCGAGGCCGTGGAGGCGCTTCCGGAAGGCCATACCCTCTGCGCCGGCGACACAATACTGGCACGCCGCGGCGACGGCACAGCCGGCAATGTGGAATACGCCGGCGAAGTGCGGCGTACGGCGCATCTCTACGACATATTCCTCAACAACGGCGACGCCATCAAGGCCGACTTCGCGGCCTTCGCTCGCGGCGTCTCGCAGCCTCTGAGCGCCACCAACACGGTGATAGGGTCGGCCGACGACATCTTCATAGCCGAAGGCGCGAAGGTAGAAGGCGCCTTCATCAACACCACCGCCGGGCCGGTGTACATAGGCCCCGACGCGGAGGTGATGGAGGGCTCGATGCTGCGCGGCCCCATAGCCGTGTGCCGCCACGCCGTGGTGAACATGGGCACGAAAATCTACCCCGGCACCACCGTAGGGCCCTGGTGCAAGGTGGGTGGCGAGCTCAACAATGTGGTGCTCCAAGCCTATTCCAACAAGGCCCACGACGGCTTCCTTGGCAATGCCGTGATAGGCGAGTGGTGCAACATCGGCGCCGGCGCCGTGGCGTCGAACCTCAAAAACGACTACACCCCCATACGCCTGTGGAACTACCCCACGGGGCGCTTCCAGCGCACGGGGCTGCAATTCTGCGGCCTCATAATGGGCGACCATTCGAAGGCCGGCATCAACACGATGTTCAACACCGCCACGGTGCTCGGCGTGGGCGTGAACATCCACGGGTCGGGCTTCCCGCGCAATTTCGTGCCTTCGTTCAGCGAAGGGTCGACGGCCGGATTCACCGACGTGTCGATGACGAAGTTTTTCGAGATCGCCGGCCGCATGATGGCTCGCCGCGGCCTGAGCCTGACGCCCGACTACGAGCGCATGTTCATGGCCATACGCAAGGCCGCCGAGGAGTTCAAATAAACTCTCGCGCTCACGGGGGTGTTATAAAAACAAAACAAAAAATAACACATTATGGAATCAACCCGCCAAGCCAAGATATCGCGCCTGCTCCAGAAGGAGCTGAGCGAAATTTTCCGCCGTCAGACGGCGAAAACCCACGGAGTGATAGTGTCGGTAAGCGCCGTGCGCGTCACTCCCGACCTCTCCATTGCCAGGGCCTACCTCTCGATTTTCCCCTCCGACAAGTCGCAGGAAATTCTCGACAACCTCAAGGCCTCTGCCAAGACCATACGCTACGAGCTGGCGCAGGTGGTGCGTTTTCAGCTGCGCAAGGTGCCCGAGCTGCAGTTCTATCTCGACGACTCGCTCGACTACCTCGACAACATCGACCGTCTGCTCGACGGCGACGCTAAGTAAGGCTCCGGCGTGACGGCGCTGCGCATAGCCCTCCGCTACCTCTTTTCGAAAAAGTCGCACAGGGCGATAAACATCATCTCCGTCGTGGCTATGGCCGGTGTGGCCGTGGCTACGATGGCTATTGTTATTGTGCTGGCGGTGTTCGACGGCTTCACGGAGCTCGCCGCCGGGCATTTGGCGCAGGTCAACGCCGAAGTGCGTCTGTCGCCGAGGGAGGGCAAGACCTTCTCTGCCGACAGCCTCGCCGACGTGCTCCGCGACCGTGACGACGTGGCCGAGGCCGCCGCCGTGCTGCAAGAGAGAGGGCTTCTGGTGGCCGACAACGGGCACCAGATGCCTGTGGTGCTCAAAGGCCTCGACTACTCGCGTGCCGGGGCGATAGCCGACATCGAGGGCATGGTAATCGACGGAGTTTTCCGTCCCGACGGGGGCCTCGGCGACAGCATCACAGGCATACAGACTGCCGTTGGCGTGGCCATCAACACGGGGCTGCGTCCGTCGCCCTACGCCGCCGCAAAGATATATGTGCCGCGCCGCCGCGGGCGCATCAATCCCGCCAATCCCGCCGCCGCATACCGGCAGCTTCCAGTGGCCGTGACGGGCGTGATAGAGGTGAACCAGCCGGAGTATGACGCCGACTTCGTGTTCATGCCCTTAGGGGCCGTGCGCAGCCTCCTCGACTACCGTCGCGGCGAGGGCTCGGCGGTGGAGGTTAAAGCCGCTCCCGGCGTCAGCCCCGCCACGCTCTGCCGGCGTCTTGCCGCCGACTACCCCGAGCTGGCTGTGGAAGGACGCATGGAGCAACAGGCCGATACCTTCCGAATGATAGCCGTGGAGAAGTGGGTCACCTTCCTCATGCTGTGCTTCATACTCGTGGTGGCGGCATTCAACATAGTGTCGACCCTCAGCCTCATGGTGATAGAAAAGCGCTCCGACATGGCCACACTGCGCGCCCTGGGCGCTCCGCGGCGGCTGCCGCGCTCGATATTCGCATGGGAGGGAGCGCTGATTACCTTCATCGGCGGCGGTGCCGGCACGGTGCTCGGCGTGGTCCTCGCCCTGATGCAGCAGCATTTCGGCATCATCAAGCTCGACGCCGACCCCTCGGCGCTCACCATCGACGTATATCCCGTGAGCCTCCATTGGGCCGATGTGGGTGCAGTGCTCCTCGCCATAACGGCCACTGGTGCCGTCATAGCCTTGATATCGAGGCTCTTCACACGTTCGGCATCAATGTATGCCACAGAAAACCAATAAGCTATGCAGACAGTGATGTATACCTCCACCATCTTCGGGCCCGTGCACTCGCGGCGTCTGGGCTCGTCGTTGGGAATTAACCTCATGCCCTCCGACGGCAAGATATGCTCTTTCGACTGCCTCTACTGCGAGGCCGGCTTCAACGCCCAAGGGCCCGGAACAAGCGGCCTTCCCACGCGCGAGCAGGTGGCCGAGGCCCTTGAAGCCAAACTTGTGCAAATGAAGGCCGAGGGGACGCCTCTCGACGTGATGACATTCTCGGGCAACGGCGAACCCACGCTACACCCCGACTTCGAGGGCGTAATCGACGACACCATCCGTCTGCGCGACAAGTACTTCCCCGAGGTGAAAATCAGCGTCCTCACCAACTCCACGCGCCTCGGCAGCGACAGCGTGTGCCACGCCCTGCGCCGCATCGAAAACAACATCATGAAGCTCGACAGCGCCATCGCCGCCACCGTCGAGCTCATCGACCGCCCCGCCCCGGGGTTCGACGTCGACGTCACCATAGAGCGGCTCGCCTCTTTCGGCGCCGAGGGCATAGTGCAGACCATGATATGCCGAGGCGAGCACGACGGCGCGACGGTGGACAACAGCACGCCCGCCGAAGTCGACGCACTCATAGAGGCATACCGCCGCATAGGGCCGCGCGAAGTGATGCTCTACACCATCGACCGCCCCACGCCCGAGGTGAATCTGCGGCGCGTCGACCGCCCCACGCTCGACACCATCGCCGCGCGCATCACCGCCGAGACAGGCATCACCGTGCAGGTGAGCGGCTGAGGCTCCGCAATGCACGCCCGGCCATGAACATTTTCGGGGCGCCGCGTGTAGATATTCATATATGCCATATCATCCGTTATGCACACTGTGAATATCCTACCGGCGGTGGCTTCCGCGCCCCCAATCGATGTAACCCACTTCATCGGCAACCGCGACGGTATCTCCTACGATATCGCCCACATGATTATGACCGTGGTCGACTGGCTCTTGGGCATCTTCGGCCTCAGCCATGAGACAACGCCCGTCACCATCCTCTACGCCGCCGTGGTGCTCGGCCTGGCGCTCGTGGTGGGATCTGTGGTGAAAGCCGTCACCCTCTGGATAGTGCGCATAGTGGCACGGCACTGGAACTCCGACCTCTACAAGGCCATGCTCAGGCAGTTCTTCATCCACAAGCTGCTCAGAGTTATACCGCCGCTGGTATTCCTCGCGCTCATAGAGTTCACCCTCTCCAATCACAATTCCCTCTCCACCATCCTCACCAAGATTACGTGTGTCTACATCGTGTTCGTCATGGCTGTGGCGTTCTCGGCGCTCATCATGGCGCTGTGGGAGCACATCAACGCCAGTGCCAACAAGCGCCATCTTCCGCTGAGCGGCCTCGCGCAGCTGGCCAAGGGCATAGTGTGGATAATAGCCGTGATAGTGATGGTGGCCATACTCCTCGACAAATCGCCGGCGTCGCTTCTGGCGGGTCTGGGAGCTTTCGCCGCCGTGCTGATGTTGGTTTTCAAAGACTCAATCCTCGGCGTGGTGGCCGGCGTGCAGCTCGCCCAGAACGACAGCCTTCATGTGGGTGACTGGATAAAGGTCGACGGCACCGACGCCAACGGCACCGTGGCCGAAGTATCGCTCGCGGCCGTGAAGGTAATCAACTGGGACAAGACCACCACCACAGTACCCCCTTACAGCCTCATCACCGGAGGCTTCACCAACTACCGCTCCATGCAGCGCAGCAACACGCGCCGCGTGTGCCGCAGCTATATGATCGACGCCGACAGCGTGATGCCGGCCACCGACGAGCTTCTCCAAAGCCTGCGCTCGCTGCCTTTCATGGACCGCTACATCACTGTGAAGCTCCAGCAGCAGAAGGAGGGCAAGGTTGCCGACGTCGACAATCCCGCCGGCCTTGTCAACGGCACCATCGACACCAACCTGGGCCTCTTCCGCGCCTACATAAAAATGTGGCTCGACGCCAACCCCAACGTGGCCCACGACAGCGACTGCTTCGTGTCGACCCTTCCGCAGACCGCTTCGGGCATACCCTTCCAGGTGTATTGCTTCACCTCCACCTCGGCATGGTTTTCCTACGAGGCCATCCAGGACAGCATCTTCGAGCACGTCGCCGCCAGCCTGCGTTTCTTCGCACTCTACACCTTCGAGAACCCCTCGGGCCGCGACACCGTGGTCGACGGATACCTCAGCCCCGGCAAGGACATCAATGCCCTTTTCAGCATCCCCGAGCCCTTCTTCCGCACCCCCGCCAGCCCCACCCGTGGCGACGCCGCAACCCAAGCGCAGGCCCCGTCGGCCGCGCAAGCAGCAGCCCGGCAGCAAAGCCCTGCAACAAAGCCGCAGGCCGATGGGCCGACCGCCCCATCGTGAACCTCGCGCCGCCGGGCGCGCACACCGCGCAAATAAAATTTGCGCAAGTCGCGATTAATGACTAACTTTGCACCGCAAACGCACTCCGGTGCACCGGGAGAGATGGCAGAGTGGTCGATTGCGGCGGTCTTGAAAACCGTTGAGGGTCACACCTCCGGGGGTTCGAATCCCTCTCTCTCCGCAAAAAGCAGCCTACACGGGCTGCTTTTTTGCGTGAGAGGGGTAATGAGTGTCTCGTTCTGAAAAAAGTTGACTCCTAACGAGTCAAAAATATGATTAAATTT
>CABRZA010000152.1 GCA_902475285.1 uncultured Porphyromonadaceae bacterium
ATTGCAAAAGTAATACTTTTTTCGCACACCGAGCGAACCCGCGGCGCTAAAAATAGCATATATATCGCCCTTAATGTTAATTAAACTTAAAATTTCTGCCATAGTCTTACTCTTAACCGCCCATAAGTTGCGTATGTGGCGCAAAATGTGTACTTTTGCCTGAATCTTCATCAGAGGAGGGAGCCTGGCTTCCTCCTCTTTATTTGAGGAGACCCTGATTATGATAGACAAGAAAGAACTTGAAAGCTGCATAGCCGCCCATCTCGAGGGCTCCGGCCTTTTCCTCGTGGCGCTGCAGGTGTCGCCCGCCAACGACATCGACGTCGAAATCGACTCCGTCGAAGGCCCCGTCGACATCGACGCATGCGTCGCACTTACCCGGGCCGTCGAGGCCGCATTCGACCGCGACGTCGAGGATTACTCCCTCCAGGTCGGTTCCGCCGGAATCACTTCCCCACTCAAAGTGCGCGCGCAGTATGCCAAGAACATCGGCAATGATGTCGAGGTCCTCACAGCCGACGGCCGCAAGCTCCGCGGCGTCCTCGCTGCCGTCGCCGGCGGCGATCCCCTCGACACCGACGTCTCCTTCACACTCCGTTCGCAGCGTAAGGTCAAGCCCGAAGGCGCCAAGCGCCCCGTAATGACCGATGTCGACGAGACTCTCGCCGCTGCCGACTGCAAATATGTGCGTCCCGAAATCAAATTCTGACGCACGCGTCATAAAGAAATAATATAAACAAAAACCCGCGCCGGCACAGCCCGACGCGCATACCGAATTTTTACTCAAAATGGCAAAGAAAGAGGAAACTCCGAATATGGTGGAGCAGTTCGCCGAGTTCAAGGAACTCAAGAACATCGACAAAGCCACCATGATAAGCGTGCTCGAAGAGTCGTTCCGCAAGGTGCTCGCCAGCATGTTCGGCGGCGACGCCAACATCGACGTAATCCTGAACCCCGACAAGGGCGACGTGCAGATATTCCAGAATCTCGAAGTAGTGCCCGACGGAGAAATCGACCCCGCTAAGAAAAATCTCCAGATTACCCTCAGCGAAGCCCGCGCCGACAACGACCCCCAGGCCGAGGTCGGCGAGGAGCACACTCGCGTAATAATCTTCGAGAAGTTCGGACGCCGCGCAATCCTAAACCTCCGGCAGACACTCCAGAGCCGTATCCTCGAGCTCCAGAAGCAGGCCGTTATCAATAAGTTCAAGGAACTCGAAGGACAGATTGTTTCCGCCGAGGTATACCAGACATGGCGCTCCGAAACACTCCTCCTCGACGACGACAAGAACGAACTCCACCTCCTCCGCGCCGAAACTATTCCACGCGACTCCTTCCGCAAGGGCGACACCGTCCGCGCACTCGTCCTCCCCTTCACCGAGAAGGACAACAACAGCGGCAAAGTAATGCTATCCCGCACAAGCAATCTCTTCCTCGTCCGCCTCTTCGAGCTTGAGGTGCCCGAGATTCACGACGGTCTCATTAGCATCCGTGCCGTCGCTCGCCACCCGGGAGAGCGTGCCAAAATCGCCGTCGAGAGCTACGACGACCGCATCGACCCCGTCGGCGCTTGCGTCGGCATAAAGGGAAGCCGCATCCACGGCATCGTCCGCGAGCTCCGCAACGAGAACATCGACGTCATAAACTACACCTCCAACCCCTCCCTCTTCATCCAGCGCGCCCTCTCGCCCGCCAAGATTTCCACTATCCGTCTCAACGAGGAAACCAAGAAGGCCGAGGTATTCCTCCGACCCGAGGAAGTATCACTCGCCATCGGCAAGAACGGCCTCAACATCAAGCTCGCTTCCGAGCTTACGGGATACACCATCGATGTTTACCGCGACACCGAGAACGTTTATGAGGACGATATCTACCTCGACGACTTCCGCGACGAAATCGAAGACTGGGTAGTCGACGCGCTCAAAAACATCGGTTGCGTCACCGCTCAGAGCGTCCTCCACACCCCACGCGAGGTCCTCATCGAGAAGGCCGACCTTGAAGAAAGCACCGTCGACGAAGTCCTCGACATCCTGCGCCGCGAATACGCCAAAGACGACGAAGCAGAAGCTCCCGACACAACGGCCGACGCATAATTGTCGATGCATGAGGGTGTCGCAAAATTTCGAAAATGGGCAATACGAAATACTGCGCTGATTGCCAATGAAGTGGAAGCGCAATATATTTCACCCGTCCGACCGGCACATTCTAACAAGCCGATTCTGCAACACCCTCTTCTATCCTCCCTGCCTTGTTGGCAAGCCAAAGCCCCGGAGGGGTGCTGTAATGGTTAACCGGGGTGCGCAAGCCCCCGGAGGGCCCCAGGCTCCGGGATAGGAGCCCCGGAGGGGCGATGTCGTGAACCTCTGCATCGCATGCGTGTCTTTTCTTCCGTCGCAGTATCATTTAGAAAAAAGGAAATTCAATATATGCCAAAAAAATTAAGCAAAGTTGCGAAAGATCTCAACGTGTCCGTTTCGACACTGATCGACTTTCTTCAAAAAAAGAACATAACCGTTGAGGACAACCCCAATGCGCGTGTCGACGACGACGTGGTCGATACCCTCACCGCCGCCTTCGCAAGCGACAAGGACCTCAAATCTCGCTCTGCTCAGCTCACCGACGAACGGAAGGAAAACCGCGCCCGCCCGGCCGACAAACAGCCGTCGCAGCACGACGAAAACCATATCGGAACTCGTCAGGGACCACGCATCCTCGGTAAGATAGAACTCGACGCTAAGGGTAATCCCGTGCCCCCCAAGCCCGCGCCCGCGCCAAAGACTGCATCGGCTCCCAAAGCCGAGGCTCCCAGGCCCGAGGCACCGAAAGCCGCCCCGGCTACCGCTCCCGAAGTAAAACCCGAGGCTCCCAAGGCACAGGAAGCTCCGAAAGCCGAAGCTCCTGCGGCTCCCAAGGCCCCCGAGGCACCCAAGGCGCCGGTGACCGAGACACCAAAGCCACAGGCAGCTCCCAAGGCCGAAGCACCTGCGGCTCCCAAAGCCCCCGAAACCCCCAAGGCGCCCGCAGCTCCCGTTGCTGCCAAGCCTGCCGCCGAGGCTCCCAAAGCCGAAGAGGCGCCCAAACCCGCCGAGCCCGCAAAACCCGCCGAACCCGAGGTCTTCACTCTCGAGCGCACAACGCCCGCGCCCTCGCTCAACATCGTCGGCAAAATCGACCTCGACGCCATGAACCTTTCCACCCGTCCCAAAAAGAAGGGTAAAGACAACCGCGGCAACCGTCCCGGCACTCCCGGTGCGGCCGGTGCAGCCGACGGCGACCGCAAGAAGCGCCGCCGCATTGCCGGTAAGGAGAAAGTCGACATCGAGAAGGCAGGTCGGCAGGCCGCCGAAAACCGCGACGGCCAGAACGGCCAGAATGGCCGTGGTCAAGGCAACGGCCGCGGGCAGCAGGGCCAGCAGAACGGCCAGGCCGGCGGACGCGGTGCCGACCGCAGCCGCGCCGAAAGCAAGCGCAAGCCCGAGCAGCGTCGTCCCGTGCAGCCCGAGGTTAGCGAGGAAGACGTACAGCGTCAGGTAAAGGAAACCCTCGCACGACTCACCGCAAAGGACAAGTCGCAGAAGCGCGGCGCAAAGTGGCGCAAGGAGAAGCGCGAGGCTAACGCTAATCGAGAGCGTCAGCTCCACGAAGCCGAGCTCGAAGAAAGCAAGATTCTGAAAATAACAGAGTTCGTTACCGCCAACGAGCTCGCCGTGATGATGGACGTCCCCGTAAACAACGTCATCGCAACCTGCATGAATATCGGCGTCATGGTGTCAATCAACCAGCGCCTCGACGCCGAGACCATCAACATCGTCGCCGAGGAGTTCGGCTTCACAACCGAGTATGTATCCGCCGAGGTTGCCGACGCAATCCACCAGGAAGACGACCGCGAGGAAGACCTCGTCAGCCGTCCACCGGTCGTCACCGTCATGGGCCACGTCGACCACGGCAAGACTTCGCTCCTCGACTACATCCGCAAGGCAAACGTTATCGCAGGCGAGGCCGGAGGCATCACCCAGCACATCGGCTCATACAACGTAACCCTCCCCGACGGTCGTCACATCACCTTCCTCGACACCCCGGGACACGAGGCTTTCACCGCCATGCGTGCCCGCGGTGCAAAGGTCACCGACCTTGTCATCATAATCGTCGCTGCCGACGACGCCGTCATGCCCCAGACTGTCGAGGCCATCAACCATGCCTCCGCTGCAGGCGTGCCCATCGTCTTCGCTATCAACAAAATCGACAAGCCGCACGCCAACCCCGACAAAATCAAGGAGGAACTCGCCGCAATGAACTACCTCGTCGAGGAGTGGGGCGGCAAGTACCAGAGCCAGGATATCTCAGCCAAGAAGGGCCTCGGTGTCGAGGAACTCATGGAGAAAGTTCTACTCGAGGCCGAGATGCTCGAGCTCCGTGCCAACCCCAACCGCCGTGCCACTGGCACCATCATCGAGTCAACCCTCGACAAGGGCCGAGGATACGTCGCAAACGTCCTCGTCCAGAACGGTACCCTCCGCGTCGGCGACGTCATCCTCGCCGGCAACCACTACGGCAAGGTAAAGGCCATGTTCAACGAGCGCAACCAGCGAATCAAGGAAGCCGGGCCCGCCATGCCCGCCATCGTCCTCGGACTCAACGGTGCTCCCGCAGCCGGCGACAACTTCAACGTCCTCGAGTCCGAGCAGGAGGCGCGCGAAATCGCAGCCAAGCGCGAGCAGCTTGCCCGCGAGCAGGGCCTCCGCACAACCAAGCTCCTCACTCTCGAAGACATCGGCCGACGCCGTGCCATAGGCAACTTCCGCGAGCTCAACATCATCGTCAAGGGCGACGTCGACGGCTCCATCGAAGCCCTCAGCGACTCACTCATCAAGCTCAGCACCGACGAAATCCAGATCAACGTCCTCCACAAGGCTGTCGGCGAGATTTCCGAAAGCGACGTCACACTCGCCGCCGCCTCCGATGCCATCATCATCGGCTTCCAGGTGCGCCCCAGCGTGGCAGCACGCCGTGCCGCCGAGCGCGAAGGAGTCCAGATTCGCCTCTACTCCGTTATCTACCAGGCAATCGAGGAAGTCAAGGACGCCATGGCAGGCATGCTCGCGCCCGAAATCAAGGAAGAAGTCACCGGCACAGCCGAAGTCCTCGAAACATTCCATGTATCCAAAGTCGGCACCATCGCAGGTGCTATCGTCCGCGACGGCAAGATACGCCGTGGTTGCAAGCTCCGCCTCATCCGCGACGGCATCGTCCGATACACCGGCGAAATGGGCTCCCTCAAACGATTCAAAGACGACGTCAAGGAAGTCCTCTCCGGCTACGATTGCGGTATCTCAATCGCCGGATACAACGACATCAAAGTCGGCGACCTCCTCGAAGCATTCGAAGAAAAAGAAGTCGCCCGCACCTCCCTCGACTAATCCCATCCTCCATACCGGCGGCCGCCCCTTTCAGGCGGCCGCTAATTTTTTACCTGATTGTCATCCACGAAGTAGAGGCGCAATATATTGCAATGTCACTAACTTAGGGGCATAGCCATGAAGTAGGGGCGCAATGTAT
>CABRZA010000153.1 GCA_902475285.1 uncultured Porphyromonadaceae bacterium
CCCCGATTTCTAAAATCGTTGCATGCGCCCCGAAGTATTTCTTTTTTAACGGGGGAAATTCAGACCCCGATAGTAGATATGCAAAGTTAGGTATTATTTTGCATTTCTCAAAATTTCAACGCCCAATTCAATAAAAAGTTTGTAAAGCATCACTTTTCCAGCATAAGAAGTCCCGACATCTACCCCTTTCACTTGCTCGTGAGGGTGGTGAGGGCGGAAGGGGTGGGGTTGTGGGCGAGGATTTTGCCGTCGGGGCCAATGAGGAGGGAGCCGAGGCCGTCGTCGAGGCCGTAGGTGTCGATTATGGCGCGCGCGGTGTCGCCGCCGACGTGGTATTGCGTGGCGGCGATGAGGCTGTCGCGACGGACTATCTCGCCGAAAAGCTCGGGCGACTCGTCGAGGTTCACGCCCAGGAGCTGCACGTTGGATGGCTGCTCGCGACGCAGCCACGCGGTGTAGTCGTTGGCGGCGCGGCGGCTGGGGGCGTCGGTCGATTTCCAGAAAGTGAGCAGCACATACCGGCCCTCGTTGTCGGCTACGGTCGTGGCAGGTGCTCCCGTATCCTGCGCCGGCAGCCAAAGAGCGGGCGCCCGTCGACCTATTGAGGTACGGTATCGTGAATCCGCATAGCCCACGGCGCACAGCAGCAGGCATACGAAAATCACTATCAGGAGCAAGGTCTTTTTCATAATTTCCATTTTCAGTAACAACGCCGCGCCTCCCCCAAAGGTTGACACCGGGCGATGTCACAGCACGATGAGCGTGAGCGCCATCACGGCCATGCCGGCCACCACACCGCCGAGCGCAAGGTGATGGTGGCCGTTGCTCTCGGCACCCGGAAGCAGCTCGTCGAACGAGATATAGACCATCACACCGGCCACTGCGGCAAGGCATGCGGCGTTGACGGCGCCGTTCCAGAAAGGCATCAGGAAAATCATGCCGGCGAGAGCGCCGACGGGTTCGGCCAGACCGCTGAGGAAGGTGTAGCGCAGGGCCTGCTTGCGGCTGCCGGTGGAATGATAGATGGGTACGAACACGGCGATGCCCTCGGGGATATTGTGCACGGCGATGGCGGCCACTATGGGGAGGGCCACATCGATGCCGTCGAGAGCCGACACGAATGTGGCCATGCCCTCGGGGAAATTATGTATGCCTATTGCCAGCGCCACCATGGTGCCCGTGCGCTTCATGCGCGCGGGGTCGACGCCGCCGGGCGGAGGCATCTCGTGGGGGTTTTCGTCGGAAGGCACAAGTCGGTCGATGAGGGCCGTGAAGCCTATGCCGCCGAAGAACCACGCCGCCGTCACGGCCTCCGAAAAATGCTCCGAAGCCTCGGGCAGCAGCTCCATAAACGAAATGTAGATCATCACCCCGGCCGAAAGACCCATGGCGAAGGCCAGCACACGCGTGCTTTGGCGGCGACTCACGAACGTGAGCAGACCGCCCAGCCCGGTCGACATACCGGCGAGCAGCGTAAGGGCGAGGGCGAAAAGTATAGTTTCAACCGATGGCATGATAACGGAACTCAGAACGGTATTATAACCCCCGCACGAGCGGTTGGGTTTAGCATCCGACGATTTTTACCTTCATGCCGGGATTGACGGCACACGGCAACCGTCGAACATATGGTCGGCCGTCCGCGCGCAGTGGGGATGGGTTGAGCCAAGATTGATTTCCACCAGTTCCGCACATGCCTCGAACATCGCGTCCATGCTCTGTGTAAGCCCGAAGTCGAGATTGCCGAGATCGATTCGTTTCATTTTGGAGCACTGCCCGAACATTCCTTGGGCGATGACAACATCCACGCTCTCCAAGCCTGAAAGGTCTACCTCTTCAAGGCTACTGCAAGTTCGGAACATATGGAAGGCTTCGAAGGGACTGTCGGCTTTGAAATTACGGAGGTCGACCGCTGTAACCGAAGCCCCGCCGTCGATTTTGAAACCGTTGGCAAACTCGGCGCAAACATCCGCGGGCAGCACATTCTCACCCTTGGCAAGGGGAAAGATGCCGTGGCTACGCTTGAGCTCGGGCTCCGGGCGGCTTAAAAGCGTGGAAACAAGCCCCTTCAACTGCTGTTTGAAAAGGAACTTCCCCGGAGCGAGGAGAACGGGAGGTTTTGAGCAGGTTTCGCTCACCACTATACGCAGCTGCGAGCCGGAGGGGGCGCCACTATTGGAGAATCGCATATCTGGGAGGTATCAGTTGCGGATGATTTTTACCTTGTCGGAGTTGATTATCACTGTAATGAAGTCCTGGGTCTTGGCCGTGCAATTCCGCACCACCACCTCTTTGAGCTTGGGGCAGTTATCAAACATTCCTTTCACCTCCTGTATATCGTCGAGGCATATGCCGGAAAGGTCTACGCGCTCGAGGCCAATGCACCCGGCGAACATATAGTCGACATTTTTGAGGCGGCTGAGCCTGAGTCCTGTAAGGCTGAGGTTCTTGATTTTCCAACAGGAAGCGAACATTCTTTCGGCGTTCTCGATGGTCACGTCGCACCAGCCGGTGAAGTCGATGCGCTCGAGGCTGTGGCAGCCGTCGAACATGCCGGCAGCCGATACGGTGCGGTTGGAGTGCACCGACTCGAGATTGATTTCTTCGAGCGCGGCGCAGTCGGAGAACATGCGCGCGAAGCTGGTGACGTTGCAGAAATCAAGGTTGCCCATATTTATGCTGCGCAGCTGGCGGCACGCATAGAACATCCACGAGGCATCGCTGACTTTCACACACCCCATGCCCGTGAGATCGGCTGTGGTAAGCGATGAGCAGCCTTTGAACATCTCCAAGGCATTGAACGGACCTTCGGCCTTGAAATTGTCGAAGTCGACCACAGAGACACCCTCGCCGTTGACTATGCGCAAGCCCTTGGTGAACTCCGGGACAAGCGACAGACGGATGATGTTGGTGCCTTTTTCGAGGGGATATACACCTTCGCTTCGCTTGTTCGAGGCGTTGGAATTGCCGAACAAGGAGTTGAAAAATTTCGATACCTGCTCAACAATGAGATATTTGCCCGGAGCGAGGACGGTGGGGAGCTTTGCGGCGCCCGGCTTCACCTCGATGCGGAGCTGTGGCGTGGGCGAGACGGAGTCGGCCAGGGGGCGGCGTCCGCACACGGGGCAGTAGCGGGCGTCGGAGGGGAGGTTTTCGGCGTTACAGCGATGACATTTCATATCGGTGAGGAGATTGGGTTGATAGTCAGGAGTTTCTTTTTACAAAATCGGCGAAGCGACGGAGAGCATCCATAAGGCGGTGACGGGGGCAGGCTATGTTCCAACGCATGAAGCCTTCGCCGTCGGCGCCGTACATCGTGCCGGCGTTGAGCCAGAGGCCGCAGTCGTCGATGAGCAGCTCCTCGAGCTGCGCGGAGGGTATGCCGAGGGCGCGCACATCCATCCACACTAAATAGGTGCCCTCGAGGCGGCAGAGGGGGAAGGACGGGAGGTGCCGGGCACAATATTCGGCCATGGCCTCATAGTTGGCGTGCAGATAGTCGAGGAGAGCCTCGAGCCATGCCTCGCCGTGCTTGTAGGCGGCAATTGTGGCGGCGACGCCGAAGGGGTTTACGTCGCACACCTCGTTGATGTTTATGGCGCGGTCGATGCGCCGGCGCATGGCGGCGTCGGGCGCCACGATATCGGCAATCTGCAAGCCCGCGATATTGAAGGCCTTGCTTGGCGACACGCAGCTCACGGCACAGCCGGAGAACTCTTCGGGAAGGGTGCCGTAGGGAGTGTATTTATAAGGCTTGAAAACGAGCTCGCAGTGTATCTCGTCGCTCACCACGGTCACACCGTTGGCCTTGCATATACGCGCCAGGCGCAGGAGCTCGTCGCGGCTCCACACGCGGCCGGCAGGGTTGGCGGGGTTGCAGAGCAGAAGCACGCGCGCACGAGGGTCGGCGGCCTTGCGCTCGAGGTCGTCGAAGTCTATCTCATAGCTTTCGCCGGTGTAGCGGAGGGGGTTGGCGAGAGCCTCGCAGCCATTGTTGCGGATGGAGGAGAAGAAGCAGTTGTAGACGGGCGTCTGCACTATCACCTTGTCGCCCGGCTCGGTCAAGGCCTTGATTATGGCCGAGATGGCGGGAACGACACCCGAAGTGTAGATAATGTCGGAAGGACGGATCTTCCAACCGTGTCGACGTTCGAACCAGCCGCATACGGCATCGTAATAGTCGTCGCCCACCTTGGTATAGCCGAATACGCCGTGGTCGACCCTCCGGCAGAGGGCCTCGACGATTGCGGGCGCAGTGGCGAAGTCCATATCGGCCACCCAGAGCGGAAGCTCCACGCCGGGGCGCGAGTCCCACTTGTAGGAGCCCGACGCGCGGCGGTCGACGCCACGGTCGAAGTCGTAGTCGTTCATTTCTTCTTCGTGGTTATGATGCAGTTGGCGGGCGCTTGAATGTGCTCGTCGATAATGATTTCACCTATTTCGGGGGCGTCGATATAGCCCGTGGTTGGGTTCTTGACGCTAGTTATCGGCGAGCTGACGGTAGCCCGCACGGCCGACTCCTCGAAGGCAAGGTCGGCGTCGGCGTCGAAGGTGCAATTCTCGAGCACGAGGTCGCGGCAGTAGCACAGCGGCTGCGTGCCCGAAATATGGCAGTTGATAAGATGCAGACCCTTGGAGTGCCAGCCGAGGTACTCGCCGTGGAGCTCGCTGTCGCGCACGGTCACACCCTCGGTCTCCCAGAAGGCGTCCTTGGAGTGGATTACGGCATTGCTGATTTCCACATTGCGGGCGTACTGGAAGGAATAGTTGCCCTGCTGGCGGTAGTTGGCTATGCGTATGTCGCTGCAATGCATGAAGATATAGTCGGCCTTGTCGACGGTTACATCCTCGATGTCGATGCCGGAGCAGTGCCAGAGAGTCTCCTGCGCGTCGGAGAAGTTTACGCGCCGGAGCTTTATGCCGTGCATCTCGCGGAACATTTTGGGAGCGTCGACCACGGTATCGGTCATCTCGCAATTGTCGGAATACCAAAGGGCAGCACGCGCGCCCGGGGTGAACACGCAGTGGTCGACGCTGAAACCGTCGACATGCCAAAAGGGATATTTGCCCTCGAAGCGGCAGTTGCGGGCGATGATGTCGGAGCAACGTTTGAGCGCCGACTCGCCGGCAAGGAATGTCACGTTGTCGAGTTGGAGTCCGCGGCTGGCGAAAAGCGGCCGCTCGCCACCGAAAGAAGTATCTTTAAATTTTTCCATTAATGCGATAATTACTGCAACACTTAAGTAACTCTAAAAAGTTACTTATGCAAAAACCATGCCAAACATTGCATGTGCAAAATTACTAAATTTCCTCTTTCCGCGCAACGAGGCAGAACGTGCAAATTGCGCCGGCCCACCACCGGCATCTGTCCGTTCCTGAAAATGGTTGACTCGGTTTGGTATGTTTACTGATATTGGTTTACTCTATCTCTGGATAAGGTTGACTGACCGGGTCCTATCCCTGGGCGGAGTTGCCTTCGGGCTACGCCCTCAGTCAACTCCGCCCAGGGATAGGACCCGGTCAGTCAACCTTATCCAGAGATAGAGTAA
>CABRZA010000154.1 GCA_902475285.1 uncultured Porphyromonadaceae bacterium
AATCTGCTCGACGGCTGACCGCCCTATCGGTAACATTTATTATTAAACAAGCTCTAAGCGGGCGTCTGAAAATCTCACCGCATGAAACATCTAATTGTTGGTCTGGGAAATATAGGCGACGAATACTGCCAAACTCGGCACAACATAGGATTTATGATATTGGACGCCTTCGCCGAGGCGTCCAATATTTCTTTTTCCACCGAGCGTTACGGCGACGTCGGATTCGGCCGCATCAAAAACCAGCAGGTCGTCCTCCTCAAACCCTCAACCTACATGAACCTCTCCGGCAGCGCCGTGAGGTACTGGAAGGATAAGGAAGGAATCGACGTCGACCGCATCCTCATTGTCGTCGACGACCTCTCGCTCCCCGTGGGTGCCATACGCATGAAGGCCCGCGGCTCCGACGCCGGACACAACGGCCTCAAAGACATCGCCGCCAAACTCGGCACCGACACATATCCCCGCCTCAAATTCGGAATAGGCAACGACTTTCCCCGAGGTTGTCAAGTCGACTTCGTGCTGGGACGCTTCTCGCCCGACGACAAAAAAATCGTCGACGAGCGTATAAAGATTGCAGTCGATGCCATCCGCGAGTACGTCCTCGCAGGCCTCGGCACAGCCATGTGCCGCTACAACAACAAATAAGCCCCGACCCCTCGGCCCGGGCTTCAAAAATTTCTTCTCTATGACTCTAAGCGATATTGTAAATGCTGCCGTCGACGCCATCTGGCTCAGCTTCGACCCCGAGACAATCGGACGCGGCCTCGACATCCTCCAGCAGGAGGCCGACGCCGGCGACCCCGACGCCGATGCCGTGCTGGCCATGGCCATGATAGCCTCCGACTTCCATTGGGTGGGCTCGGGAGTGCACGTCACATACAGCACCGCCCTCAACCACCTCCGCCGCAGTATCGACGGCGGCAGCGCCCTGGGCGCCACGATGGCCGTACTGGCAAACATCGACCTCAACGGCATCGTCAACTCCCCCGCAAATCGCTTCACCTCGATAGCCGAGGCGTTCGAAGAGGTAGCCGACTACGCCGCAGCCTCAGGCTCGGGCCTCTGCCATGCCCTGCTGGGATGCATAGAAGCCGACGACGACCTCTACGGCCGCATTTACCCCGAAGAGAAAGAGAAGAAGGGCAACGTCACCCTCCCCCGCCCCTACACGCTCAAAGCACTCGACGACCTCGAAAAAGCCTGCGACGCCGGATTCTCTGCCGGCCTCAATGCCTACTGGCGTATGATTAAGGCCCCCGGTATGTTTTCCCAGCCACGCCTGATTGCATACCGCCGCCATATCGACCGCCTCGTAGATTCCGGAAATCCCGAAGCCATGCGCATAAAGGCCGACGAGCTCTACAACAATGCCCTCATGGACCCCGACTGGGCCGGGTGGCCCGATATGCCGCACCCGGACATCGCCAAGGCCGTCGCCCTATACCGCACCTCGGCCGATGCCGGCGACATCATAGCCATGTCGAAACTCGCGTGGATTTACTACGAGCGAAACGAGCGCCCCGACGAAACCTTCGACCTTTTCAGCCGCGCCGAAAATCGCCGCGAAGACGCGATTCTCGGCTCCGCCCTCTGCATCTACGAAGGCCGGGGCATCGAGGCCGACATCTCCGCCGCGCTCCGAAAGTTCCGCTCGGCATACTCCAACACCGGCGATCCGCGCGCTGCCGCACTCCTCGGCGTGATATACCAGACGGGCACCGGCGACATACCCTCCGACGACGAAACGGCCTTCCGCTACCTCCGCCTGGTTGAAGACAAGTATCAGGCACTCCTGCTATCCGACCGCGCCAAAGGAGCAGTCGCCAACGCCCTCGGCGCTGCCTACGCCTTCGGCCGGGGCACCGCGCAAGACATCGAGAAGGGCGTGGGATACCTCGACCGCGCAATCGAATACGGCAACGACGACGCCCCCGCCAACCGCCGACGCTTCGTGAAGACAATCTTCGGCTGGAAACAAAAATATTGACCGCCATGGAAGTAAGAATCGACAAATGGCTCTGGGCCATGCGAATATTCAAAACCCGCACAATAGCCACCGACGCATGCAAGAAAGGCCGCGTAACAATAGGCGACAACCCCAACCCGGTGAAGCCCTCGCGAACAGTGCAGCCCGGCGACGTGGTGCATGTGCGCAAGCCGCCGGTAACCTTCTCCTTCCGCGTCCTCGCCGTAACCGAAAACCGCCTCGGCGCCAAGCTGGTGCCCGAATATATGGAGAACATCACGCCCAAGGACCAGTACGACCTCCTCGAAGTGGTGAAAATATCCGGCTTCGTCGACCGCCGAAAGGGCCTGGGGCGCCCCACCAAGCGCGAGGGTCGCGAGCTCGCCGAATTCACCGGCTCGATGGCCGACGACGGCTGGGACTTCGACTTCGATTTCGACGACGATGACGACGACGTATAACCAACACTTAACCGCCTTTTTTACAACCATATAATGCGATTCGACGAACTCCGACTAAGCGACGACATCCTCGATGCACTCGATGCCATGCACTTCGAGGAGTGCACACCTATCCAGGAGCAGAGCATCGACCTCATCCTCGACGGCAACGACCTCATAGCCTGCGCCCAGACGGGCACCGGCAAGACTGCCGCATATCTCCTCCCGATCATCGACCTCCTGGCCGAGACCGAGGCCGACTCGAAGGTGAAATGCGTCATCATGGTGCCCACCCACGAGCTGGCGCGCCAGATCGACCAGCAGATGGAGGGCTTCTCCTACTACATCCCCGTGAGCAGCCTGGCCATACACGGCGGCAACGACGGCAAGGCCTTCGCCCAGCAGCAGCATGCCCTGCGCCAGGGTGCCGACATGGTCATCGCCACGCCGGGACGCCTGCTGGCGCACATCAAGATGGGCTACGTCGACCTTTCGGCGGTGAAGTATTTCGTCCTCGACGAGGCCGACCGCATGCTCGACATGGGTTTCTCCGACGACATCATGCGCATCGTGGCCGAGCTGCCCAAGGAGCGCCAGACGCTGATGTTCTCGGCCACCATGCCGAAGAAAATCCAGCAGCTCGCCGCCACAATCCTCACCGACCCCAAGGAGGTGAAGATTGCCGTGTCGAAACCCGCCGAGCGAATCGACCAATCGGTGTGCATATGCTACGAGCCTCAGAAACAACACCTTCTGCGCCGCCTCTTCGAGCAGGGATTCGACAAACGCGTCATCGTCTTCTCATCGTCGAAGCAGAAGGTCAAGGAGCTCACCCAGCTCATGCGCCGCTCCAAGTGGAAGGCCGCCGAGATGCACTCCGACCTCGACCAGAAGGCACGCGAGGACGTGATGCTGGCTTTCCGTGCCGGACGCATCGACATACTCATTGCCACCGACATCCTCGCCCGAGGCATCGACATCGACGACATCGCCATGGTGGTGAACTACGACGTGCCACGCGAGGCCGAGGACTATGTACACCGCATAGGCCGCACTGCGCGTGCCGGCGCGGGCGGCAAGGCCGTGACCTTCGTCGGACCCGCCGACCGTCAGCGCTGGGCGCAAATCGAGCGCTTCCTCGGCTCCAAGGTGCGCCGCGAGGAGATTCCCGCCGAGCTCGGAGGCGCTCCCGGCGAAAACGAGAGCGAGGGCGGCGACCGCCGCAACAGCCGCGGCCCGCGCAAGAACGGTGCAAAAGGCGGCCACGGCCACAACCGCGACAAACAGCGCAAGGAGCCCCGCACAAAGGCCGCCGATGCAAAGCCCGAAGCTCCCGCAGGCGCCACAACTGAAACCGAGGCTCCCAACGCCGAATCGTCGGAAGCTCCCAAGCCCAAGAAAAAGCGCTCGGGCTACTGGCAGAAGCTCCGGGCCAAGAAAAAAGCAGCCAAAACCGAAGGCGCTCCGGCAGCCCAAGCTCCGGCCGAGGCCGACAACCAATAATCCGCAGCCATGCGTCGACTCCTTTCGGCCCTCCTCCTGCTGCCCATGCTGTGGGCTTGCAGCGGCAACGACGATACGTCCGTTCCGGCCCGCGTCGTGCCCGTATACCGCATCATGGCTTCCTATGCCGATCTCGACACCGCCGAACAGGATTCCGTTTTCCGCGCCGACTCAGTCGAAATCGAAGCCTTCATGCGCACTGTCAGCGAGTTGCCGTGCGACCGCGAGCTTATCGCCGGCTGGTCGGCATCGCAGGTGGTCGAAGTCTTCACACCCGACGTCGACAGCGTCTTCGCCGATACAACCTACCTCGCCAAGTCGCTCGGCCGCATCCTCGCCAGTGCCGGGAAGCAGGGCCTCGACTTTCCCCGAAGACGCTATGCCGCCGTAGTCTACGGCCGACCCGAGTCGATACTCTTCGTCGACAGCGTGATGCTCATAGCCCTCAACCACTACCTCGGCGCCGACTATCCCGGCTATTCCCACTGGCCGGCCTACATGCGCGCGCATAAAACACCCGCCGCCCTCCCCTGCGACATCGCGGAGGCCCTCACGGCCACGGCCTACCCCTATGCGGCCGAGGGCGCCGACGCCACCCTCGCCTCGCGCTTGCTCTACGAAGGAGCTCTGGCTCATGCCAAAACACTCCTTACGGGTTGCACACCGGCTCAGGCCCTCGGATACACCGACGACGCATACCGCCAACGCCTTGCCGACGAAGCCATGCTATGGCACGCCCTCATAGGCGCCGACCTTCTCTACGACACCTCTCCCGCCGTCGCCGACCGCCTCGTTGCCCCCGCCCCCCGCACGAGCATCAACGGCACCCCGGCCCCCGGCCGCATCGGCCGCTTCATCGGCTACCGCATAGTCCAGTCGTACCTCTCCACCCACCCCACCGACCTCTCCACACTCCTCTCCCCCGCCTTCTACACCTCCCCCGCCACCCTCCCCTCCTCGGCCTACAATCCGGGGTGAACTCCATACGGCTGCCAGTAATTTTCAAATTCTGAAAATCCAAATGAAAATATTCCCCGATAAAGATTCTCCCTTTCCAAATCCGGCTATTCCGAGTCTATGTTTTATCAAAAACGTGGTGAAGAACCCAAGAATCATTGTGGGGGATTACACATACTACGATGATTGCGACGGCGCGGACCGATTCGAGGAGCATGTAACTCATTTTTACGAGTTTATAGGCGATAAACTTATAATCGGAAATTTCTGTGCAATAGCCAAAGGCGTTGAATTCGTAATGAATGGAGCAAACCATCGTATGAATTGCGCCACAACATATCCGTTCTACATAATGGGAGGTGATTGGGGCGGAATGATTGCTCCAGTTGTGGACCAATTGCCACTCAAAGGCGACACAGTAATCGGCAATGATGTATGGATAGGTCAGAATGTTACCGTTATGCCGGGAGTGCATATAGGCGATGGGGCGATTATAGG
>CABRZA010000155.1 GCA_902475285.1 uncultured Porphyromonadaceae bacterium
GTATATTTAATGTAATTACCCCGACGGCCTACCCTAAGGCTGACGATTTAAAAAGCACGATATGATAAACACTGAGTTGATTAAAGAGTGTCTCGATGTAATCGACCTCAAATATACCGAGCTCGACGACGGAGGTATCGCCGTGACCTTCTACGACGAGGAGTTCTTCCCCTATCAGGTCGTAACATTCATCCGCGTGGCCGACGACCGCCTGCTCACCTTCTCCACGCGTGCCGTCGACTTCCACCCCGAAGGCGACCTCCTGGCCATGTGCAACCGCCACAACTGCCGTTGCCATGCCCCCGCGGCATACGTCGACTCCAACGGCGACGTCGTGATGGACCGCGCCTTCCTCCTCGAAGATGAAGTGTCGCCCCACTTCGTGCTCAACTGCGTGGTGCGCCCCTCGATATTCCTCCCAATGGAGTCTTTCGTCAACTTCACCCTCTCCGACGACGAGCTCGAAGAGAAGTGCCGTCGCCAACAATAACACCCCTACGCCATGTTAACCAAAGAACAGATACGAGGATTCCTCGACCAGATGAGCCTCTCCTCGCGAATCGACGAGGACGGCGACCTCATGATCGCCCTCGACCCCGACGAGAACTTCGGCCACCCCGTCCTCATAAGCATCATCGTCGAGCCCAACCGTGTGAGCTTCATCGGAAGCGCCCTGGGCTACGAGCCCGCCGGCGACCCCCTCGTGCTCGCCAACCGAAACAATGCGCGCCGCAACTATCCCACTGCCGTGGTCCGCAACGGCCAGATGCGCATGGAGTATTCAGTATATATCAGCGAGGAAGTTTCCGACGATTTCATCCGCAACTTCTGCCTACGCTCCGTCATGTCGTCCATATGGAGCGCCTACGTCGACCTCGAAAAAGAAAACATCGATTGAATCAACCCCTTAATACTTAAATACTATGACAGTAGACAAAGCCCTCATCCGTGGTTACCTCGATGAGCTCCACATCTCTACCCGTATCGACGACGACGGCGATATGGTAATCGTTCAGAGCGCCGACGACGACTTCGGCCACGACGTCGTTATCTTCGTGATCGTCAACAACAACCGCCTCAGCTACGCTGCCGGCGCGCCCGGTTACGAAACAAAAGGCGACCCCTACCACCTCGCAAACCGCCACAACTGCCAGAAGAACCTCCCCACCGCAGTAGTGCGCGACGGCAAGGTGCGCATGGAGTGCTCCTTCCTCCTCGACGAAGAAGTGTCCAAGGCATACATCGTCGAAAACTGCATCAAGATGGTCCTCGGTGCCATCTGGCGCGCTTACGTCGACCTCGAGAAATAATCCTCGTCAACTTCCGAGCCCCCTGCCGCCGCCTCACCGGGCAGCCGGCGGGGGCTCTTTGCTTTCGCCGAACCATCAGCCGCTCCACGGCGTTGCTATATCAAACATAAAACACTATGAAACCATCTCTCATCATATCATCGGCCATCATCGGTGTGGCAATAGTAATCCTCGGTTTTGCCCTCAAAGGAGGCATCGACAACTTCTCAAACCGAGAGCGAGTAGTCACCGTACGCGGCCTCTGCGAAAAAGAAGTCAGCGCAAACAAGGTCACATGGCCAATCGTTACAAAAGAAGTGGGCAACGACCTCGTGGCGCTCTACACCAAAATCGAAAGCACCAACAAGGCAATCACCGCATTCCTCGCCGAAGGCGGCATCCAGCCCTCCGAGATTTCAGTTAATCCTCCACAGGTCTACGACTACGCCGCCGAGCGCTACGGCAACCAGGACGTACGCTACCGCTACCAGGTCACCAACGTCGTCGTCGTAACATCCGATAAAGTCGACCTCGTCCGATCCCTCATCCAGAAGCAGACCGATCTCCTCCGCCAGGGAATCGCAGTCGTCGCCGGCGACTACAACTACCAGACAACCTACGAGTATACCGACCTCAACTCCATCAAGCCCGACATGATTGCCGACGCCACAGCCAAGGCTCGCGAGGCTGCCGTAACATTCGCCAACGACTCCCACAGTAAGCTCGGCAAAATAAAGACCGCACAGCAGGGACAGTTCTCAATCAACGACCGCGACCAGTACACCCCCAACATCAAAACCGTCCGCGTAGTCACCTACATCACCTACTACATCCAGGACTGAACCCAAGCCTCGAAGAGGCGGTAGTGTCATCGTCATATCATCTCTTCGGGATTTCGGCTTCTGCAACATCCCCAAATGGCGCTTTTTGTTTCGGCCGCGAGCTCCAGCGAGCGCGTTAAGAGAAGTTAATTCTTGCCGCACCCCCGGCTTTTTATCTTATATTTGTATATCACAAAACACGATATTATGAGCCGCATACTCTGGGCCGACGACGAAATCGACCTCCTCAAACCCCACCTCTTGTTCCTCCGGGGCAAGGGATACGACGTCGTGACCGCCAACAACGGTCGCGACGCACTCGACATGGCCGCCGCCGAGCATTTCGACCTCATCATCCTCGACGAGAATATGCCCGGCCTCACCGGCCTCGAGACCCTCCAGCTCGTAAAGCAGCGCCTCCCGCAGATTCCCGTTATCATGATTACAAAAAGCGAGGAGGAGAACATAATGGACCAGGCAGTAGGAAGCAAGATTGCCGACTACCTCATAAAGCCCGTCAATCCAAACCAGATTCTAATCGCAATAAAGAAACACCTCCACTCCGAGCGCCTCGTCAGCGAGAAAGCCACGCGCGACTATCGCGAGGACTTCGGCCGCATCGGTGAGCTAATAAACACCGCCGACACCGTCGACGACTGGATGAACCTCTACAACCTCCTCGTATACCGAGAGATGGAGCTCGCCGGAACCGATACCGGCATGGCCGAACTCCTCGAAAACCAGAAGCGCGAGGCAAACTCCGAGTTCTACAAATGGGTGCGACGCCACTACGAGGAATGGGTCGCCGACCCCGACACCGCGCCCCTCATGAGCCCACGCATACTCCCCCGCGAGGTATTCCCCATCCTCGAAAAAGGCGAGAAGGTATTCGTGATTCTCATCGACAACTTCCGCCTCGACCAGTGGCGCACAATAATGCCCATCCTCGCCGAGCATTTCACCTTCGACGAGCGCCTCTACACCACAATCCTCCCCACGGCCACGCAGTATGCCCGCAACGCCATCTTTTCGGGCCTCATGCCCGCCGACATCGAGCGCCTCTTCCCCGAGCTGTGGGTCGACGAGGACTCCGAAGAAGGGAAGAACCTCAACGAGTCGCCACTCATTGCCACGCTCCTCGAGCGATACCGCAAGCCGTGGCGCTTCTCCTACAATAAAATCAACGACACCGCCGCCGGCGAGCGCCTCCTCCGAGAGTTCTCCCGCCTCGAAGCCAACGAGCTCAATGTCATCGTCTTCAACTTCATCGACATGCTCTCACATGCACGAACCGAAAGCAAGATGATACGAGAGCTCGCCGCAACCAACGCCGCCTACCGCTCCCTCACCGAATCGTGGTTCCGCCACTCGTCGGCACTCGAAATTTTCCGCCGCATCGCCGACAGCGGCGCCCGCATAGTCCTAACAACCGACCACGGCACAATCCGAGTCGACAACGCCGTAAAGGTCGTCGGCGACAAGAACACCAACACCAACCTACGCTACAAGCTCGGAAAGAACCTCGGCTACAACTCCCGACAGGTATACGAAATAAAGACGCCCCGCCGCTACGGCCTCCCCGCGCCAAATGTCTCAACCACATATATCTTCGCGCCGCCCTACGACTTCTTCGCCTACCCAAACAACTACAACTACTACGTGCAGTACTACACCGGCACATTCCAGCACGGTGGTATATCCATGGAAGAAATGCTCGTGCCCCTAATAACCCTCACGCCCAAGTAATTAAGTAACTCGCATGAAAACAATTCAGATTCCCAACGAAGCCGCCCTCCCCGAGGCAGCACGCGAATTTGCCGCCATTATGGGCGACAACACCGTATTCGCTTTCTACGGCGACATGGGCGCCGGTAAGACCACGTTCATCAACGCACTCTGCCGACAGCTCGGCGTCGACACCGACGACACCGCCTCCCCGACATTCGCACTCATCAACGAATACCGCTCCGACACCACCGCCGAACTCATATACCACTTCGACTTCTACCGCATCGAAGACCTCGACGAAGCCCTCGAACTCGGCATCGAAGACTATTTCGACTCCGGTGCCGTGTGTCTAATAGAGTGGCCCGAACGCATCGCCGCTGCACTCCCCGCCGACACCGTAACCGTACGCATCCGTGTCAACGACGACGACAGCCGCACCCTCGAAATATCCGAATGATTATGAAGACTCCACCCATCGAATGGATTCCGGCCTGCGCCAGCACCAACGACCGGGCCGCCCTCGCCGACGCCGACATCGTCGTAGCCGCCGACCTCCAGACTGCCGGCCGAGGACAGCGCGGCAACTCATGGGAGGCCGAGCCCGGACAGAACCTCACCTTCTCCATCCGCCTCGGCCTCGACCTCACCCCCGACCGCCTCTTCGACTTCTCCATCGCCGTAGCCCTCGGAGTGGCCGATACTGTGGCCCGGGAGCTCGCCGATGCCGGCGTCAATGAGCCCGTCACCGTAAAGTGGCCCAACGACGTATATGTCGGCACAAACAAAATTGCCGGCATACTCATCGAAAACCGCCTCAGCGGCGCGCACCTCGACTACGTCGTCGCCGGCGTGGGCGTCAACGTCAACCAGCTCACATTCCTCAGCGACGCCCCCAACCCCGTGTCGCTCGCACAGCTCACCGACCGAGAGTACGACCTCCGCGCACTCCTCGAACTCATGATATCCGATATCATGAAGCGCGTCGAAGCCTGCCAGCCCCTCGCCGACGCCGTCGAGGCACGCAAGGAATACTTCCGCCGCCTCTACCTCGCCGACCGACGCGAGCACACCTTCTACCTCGCCGACGGCACCCCCATAAAAGCATCCATCGTCGCCGTAGAGCCATCCGGACACATCACCCTCTCCAACGGCCAGTCCTACGCCTTCAAGGAAATCGCCTACCACATCCTCGGCCGCCGAATCTGACTGTTTAAAGCAGGGGGGTGTTGCAAAACCCCTCTTTTAGAGTGTACCGCCTCGGTGGGGGTGTTGCAAAAGGCCGTGTTTTAGCAAGAGTCGCGAAGCGACGATATTATTGTTAACCCCAGACGACCGCAGGGAGTCTGGGGATTCAAGTGCAAAACCGACGAATGAGTCTCGAAGAGACGA
>CABRZA010000156.1 GCA_902475285.1 uncultured Porphyromonadaceae bacterium
GCTAACTTTGCACTGTTTTTTAAGACATATTTATAATTAAAAGGTAATGAAAGCATTTGTATTCCCCGGTCAGGGCGCTCAGTTTGTGGGTATGGGCAAGGACCTGTACGACAACAACGCCGAGGCCAAGGCGCTCTTCGAAGAGGCCAACGAAATCCTGGGTTTCCGTATCACCGACCTTATGTTCGCCGGTACCGACGAAGACCTTCGCCAAACCTCTGTTACCCAGCCCGCCATCTTCATCCACTCGGTAGTTCTGGCCCGCTCGCTCGGCGCCGACTTCAAGCCCGACATGGTGGCCGGCCACTCGCTGGGTGAGTTCTCGGCCCTCACCGCCGCCGGTGCTCTGAGTTTCGCCGACGGCCTGCGCCTCGTTGCCGCCCGCGCCAACGCCATGCAGAAGGCCTGCGAGCTCACCGAGTCGACCATGGCCGCCGTCATAGCCCTCCCCGACGAGAAGGTTGAGGAAATCTGCGCCGGCATAGAAGGCATCGTGGTGTGCGCCAACTACAACTGCCCCGGCCAGCTCGTGATATCGGGCGAGGTTGCCGCCATCGACGCCGCCTGCGAGGCCCTCAAGGCCGCCGGTGCCAAGCGTGCCCTCAAGCTCAAAGTGGGCGGAGCCTTCCACTCGCCCCTGATGGAGCCCGCCCGCGCCGAGCTCGCCGCCGCCATCGAGGCTACGGATATCCACGAGCCGGTATGCCCGGTGTTCCAGAACGTCGACGCCCTTCCCCACACCGATCCCGCCGAAATCAAGGCCAACCTCGTGGCACAGCTCACCGCACCCGTGCGCTGGACACAGACCGTGCGCAACATGATTGCCGACGGCGCCACAGAGTTCGTGGAGCTCGGTCCGGGCAAGGTGCTCCAGGGTCTGGTTGCCAAAATCGACTCCTCGGTGGCCGTAAGCGGCATGCAGTAATCCGCCTCAGCACCCCATGCCCTCCCTCTCCCCGCACACAGTCTTGCCGGTGGGCGACCGACGGTCGCTCACCGTGCTCGATTATATAGCCGGCGGAGGCCAGGGCGAAATCTACCGCGTGCGCCTCGACCCCGGCGGCCATATCATGGCCCTGAAATGGTATCATCGGGGCACGCCGCTCTTCGACGGCGCTTTCCGTCGCAACATCGTCCGCAACATCGGCATCGGCCGTCCTTCGTCGGCCTTTCTGTGGCCCGAAATAATGGTCGACAGCCGTCCCGGCGAGCCTTTCGGCTACCTCATGGCCTACAAGCCCCAGGGGTGCATCGACTTCGGCAAATTCTTCTGCGCCGACCGTCACCCCGAGGCCTTCCTGCACTCGTTCATGGCCCGCGTCACGGCGTCGCTCACCATAGCCGACGCCATAGCGCGCCTCCATGCCCGGGGCTGCACCTTCTGCGACCTCAACGACGGCTGCTTCCTCATCGACCCGCATACGGGCAACGTGGCCATCTGCGACAACGACAACGTGGTGCCGCAGGCCGACAGCCGCGTGATTTTCGGCAAACCGCGCTACATGGCTCCCGAGGTGGCCGGCGGCTTCGTGCCAACCATGGCCTCCGACCTTTTCAGCCTTGCGGTGATACTCTACCGCGTTATGGCCGTCGACCATCCCTTCGAGGGCGTCAAGACCATGTCGCCGCGCTACGCCTGCCTCACTCCCGCCGACGAGGCCGCCATCTTCGGGCCCTATGCCGTGTTCTGCCACGACACCCTCGACCGCTCCAACGCCCCCGACCCCGTGCTCAACGGCAACTCCGTGCGCTTCTGGCGCGTGCTGCCGCCGTCGCTGCGCCGTATGTTCTGCACGGCACTGTCGCTGAGGGCCATTCGCCGCCCCGCCGACCGCGTCGCCGCTGACACCTGGAAGCGCCTCATGGTGGAGCAGCGCGCGCGCCTGGTGACGTGCACGGCCGTGCACGACGAACCCCACGACTTTCTCTGCGACGAGGCCGCTCCGAGTGAGTGCCCCATATGCGGCGGCAACCCCGGCCGCGAGGTGTGGCTGCGCTTTGCCGACGGTCTGCGCTACCGCCTCACACCCGGCAAGCATCTCTATATAGCCGACTGCCTCGAGCCTGCGGGCCTCTGCTGCGCCATGCCGCAGCTCGGAGGCGCCCTCGGCTTGCAGAACATCACCGCCGGCACATGGATGCTGATAGGGCGCGACAACCGCTCGGTGCCCGTGTCGCCCGGCATGCGCTTCCAGCTCATGGGCGGATGCCGCATCAGTTTCGGCTGTACGACGGCAACAATACTTTGATTATAAACCTCTTTCCTTAAATCATCACAGATGTCCCTATCATTTTACCGCCCCACGGCCTCGCCCCGCCGACGGATGAATATGTTCTACCTCCTCGACACCTCGGCGTCGATGAAGTACAAAAACCGCCTCAAAGACCTCAACCGTGCCATGCGCGACGTGCTGCCCATACTCCGCGATGTAAGCACGCAGAACCACGACATGTGCGACATCTACCTTTCGTGCATACAGTTCGGCAACGAGGCGCGCCTTATCGACGCCGAACCCGTCGACGTGCACGACTACGAGTGGCGCGACGTCGAAGCCTCGGGCTACACCAACCTCCGCGATGCCTTCGCCCTCCTCGAGCAGCAGATGCACCGTGGCGAGGCCATGAGCAGCAACACGCAGCATGTGCGGCCGGCTGTGTTCCTCGTTTCCGACGGCGACCCCGACGACGGCTGGCGCGAAGGCCTCGAGGCCCTGCAGCGCAACGAATGGTTCAAGCAGGCCTACAAGATAGCCATCGCCATAGGCTGCAAGCCCGAGAACATCGCCATGCAGGCGGCCCTCAACGAGTTCAGCCGCCCGCTGAGCGCCGGGGGCGACCCCATAATCATCAACGTGCAGGAGCTGGGCAAGCTCCACGACGTGATCCGCATAGTGTCGGCCACTGTATCGCGTGTGGGCACTCGCGCCGTGCCCCAGCGCGGCACCGACGTGGCAACCGCCATGGGGCAGGAGATACGCGCTACCCTTCCCACCGACGACGGCGGCATCCTTGTGAACAATCCCAACCAGGAGGGCAGCTACTACTGATATGTATACCGCAGCATCGCGCTTCTATCAAGGAGCTTCGCACCGCGACGCCGGCCGCGTGTGCCAGGATCATGCCTCGCATTTCGAGGGTACGGTCGACGGCGTGGAGGTCACGGCCGTCTTCGTTGCCGACGGCCACGGCAGCGCACAGCATTTCCGCAGCGACATAGGCGCGCGTCTGGCCACCGAGGCCGCCGAGGAGGCCCTGCCCTATATCGTCGACGTGCTCAACCGCAAGCTCACGCGCGAGGAACCGGGCCTGACCGTGTGTCGCGGCGTGGCCGACGAGGCCGCCCTCACCGACGCCGACCGCACGCCGCGCGACGTGCGCCTCGAGGCCGCCGCACGCATGTTCTTCGTCCGCGTCAACTCCCTATGGGCCTCGAAGGTGCTCGCCCATTACAACGCCAACCCCTTGGCTGAGAACACCCTCGCCGGCGCCGCCCGTGCCTACGGCTGCACGCTCATAGGTGCCCTGCGCACGCCGCGCTACTGGTTTGCCTTCCAGCTCGGCGACGGCCTTTGCGTGGCCTACGACCAGAAGGGGCGCTTCTTCGCCCCCATCCCCGCCGACAGCCGCTGTACCTTCCAGCGCACCACCTCGATGTGCAGCCACGGCGCCCGCGACTTCCGCTACGCCTACGGCACCGACGTGCCCCCGGCGCTGATGGTGTGCACCGACGGCATCGCCGACTGCTTCGACACGCCCCGCGCCCTGGCCGAATGTGTGCTGGCGCCCGTAATGCTCGACAGCCTGCGCCGGGGCTTCGACGCCACGGTGGCCGACTTCGACCGCAACATCCCGGAGCTTTCCGAGAAAGGCTCGCGCGACGACGTGTCGCTGGCCCTGTGGCTCGAAGACTACACCTGCGGCGAGATAGCCACGGAGGTGAGGGACGAATATATATCGCGCGCCGTGGTCGACCTCAACCGCGCCTACGACGAGCTCCACGACTGCAACGAGTCGATAGCCGACATCGAGGGCAGCGTGAGCACTCTCGCCGTCCGCGACGACAACGACGGCGACGCGGGGCACGACCGCCTCAGCCGCCTCAAGCGCCGTCAGGCCGAGCTCCTATCGCAAATAGATTCCATCAACCTCGACATCAACAACATACAGCAATGATATACCGCGCCACGCACTACGCCGTCGGCTCCATACTACCCGTACATATGCAGGAGGACACCACTCTTTTCTTCCACATCAAGGCGCGCAAGGGCGGTCAACTCCAATGCTATATCTGCGGCACCACCATCACGCCGCCGGCATGTTCCTACGATTTCCACGGCAACGCCATCTGCCCCCATCACCAAGTGCCTCTGTGCGGCCGTTGCGGGCGTTTTATACCCCGCACGCAAGTCCCGGCGCAGAAGTTCGGCGAAGCATTCTGCTGTCCTACGTGCGCCGGAGGAGTCGATCTGAACCAACAGAGGGAAATATCGGAGCGTCTGGTGAAGTTCTACAACATGAACCGAATCTTCATGCCGCCGCACCGCGTCATTGCCGTCGACTACCATGTACTCAATCCCGAAGGCGACGACGGCGTGGTTCTGGGCCGTGCCTTCAACGGCATGCATCCACGCCATCCCGGAGAGTATGTAATCGAGATGCTGTCGCAGCAGTCCTACGTGGGCTACCTCGGAACGCTGGCCCACGAAATGGCGCACATCTACCTCTACAACCGCCACTACTCCCCTCCCACCGACCTCTGCGAAGGCTTCTGCAACTTCATAAAGTACCTTGCCCTGTGCCAGCTCGAAGGCCGCAAGACCGACACCCTCTACCTCCTGCACAGCCTCATGGAAGACCGCGACCGCCGCTACGGCGTGGCCTTCCGCCAGCTCAAAACCGTCTACGACCTCTACGGCATCAGCGCCGTAATAGCCATCATGAAGCAATTCGAGCAGTAAGAGGCCGATAAGTAGGGGCGCAATATATTGCAATGTCACTAACTTAACAC
>CABRZA010000157.1 GCA_902475285.1 uncultured Porphyromonadaceae bacterium
TTCCGACAGCATCGAAGGCGGGTGGTCCGACGATTATCTCACCACTATGACAGTGTATGTAGCTGGGCGCAAACAATATCTCACGCCGGCGCAGCTCAGCACCATCAACGACAAAGTCCAAGTCACCTTCCTCGAGGCTCTCGACAATCTCATCCGAAGCTACTATGGTCGGAGTATGACGTCGGGCTCTTATGCCGACAATCCCAAACTTCTCCGTGCCTACAAAGGACTCGAAGCCACAGCAGCGCAGTATCCCGACATCAAGTCGCTGCCGGCGTGGAGCAAGCTCAAGAATCTCAAAAGCGCCCACGAGGCCATATATAACTTCGGACAGAAGAGCCACACCGTACAACCGCGCCTCAAACCCAGCTTGAAGTGGAACGGCTCCGTACCTGAAGGCGTGAAGCACGGCAATCTCTTCAACTACAATTCCTACCGAAACCAGCAGGAAAGCACGCGCACGAGCCTCTCGGCCAAATGCAACGCCTTTACCGAACTCAGTTCCTCGCCCTGGACTACACAGGCACTCTCCAAGGAGCAGCTCGACGCAACCATCGACGTCGCATGTACAGCATACCGCACCGGCGAGCAGCTGGCTATCGACGTTTTCGCCGCATCTATGATGTCCGATATCCACATGCACATCACCGCCAGCGACCGCTTTACAAAAGAGCAGGGCACACCATTCATCGGCGCCCTCGACAGCTTCATCACCATCCTATCCAACGACGGCTACTCCACCACCTCCCTCCGGGGCGCCCGCGATTCCTACAACCGCGTCTACCTCACCGATTGAAACTCTCCTTTCAACGTGGCGAAAAAAAGTTATAAAAGCGTATATTTGGAAGATTAAACCATAAGATATGGCAAAGCTAAAAGAAGTATTGGGCAGCGAGGTGCATTGGCAGCTCGACCCCTGGCACACCAAGGACCAGGCCTACACGCGCCTGCGGATGCTGCTGGGCGACGATGTGCGCTACTTCGCGCCCGTGTATGTCACGCACGGCTCCTTCTATTGGTCCGACCCCGAGCCCGACGGCTGGCGCATGCTCACCGACGCCACTCCTGCCGAGCGTCAGGATATTATGGCCATGCTGGGGCGTCTCCGCAGCCGTGCCGAGCAGCAGTATCCTCGCGAAATCACGCGCATAGGACATATATTCACTTGGCCCAACGACGACTATGTGTTCTTCCGCCGTTCGCCCGGCGGCGACATCGACGTGCGTGTCACCGGCTGGGGCTTTGCCAACTTCCACCGCGCTTATGGGGGCGGTATTCAGGAAGATCCCGTCGACGACAAACGCCGCGAAGTGCGCTGCTCCTTCTCCATCGACGGCATCAAGCAGCCCGCACGCGCTTTCAAGTATCTGCAAGGCACGGCGTGGGCCGAACAGACCACCGACGCCGAGGGATTTTTCAGCTTCGGAATTCTCGCGCCGGGTGTCTCGCTCCGACTTGTCGACGCTCCTACGGGCAAGGACAGCACCGTTACCGTCGACGAGGATACCCACGACGTCGACATCGACGTGACCGAATACCTCACCGTGCGCGTGCAGGCGCGGCACGACGACCGTCCTGTCGACGGCGAGGAAGCACACCTTGTCTACGGCCACCGCGCGGCCTCCATGACGCTGCGCAACGGCGTTGCCGAGTGCCAGCTGCCCTGGCTCGAAGGCAAGGAATGCCGTGTGGAGCTGCGCGGCGAGAGCCAGAGCCGACAGCTCGACAAGGCGCAGGTCAACGTCTTTACATTCGAGTTCCTCACGCCGCCTCCTGAAATCGTACCCGAGCCAGAACCCGCGGTAGAGTTCAATGCCTCGGTGCTGGTAGTGGACCAGGACAACAACTCCGTGCGCGACTATCCCATAAACATCGATCTCGGCCAGGGCGCGCAACCCTTCCTCACCGACGATTACGGCCGTATTGACATAGGGCGCGTGGTGAGCGGCAATACCATGATTGTGGCCGACGGCAACAATCCTTCCTACAACCGCAGTTACACCCTCGACTCCAATCAGCCTGAGTATGTGTTCACGCTCCCGTTCAGCAGCGTACCCGCCGACGGCGACTGCGTGCTCCGCGTAATCGAGAAGGACAAACGCCCCTCGGCCGGCACCACATGCATACTCTCGCAGGACGACACCCGCGTGATGGCGCACCTCGACGAAAAGGGCGAGATGCTCTTCGACTCGGCCGACTTCAAGCCCGACCGGAAAATCAACGTGGGCCTCTATTCGCGCCGCCGTCCATTCCCGCCGCTGAGCTTCGATTTCGACGAGACGGAGAAAGAGTACGAACTCGTCGAGGTTGACGGCCCGACGCCATGGTGGAAGGTCGCTCTCGAAATACTCTCCGTGGTAGGCGCCGGTGTGGGCATATTGGCCCTCTCGGCCGTAGCCTACGGGTTCTATCGTCATTTACCATTATTCTTCGCATAATATATCATGTACTACGACCCTATGTTCTCCGGCAGCACATTCCTATATCTCCTGCTTGTGTTCATGAACGTCATAGGTTTCGCGCTCATGGGCTACGACAAGCATTGCGCCCACTACGGCAAGCGCCGTATCCCCGAAGCCGTCCTCATGGTCGTTGCCGTGGCTCTCGGCGCCTTCGGCGAGCTCTGCGGCATGCTCTTCTTCAACCATAAGACGCGCAAGCCGCTCTTCAACATCGGCGTCCCCGTGGTGCTCTTCGCCCAGGTGCTCATCCTTGCATATATGTTCACGCATTTCACATTCTGAGCCATATGGACCGCAACAATCCCAACACACGTCCTCCGGCACCTCCTGCCGAGGCTCTCCCCAAAAACCGCCGCGGCGCCCTCACGGGCTGGCTCGTGGGTGTCTACGCCCTGCTCATAGCGCTGCTGATGCTCAGCAACTGCCACGGCTGCGACCGCGACGAAACACCGGCGCCGACTCCCACGCCCGGCGACGTAGAAGAGCGTGCCGAAAACGTCGGCAACGACGGCGAAATCAAGGTAACAGCCCTTTGGGACTTCCACGGCGACGTCGACCTCCATGTCACCGAGCCCAACGGAACCGAGCTGTGGTTCCGCAATATGAAGGACCGCCGCACCGGCGGCGAGCTCGACGTCGACGACATTCCCGGCGGCCCCGGCTCGGCCGAGAACGTATACTGGACGCATCCCGACCCCGGCACATACAAGGTTGAATTAGTGATGTACAACATCAGCCCCATGGCCCCCAACGGCGGCATGGTGAATGTGGTGATAAAGGTCAACGGCCAAACCGAGACCATCCCCGTGCGTCTGTCGTACGACAGCCAGCGCGTCACCGTCAAGACCTTCACCTACGGCAACCGCTGACGCCGATGGACATACTTAATAGCATCAACGACTGGCTGTGGACCTACCTCCTCATTGCCGTACTCCTCGGCGGGGGAGTATGGTTCACCGTCCGCAGCCGTGCCGTGCAGTTTACCATGGTGGCCGAGATGTGCCGCCTGCTGCTGCGCTCGGGCAAGAAGCACGACGTGGGCGGAAGTCCGCATCACCGCGTGAGCTCCTTTCAGGCTTTCGCCATAAGTCTCGCAAGCCGTGTGGGCACGGGCAATATCGCCGGCGTGGCAATAGCCATAACCCTCGGAGGCCCCGGCGCCGTGTTCTGGATGTGGATAGTCGCCCTCGTGGGGTCGGCGAATGCCTTCGTCGAGTCGACTCTTGCCCAGCTCTTCAAGGTGAAGGGGCAGAACTCCTTCCGCGGCGGTCCGGCGTATTACATATGGCACGGCATAGGGCAGCGCGCATGGGCCGTGACCTTCGCCGTGCTCATCACCGTGACCTTCGCCTTAGCTTTCAACTCCGTGCAGGCCAACACCATAGCTCTTGCTCTGCACAATAGCTTCGGCGTGTCGCCCTGGCTCACTGGAGCGGTATGCACGGCGGCTACGTTGACCGTAATTTTCGGCGGCGTGGGCCGCATAGCCCGCATCAACGAGTTGCTGGTGCCCGTCATGGCGCTCTTCTACATTGGCTTGGCTCTCTATGTGGTGATTACCCGCCTCACGCTCTTCCCGCATGTGATGGCTCTTATCGTCGACAATGCCTTCGGCCTCGACCAGGCCGTTGGCGGTGGCATGGGCATGGCGGTGATTATGGGGGTGAAGCGCGGCTTGTTCAGCAACGAGGCGGGCGAGGGCAGTACGCCCAACGCGGCCGCCACTGCCGCCGTGAGTCACCCGGTGAAGCAAGGACTCATCCAGACCATGGGTGTCTACGTCGACACCCTCCTGGTGTGCACCGCCACGGCGTTCATCATCCTGTGCAGCGGGGTGTTCGACAGCGGACTCACCGGCATTGAGCTCACGCAGCTTGCCCTTGCCACCGAGGTGGGCGATGCGGCAGCCGTCTTCGTGGCTGTTGCCGTGTTGCTCTTTGCCTTCACGAGCATCATATCCAACTACTACTACGGCGAAACCAATACCGCCTTTATCCGCAACGACCGCCGCATCATCACCGGCCTGCGCCTCGCCACCGCAGCTGCCGTGATGACCGGCTCAGTGGCCGCTCTCGAAACAGTGTGGGTTCTGGCCGACATTACCATGGCCCTCATGACGCTCTGCAATATGACTGCCATCCTTGTCCTCGGCCGCTATGCCATGCTCTGCCTCGCCGACTACCGCCGCCAGCGCGCCCGCGGCCTCGACCCCCACTATCACCGCTCCACAATCCCCGAAATCGCCCCCCGCACCCCATCCTGGCCGGAGTGATAGCCAATGAGTGCTGAGAGGGTGTTGCAAAAGGCCGTGTTTTAGCAAGAGTCGCGAAGCGACGATATTATTGTTAACCCCAGACGACCGCAGGGAGTCTGGGGATTCAAGTGCAAAACCGACGAATGAGTCTCGAAGAGACGATGTTGACAAGGCTGCTCTACATCGTCTCTTCGAGACTCAACCATTTGATGCTCATGATATTCCCCAGACTCCCTGCGGTCGTCTGGGGTTTACCATAACGACGTCGCTGCGCGACTCTCGTCGATATCGC
>CABRZA010000158.1 GCA_902475285.1 uncultured Porphyromonadaceae bacterium
CGTTCATAGCCGTAAGCAAGAACGTGAAGACTGCCTTCGGACTGGGTATAGCCGTGACATTCATGCTCACCATATCGCTGCCCATCAACTACCTGCTCGAAACGTATGTGCTCAAAGCAGGCGCGTTGACCTGGTTGGGTCCCGAGTTTGCCGACATCGACCTCAGCTTCCTCTCGCTGATAATCTTCATCGCCGTGATAGCATCGCTCACACAGCTTGTGGAGATGGCCGTAGAAAAATACTCCCCGTCGCTCTACGCTTCGCTGGGTATCTTCCTGCCGCTTATCGCCGTTAACTGCGCCATCCTCGGCGGCTCGCTCTTCATGCAGCAGCGCGGCTTCGCCAACGTCGGCACAGCCGTATGCGCCGGAGCCGGATGGGGCCTAGGCTGGCTTTTGGCCATTACGGCCGTGGCCGCCGTGCGCGAACGCGTGGCACAGTACTCCAACGTACCCGCACCCCTTCGCGGCGTGGGCATAACATTCATAATCACCGCGCTTATGGGCATAGCCTTCATGAGCTTCCTGGGCATAAAGTTATAACCATGACAGCAGCAACAATTTGCAGCCTCAGCGCCACCGGACAGCTCACGCTGCTGGCGGGCGTGGTACTGTTCCTCGTCGTCACCCTCCTTCTCGTAGCCGTTCTTCTTGTGGCCAAGCGCTATCTGGTGCAGAACGGCCCCGTGACAATAACCGTCAACCGCGACCGCAAGGTCACCACCGCCGCCGGCAAGTCGCTTTTGAGCACAATGGCCGACAACGACATCTTCCTTCCGTCGGCATGCGGCGGAAAGGGCAGTTGCGGCCAGTGCCGCCTGCAAGTAATGGAGGGAGGCGGCGACGCACTCCCCACCGAAGCCGTCCACTTCACGCGCAAGGAGCTCAAAGACCATTGGCGCCTTGCATGTCAGACCAAAGTAAAGACCGACATGGACATCGAAGTTCCCGCCGCCGCCCTCAACGTGAAGGAATGGGAATGCGAGGTGATATCCAACCGCAATGTGGCAACATTCATAAAGGAATTCATCGTGGCGCTGCCCGCAGGCGAACACATGGACTTCGTGCCCGGTTCCTACGCACAGATAAAGATTCCACCCTATGAGATGGACTACGCCACCGACATCGACCGCGACCTCATCGGCGCCGAATATCTGCCGGCTTGGGAGAAATTCGGTCTGTTCGGCCTGAAATGCCGCAACACCGAGACCACCGTCCGTGCCTACTCGATGGCCAACTACCCCGCCGAAGGCAACCGCATAATGCTCACCGTGCGCATTGCCACACCGCCTTTCAAACCGAAACCTCAAACCGGCTTCATGGACGTAATGCCCGGCATAGCGTCGAGCTACATATTCTCCCTCAAACCCGGCGACAAGGTACTGATGAGCGGCCCCTACGGCGACTTCCATCCAATCTTCGACAGCACCAACGAGATGATGTGGATAGGCGGCGGCGCCGGTATGGCTCCCCTCCGCGCACAAATCATGCACATGACCAAGACGCTGAAAACCACAAACCGTAAGATGAACTATTTCTACGGAGCCCGCGCACTCAACGAAGTGTTCTATCTCGACGACTTCCTACAACTCGAAAAGGACTTCCCCAACTTCAAGTTCCATCTTGCACTCGACCGACCCGACCCCGCCGCCGATGCCGCCGGAGTGGCATACACACCAGGGTTTGTGCATCAGGTTATCTACGACACCTACCTCAAAGACCACGACTCGCCCGAAGATATCGAGTACTACATGTGTGGTCCCGGCCCTATGAGCAAGGCTGTAGAAGGCATGCTCGACAAGCTCGGAGTCGACCCGGCGTCGATTCACTACGACAACTTCGGCGGCTGACAAACCAAGAAAAATTCAACCCGCTATTGGAATATAAGGCCAAAAGTCGTAACTTTGCGGCATAGCCGCGCCCTGGCAAGCGCGGCGTGTCTTGAAAATAGTCTCAAAACTAAACATTCCATAATTCAAACAGAACGTATGAAAAGAGTTTATACATTCGGCGACGGTAAAGCCGAGGGCAACGCAGAAATGCGCAACCTCCTCGGCGGCAAAGGTGCCAACCTGGCCGAAATGAACCTCCTCGGCATGCCCGTGCCTCCCGGCTTCACCATCACTACCGAAGTCTGCAACGAGTACACCCAGTACGGCCGCGACGAAGTGATTTCGCGCATCCGCAAGGATGTCGAAGCCGCCATCGCGCACGTCGAGAGCCTCACAGGCAAAAAATTCAACGACCCAGCCAATCCTCTCCTCGTATCGGTTCGCTCGGGCGCACGAGCCTCGATGCCCGGTATGATGGATACCGTCCTCAACCTCGGCATGAACGATGCCACCGTAGCCTCCCTCGCCGAAAAGAGCGGCAATCCCCGCTTCGCTTGGGACAGCTACCGCCGTTTCGTTCAGATGTACGGCGACGTCGTTCTCGGCATGAAGCCCAAGAACAAAACCGACATCGATCCATTTGAGGAAATAATGGACAAAGTGAAGGATGCCAAGGGCGTGAAGCTCGACACCGAACTCGACGTCGAAGACCTCCAGAACCTCGTCCGCCTCTTCAAAGCCGCCGTTAAGGAATACACAGGCAAGGACTTCCCCGACGACGCCTACGAGCAGCTCTGGGGCGGCATCTGCGCCGTATTCGACAGCTGGATGAACGAGCGCGCCATCATCTACCGCCGCATGAACCAAATACCCGAAGAATGGGGCACCGCCGTCAACGTACAGGCAATGGTCTACGGCAACATGGGCAACAACTCCGCAACCGGCGTGGCATTCAGCCGCGACGCCGCCACCGGCGAGAACATATTCAACGGCGAATACCTCATCAACGCCCAGGGCGAAGACGTGGTTGCCGGCATCCGCACACCCCAGCAGATCACCATCGAAGGCTCGCGCCGCTGGGCTGCCCTCCAGGGCATCAGCGAAGAAGAACGCGCCGCCAAGTATCCCTCGCTCGAGGAATCGATGCCCGTATGCGCACAGCAGCTATTCGACATCGCAGCTCGCCTCGAAGACTATTACCGCGACATGCAGGACATGGAGTTCACCATCCAGGACGGCAAGCTCTGGATGCTCCAGACCCGCAACGGCAAGCGCACCGGCGCTGCCATGGTAAAGATTGCCATGGACCTTCTCCGTGCAGGCGACATCGACGAAAAGACAGCCCTCCGCCGTATGGAACCCCAGAAACTCGACGAACTCCTCCACCCCGTCTTCGACAAGAGCGCCCTCAAGCGTGCCACTGTCGTAGCCAAGGGTCTTCCCGCATCGCCCGGCGCAGCCAGCGGCCAGATCGTCTTCTCCGCCGAAGACGCCGAAGCATGGGCCGAAAAGAAACGCAAAGTAGTCCTCGTCCGCATCGAAACATCGCCCGAAGACCTCCGCGGTATGGCCGTGGCTCAGGGCATCCTCACCATGCGCGGCGGTATGACCAGCCACGCCGCCGTAGTTGCTCGCGGCATGGGCAAGTGCTGCGTCTCGGGTGCAGGTGAAATCAAAGTCGACTATGTAGCCAAGACCGTCGAAATGAGCGGCCACACCTACGCCGAAGGCGACTGGATTTCGCTCAACGGCTCCACCGGCGAAGTATACGACGGACAGGTACCCACCACCGAGCCCTCCCTCGACGGTGACTTCGCCGCCATCATGAACCTCGCCGACAAGTACACCAAGACCCTCGTCCGCACCAACGCCGACAGCCCCCGCGACGCACGCCAGGCACGCAAGTTCGGCGCCCAGGGCATCGGCCTCTGCCGCACCGAACACATGTTCTTCGAAGGCGATCGCATCAAGTCCGTACGCGAAATGATTCTCGCCAGCGACGTCGAAGGCCGTCGCGCAGCCCTCGCCAAACTCCTCCCCATGCAGCGCGGCGACTTCGAAGGCATCTTCGAAGCAATGGACGGCTTCGGCGTTACAATCCGTCTCCTCGATCCCCCTCTGCACGAGTTCGTACCCCACCAGACTGCCACCATGCAGGAACTCGCCGACGAAATGGGCATCACCCTCGCCGAAGTTAAGGCCAAGGTCGACTCCCTCGAAGAGTTCAACCCCATGCTCGGCCACCGTGGCTGCCGTCTCGGCATCACCTACCCCGAAATCACCGAAATGCAGACACGCGCCATCATCGAGGCTGCCCTCGCATGCAAGGCCCGCGGCATCGACGTGCATCCCGAAATCATGGTGCCCCTCGTAGGCTCTCTCAAAGAACTCCAGCACCAGGCCAACGTCATCAACTCCACCGCAGTCAAGGTGTTCGAAGAGAAGGGCGACTCCATCCCCTACCTCGTAGGTACGATGATCGAAGTACCCCGCGCTGCCCTCACCGCCAACGAAATCGCTGAGGTTGCCGACTTCTTCTCCTTCGGCACCAACGACCTTACCCAGATGACCTTCGGCTTCTCGCGCGACGACGCTCCCAAATTCCTCAAATTCTACAAGGAACACGGCGTAATCAAGACCGATCCCTTCGAAGTACTCGACCAGGTCGGCGTAGGCCAGCTCGTCCGCATGGGCGTAGAGAAAGGCCGCAGCGTCAAGCCCGAACTCAAAGTCGGCATCTGCGGCGAGCACGGTGGCGAACCCTCCTCCGTAATCTTCTGCGCCAAACTCGGCATGAACTACGTGAGCTGCTCGCCCTTCCGCGTGCCCATAGCCCGCGTCGCCGCGGCCCAGGCTGCCATCGAGGACTGATTCCTTAGTTCTTCTACGTAACTGAATAATAAGGCTGTGAAGGTCTGTCATCATTGATTGATTCTTCACAGCCTTATTCACTTAGATCGAGCTCTCGAGTGTGCATCTGATTACCGACAACCATCAGAAGGTTATAGCCTTATGTAATAAGTATATGGTCATGGCCCTTAATGTTTTCGGTTCTATCCTAACCTCGCGACTCAATGAGAACAACGACGTTGATTTTTCTGCTACTTTTC
>CABRZA010000159.1 GCA_902475285.1 uncultured Porphyromonadaceae bacterium
CGACGAAATCACCACCCCTCCCGAAGCCCCCGAAATATCGTCAACTAACGAACCCACATACCCCGAAGTAGGTTCGCAATACATTGCGCCCGCCCAGTCTGCCCATCCCACAACACAATCAGAGAACACCCCCTCCGTATGGACGCGATTAATCGCGTCCGCCCAGCCTGCACAAACTCCCCCTAATCCTCCAAGTTTGCTTAACGGAAGCGGCCAACGGCCGCGCCAAAAGCCGCATAGCGGCGACAATTTTGTAGGCACGGGCGTAAGCCCGTGTAAATCAAAAACAAAGCGGACGAGCCGCGTCAGCGGCGACATTTTTGTTAGAGTGGGTGTAAGCCCACTCGCCCCACCCATCAAATCCCCCTCGAAGCCTCGAAGAGGCGGTATTGTGCTCCCCTCAAAAACCGCCCCCGTCCCGCTGCCGAAACATTTAAATCGGCCGCCCGCGCTCGACCCTCCCGTCCGTGGCGCTCCCCCATAGCCCCCCCCCGGCCCCGAAAGAGGCCACAAAATCTTTCAAGCGCACATTGACATATTGTTTTTCGGCAGAAAAAATTTGGAATTTATAGCCGTGGGCTGCGAAAAAATTCATAACTTTGCACTCACAAATGCCAGCATTGTAAATATAATGTCGACCAAGCAAATCCGAACTGCATTAATTTCCGTCTACAATAAAGACCGGATAGGTACAATAGTGACCCGCCTCCACGCCCTCGGCGTAGAACTTCTGTCAACCGGAGGCACTCGTGATTACATCGAAAGTCTCGGCGTCCCCTGTCGCGCCGTAGAAGAGCTAACAGGCTATCCCTCAATTCTCGGGGGGCGTGTCAAAACTCTTCATCCGGCCGTCTTCGGAGGTATTCTCAACCGCCGCGACAACGAAACCGACGCCGCCGAGTGCTCCCAATATCAGATTTCTCCCATCGACCTCGTGGTGGTCGACCTCTATCCCTTCGAGGCTACCGTCGCTTCGGGTGCGTCGGAGGCCGACATCATCGAGAAAATCGACATTGGCGGCATATCACTCATCCGTGCCGCTGCCAAGAACTTCGCCGATGTGGCCATCGTGGCCTCCGACCGCCAGTTCGACTATTTGCAGAACATCCTCGACACCGCCGGTGCCGTCACCACCCTTGAGCAGCGACGCTACCTCGCCACCGAGGCCTTCGCCGTGTCGTCGGGCTACGACACCGCTATCTTCAATTGGTTCGCATCCACCGAGGCCGAGGCTCCGAAAGCTCTCCGCGTGGCCGTCGACGGCGAGAAGGCTCTCCGCTACGGCGAGAACCCCCACCAGAGCGCCGCTTTCTACGGCAACTTCGACGCCCTCTTCGACCAGCTCCACGGCAAGGAGATAAGCTACAACAACCTCCTCGACATCGACGCCGCATGCCAGCTCATCGACGAGTTCGACACCACCGCCGTGGCTATCCTCAAACATAACAATGCTTGCGGTTGCGCCCTGCGGCCAACCGTCGTCGAAGCATGGCGCGACGCCCTCGCCGGCGACCCCGTGTCGGCCTTCGGCGGCATAATCGTCACCAACAGCACCGTCGACGCCGAAGCCGCCGCCGAAATGGGCAAGATTTTCTTCGAGGTTGTCATTGCCCCCGACTTCACCCCCGAGGCCCTCGACATCCTCCGTCAGAAGAAGAACCGCATCATCCTTCACCGCAAGGCCAAGGCCGTCGAGCCCCGACGCATGCGCAGCATCCTCGGCGGTGTCCTCGTGCAGGATGCCGACAGCTACCGCGAAAGCGCCGCCGACCTCACCCTCGTCTCGGGCGAAACCCTGACCGACACCCAGGTCGCCGACATGCTCTTCGCCAATATCCTCGTGAAGCACTCCAAGAGCAACGCCATCGTGCTTGCCCGCGGCGGACAGCTCCTCGCCTCGGGCGTGGGCCAGACATCGCGTGTCGACGCTCTCCGGCAGGCTATCGAAAAGGCCCACAGCTTCAATTTCGACCTCGCCGGTGCCACAATGGCATCCGACGCCTTCTTCCCATTCGCCGACTGCGTGGAAATTGCACACCGCGCGGGTGTCGACAACGTGATTCAGCCCGGAGGCTCTATCCGCGACAACGACTCGGTGGAATACTGCCGCGAGCACGGCATGACCATGGTTATGACGGGACACCGTCATTTCCGTCACTGACACTGATTCCGATTACCCCTCTTCCAACTCAGCATAATGCGCTTATTCTCACTTACCAAAGAAATAGCAATCGACCTTGGCACAGCCAACACGATAATAATTCACAACGACAAGATTGTCATCAACGAGCCCTCGATTGTGGCTCTCGACAACCGCACCGACAAGCTCATCGCCGTCGGCAACGAAGCCCATCAGATGGAGGGCAAGGGCCACCCCGGCATCCGCACCGTCCGTCCCCTCCGCAAGGGCGTCATCGCCGACTTCAACGCCGCCGAGCTCATGATTCGAGGCCTTATCAAGAAGGCTTCCACAAAGAACAACTGGTTCTCCCCCTCGCTCCGCATGGTGGTGGGCATACCTTCGGGTTCGTCCGAGGTCGAGGTGCGCGCCGTGCGCGACTCCGCCGAACACGCCGACGGCCGCGACGTGTATATGATACACGAGCCCATGGCCGCCGCTCTCGGTATCGGCCTCGACGTCGAGGCCGCGCAGGGCCACATGATTGTCGACATAGGCGGCGGCACTACCGAAATCGCCGTAATATCCCTCGGCGGCATCGTCAGCAACAAGAGCATCCAGGTGGCCGGCGACGACCTCACCGACGACATCCTCAACCACATGCGCCGCGCCCACAACATCAAGGTCGGCGTCCGCACCGCCGAGCAGATAAAGATGCACGTGGGCTCAGCCCTCACCGAGCTCGAGAATCCGCCGGAGGACTATGTGGTGCACGGCCCCAACCTCATGACGGCTCTTCCCCTCGAAGTGCCCGTGAGCTATCAGGAAATATGCCACTGCATCGAGAAGACCATATCGAAGATCGAGGCCGCCGTCCTCAGCGCCCTCGAGCAGACCCCTCCCGAGCTCTACGCCGACATCGTGCGCAACGGCATCTACCTCGCCGGCGGCGGCGCGCTCCTGCGCGGTCTCGACAAGCGTCTGATCGACAAGATTGGAATCCAGTTCCATATCGCCGAAGACCCCCTGCTCTGTGTGGCCAAGGGTACCGGCGTGGCTCTGAAAAACTACCAGCGCTTCTCCTTCCTTATTCGTTAACGCTCGGCCCAAGCAGGAGTGAGCGATCTCATTGCCTTTCTCATCAGGCACAGCAAATGGTTTGTCTTCGCCCTTCTGGCGTCGATAAGCTGCATGTTGCTGTTCAACGACGACCCGTACCGCCGGCATGTGTATCTCACGTCGGCGGGACGTATGGCGTCTACTGTCTACAAGGGTGCCAACAACGTCACATCCTACTTCGACCTCCACGACATCAACGACGAACTCAACCGCCGCAACGCCGTACTCCAACAGCAGATATCCGCCCTGGAGCAGCGCATTGAGATTCTCACCGAGCAAGGCTTCACCGACACAATGCGCGTCGACAGCGGCGTGCCCCCATTCAGCTTCATCGTGGCCCACGTCATCAACAACAGCGTCGCACGCCCCTACAACTACCTCACCATCAACAAGGGCTCGGCCGACGGCGTGCGCACCGAGCTGGGAGTGGTCGACCGCAACGGCGTGGTGGGCATCGTGAGCAACGTGGGCACGCACTCCGCACGAGTCATCTCGCTCCTCAACCCCCACTTCCGCCTCTCGTGCAAGCTCAAGCGCACCGACTATTTCGGTTCGCTCGTCTGGGACGGCGACGACCCAACCACGGCCGTGCTCGAAGAGCTGCCGCGCCACACGGTCTTCGAAGCCGGCGACACCATCGTCACAAGCGGATATTCCGCCGTCTTCCCTCCGGGCCTCCCCGTGGGCGTGGTGACCGACGACGACACCGACCACAACCAGAACTTCTTCGCCCTGAAAGTGCGACTCCTCACCGACTTCACCACCCTGAGCAACGTCCAAGTGGTGCTCAATCCCGAGGCCGACGAGCTCCGCGCTCTCACCGCCGGCGAGGAGAACGACAGCAAACGCAAACCCTTCGGCGACTGACGAATAACATTAGGCTGACATGAGCAAGTTTGTCATACGGTATATACTCGCCTTCCTGCTCCTCATTCCGGCGCAGGCCATAATCTTCGACCACCTCATACTCTTCGACGTGGCCGTGCCGGAGGTGTTCATCAGCCTGATATTGATGCTCCCCATCACCCTGGGAACCAACTGGAGCACCTTCGCGGGATTCATGGCGGGACTGTGCCTCGACATCTTTTGCGACACTCCCGGCGTAAACGCCCTCTGCTGCACGGTGCTGGCATTCGTGCGCAAGCCGGTGTTCCACCTCTATGTCTCCGCCGACGACGACCTGGCGTCGCGCGCCCCCTCGTCGGCATCGATGGAGCACACCGCATTCATGAAGTATCTCCTCACCATGACGGCCCTCTACTGCCTCATGCTCTTCACTGTCGAGGCTTTCCAGTTCTTCAACTTCCGCCTTCTGGTCCTGCGCGTGCTCGCATCCACCATCTATACCTTCGTGCTTCTCTATGCCGCCGACCGCCTTTTGGCTCCCCGCCGATGAGAGTGCTTTTCTCCTCCAACCCCTTTTGACTCAGCATCTGAAAATTGAGAAAAAACTAT
>CABRZA010000160.1 GCA_902475285.1 uncultured Porphyromonadaceae bacterium
GCATAGCCAATTGCCTTGTTCATTAGAATTTTTGGTTTTAAATTTAAGGTAATCAAATGGTATAAGTCAAAGCTAAGAACAATCTTTCCCCTCAGAAAAATACCTTTCGACCGCAAAATTAACCTCTTAAAATTATATAGGGTTCCAAAAATCGGACAAAAATGGTAACAAAATGGACACAACGCCAGCAAGCATGTTTTCCGAAGCTGTATTGTCCTAAATGTGACTCACGTTCTCGTCCTCGTTCCGGTATTGGCTTGGCTTCACGCCATATTGGTTCTGAAAACAGCGGGCGAAATACGACGGCGTCTTGAATCCTACCATGTAGCTTATCTCCGACACGGTGAAGCGCTGCTGGCTCAGAAGCACTGCGGCCTTCTGCAGGCGCACCCTACGGATATAGTCGAGCGGCGCTATGCCCATATACTTCTTTATCAAGCGGTAGAGCTGTTTGTTGGGAATGTCGCACTTCTCACACAGGAGATTCACGTTGAGGTCGGGATCGGAAATATTCTCCTCGATTACCTTGGCAATTTTGGCCAGAGTCCGTTCGTTGACGCTTTCTGCCTCTATGGGCTTCGCCTCGGCCTCGGCTATGGTCTGAATACGCACTTTCTCCTTTATTTCGGCCCGTTCTCTCAACAGATGGCTTATACGGCCCGCAAGCACCGACGGCTCGAACGGTTTTGTCATGAATACGTCGATGCCGAGCTTGATGCTGTCGTTCTCGGTCTTGTTGTCCGATTTGGCCGTGAGCATTATTATGGGAACCGAGGCCAGGCGCGGCTGTTGCTTGATGCGTTTCACCATTTCCAGGCCGCTCATGATTGGCATCATCTCGTCGACTATTATAAGGTCAGGAATAATCGACGCGGCTATGGCAAGACCCGCACGGCCGTTGGCGGCGGTGAAACATGTATAGTCGTCCTTGACAATCTGCGATATGAAACCGGAAATTTGCGAGTTGTCTTCAACAATAAGTATCTTGGGCTTGCCGGTGTCGTCGGCAGAGCCGCTGACGTCGTCGGCCTCCCGCTGTTGCTCGCTTATGGGCAGCGTCACCACGAATGTTGTACCCTGCCCCTCCTTGCTGTAAAGGGAAATATTGCCCTTCATCAACTCGAGGTATTTCTTTATAAGGTATAGACCGAGCCCCGTCCCCTCATGCAGCTTGGAGGTGGAAGGCGCGCGGAACATGCGCTGGAACACCAGCGGCTGGTCGATGTCGGCTATGCCCACGCCGTCGTCGCTCACGGTGATTTCCACACTGCTGCCGTCGGTGCTGATGCCGCACGATATGGTTGCGCCGTCGTCGGAGTATTTGCAGGCGTTCGACAGCAGGTTGGTGATTACCGATTCGAACTTCACCGCATCGGCCTCTATGAGCAACTGAGGGCATTGGGAATGGAACACGAAGTTCTTCTGGCTGTTGTTCTCCCTGAATACCTCGAAGACGTCCTTGCAGAATTCCACCACATCGAAGGTGGAGAGAATCATAAGATTCTCGTCGTTGTCTTCGAGATGCTGCAGCTCGAGAGTGCGGTGAATCATGTTGTTGAGCCGCACGGCGTTGTCGTAGACGCCTTCGAGACTGCGCCGCATATCGGGGTCGCGTACTTTTTCTTTCATCAGGCTCACCGGCCCTAGAATCATCGACAGCGGCGTTTTGAGGTCGTGAGAAATTGTCGACAGGAATGTAAGTTTCTTCTCGACATTTTCAAGCGCAGTCTGCCGTTCCTGCTCACGGATGGCTCTGATGTTGCGTCGACGCATATACCATACGATGGCTATCACCACGCCAATGGCAAAAAGAACATAAAGGCTTATGGCCCACCACGACAGGGCAGCCGGTGGAAGAACTCTGAGCGGTATGGCTATCGGTTCGGCCGGCGACCCGACGGTGCGCACGAGCAACGAATAGCGGCCCATCTTGAGGTCGGAAAGAGCTATGGTATTGGAGCCCTCGGGCATCACGATCCACACTCCGGCTGTGTCGGAGGGCGCCTCGGCGAGCTTGTACATGAAGCGCCGCGGAGCTTCCGGCGAATAGTCGAGGGTGCTCACCGCCATGGTGATGTTGCCGCCGTAGGGCAAGGTGATGCCCTTCGACGCGGCCTCGGGCGACGAGAGGTCGAGCCGGCCGCGCCCCTTGTCGTGGAGCACAAGCTTTATGGCCTTATAGTCGGCCACGTTGGCCAAGTTGCGGTAGTCCACCTCCAGAATCTCGTCGATGCCTCCGAGCAGAACTTTACCCGTCGCCTTATCCTCATATACTGCGGTGTACGATTTCTGCGGTATAGGCAGCAGCTTGGCGCTGAGATTGTCGCCGTCGACACTCCACATATTGCTCTGCGTCGACACCCAAATGCCGTCGCCCACGGCTCCGATGCTCAGGGGCGATTCGTCGCTGTTGGTATAGGGAAAGCGCACTTTGGCCGCAACGCCATTGGCGTCGAAGGCAATGGCACCACCCTTGAAGGCGCACCATATGCGCCCCTTGACATCGGCACACATGTGGGTGGGATAAGCTCCGGTGAGCTCGTAGACATCATACTTGGCCATCACTCTGTGGTCGGGCGATATGCAAGTGAGCGCATTGTCGCGGAAGAGAAGAATCCATATGTTGCCCGAGCCGTCGATTATCATGTTGTTTACAAGATCGTTGGGCAGACTGAGGCTGTCGGGGCACGCAACATCGGAGTTGAGGGAGTAGTCGGCCACGACAGTACCGCCCGCACCTTCCAGCCGCGACTTGCGCACGCGGTGCAGACCGCTCAGAAAGCCGCCTACCCAATAACTGTCCGCGTCTTCGGCAAAAGAGTAAACCCAGTTGGTATTGTGTTCTCCCTTGCCGTCGACGATATGGAATACATCGAAACCGTCGGCCGAAGGGTTGAAGCGGTCGAGCCCGGCGTCGGTCGACAGCCATATATTTTGGCTAGAGTCCTCGTTGATGGCTCGTATACGATTATGCGACAACGATTTGGCTGCGTCAGAATGGCGATACCAAGCCGGGGTGCCGCGGCCCGACAGACGAATCACGCCGTTCGTTCCCCCGAACCACAGATGGCCACGGCTGTCGCGGTAGATTGAGAAAATCTCGTTACCCTCGCCGGTGTGTGCAAGAGTATCGAGTTTCACGGTGCGTATGGTGTTTGAATTGGAGGCTATGGAGAAACCACGCTCGTGTCCGGCCCATATATTGTGGTCGCGGTCGGAATAGATGCACCATATCTCATTGTCCGACAGACTGAGCTCGTTGCGCGAGTCGTGGCGATAATGGCGCACGCTGTCGCCGTCAAAATCGAACACACCGTTTTCAGTGCCTATGAGGATATGCCCTTCGTCGCCGGAGGCGAGGCTTTTTATATTGTTGTCGTCCAAAGCCGACACCTTCCGCCAGGTCTCGTTGCGCGGCGTGTATTCATAAAGCGAGCCATGGCTGCCAATGAGTATGTCGCCGCTGTCGGGAAGTTCGAGCAGGCTGTTTACAAAGAGTGTTTTGTCATCGTTGCCACCTACGTCGGTCGGCACCCTCTCGAAGCGCTCGCGTGCGGCATTCCAACGCGCCAAGCCGTTGTAGGTACCGGCATACAATATTCCGCGCCTGTCGCGCAACAATGAGTAAACCGACTTATGGGGAAGCCCCGCCGAATAGTCGCCGACTATTGCTTCATCCACGTCGAGGCGGAAAATTCCATAGAGACTTCCTATCCAAAGTTCGCGGTCGACAAGCAGCATGCACCTTATCTCCTTGGGAAGCGCGGCATCGTAGGACGACACAAAGCCGGTCTGATAATCATAGACAAGCAGACCGTGGTTGGCCCCCAAATAAAGGCGCCCGTCGTGCTCGACAATCGAATATATCTGCGTGCCGGCCCATACGTCCTGCGCCACAGGGTGCACCGTCACACCGTCGTAGAAGTAGAGGCCGCTGTTGGTGCCTATCCACATTATACCTCCGCTGTCGCGGTACATGCAGTATACGGCCGTCTTCTTCCCGTCGACTGTCACATTCTTCCACGCCAGCTCCTGCTCGGGAAGCCGAGGCACGGCGTTGACATCGACAGTAGCGCATCCCATCAATATGACGATAAATGCGACAATATACAGAGCGACCCGGAATATTTGTTTCATGGCATTGATTCTTCGGTATTTGCACTGCAAAGATAGCAAAAAACCGACACTCATCCACCACCCTCTCTGCAACATATCGGACAAACTCCACCACAAAACAGACATAATGATTCTGCGGCACAGAATTACAATTGTCGGATAGTGAGCAGCGACTTCAAAACGGCATATTTCTATGAACATTCCAACAATGAAGGGAAGTATGAATTCAATTTGCGCCGAGGCTCGAAGGAGGTATTCCAAGCTCTCGGCATATACAGCGCGTCGTCGTCGGGCGGCTCTTCGACTTCTCGCAATTCAGCTTCGTCCTCAAAGAGCCAATCCTCGCAGGCTTCGTCGGGCGGCTCTGCATCGTCGTCGGAGAATTTTTACTTTACGGTAGCCGGCTTGGTTACCGATCTGAACGGCAAGCCCCTTCAAGGAATAATGGTCGGCGGCCGCAACAATCTATATTTGACCACCGGTG
>CABRZA010000161.1 GCA_902475285.1 uncultured Porphyromonadaceae bacterium
AATGGAAGCGGTCCTATTTTTCAATCGCCCTCTAAAGTTTAGCGGACAGTAATAATTTCTTTACATGAATATTCCGAACTGTAAAGAAAAACACATTTTTTTGACATTTGAGGGCAAGGCTCGTCGTGATGACGGGCCTTGCTTTTTCGTCGAGAGCCTACAACGCTCCGTCGAGGTCGACTATTTCCTGGTTGGCCTTCCCGTTGTGCCGCGTGTAGATGTCGGTGATAGCGAGCGACGAGTGGCGCGCCTGGTCGCGCACGGCTATTGTGGCCATGTTGTTGTCGCACATCTCGGTTATGCCCGTGTCCTTCAGGGAGTAGAATTTCCATTCCTTTTTCAGCCGAAGCGCTTTCCGCACCTTCTCCCAGTGGTCACGGAATATCTTCGGGTCGATGGGCAGCGTGCCGGGCTTGAGTCCTATTGAGAAGATGAAGTCGTTGCCCGGTGCCGAGAAGATTCCGAGCTCAATGCCGTAGACCATAACCTTGCGCGGTACGGTGACGGTCTGGGTGAGCTTGTTCTTGCTCAGCTCGCCCGGAATGGTAAGCGTGCATTTTTTCAAGTTGAAGTGCTGCACCTGCAGGCGCGTCATCTCAACGGGGCGGATGAAGCAGTAGTAGAGCAGGTAGCAGGCGAAGAGGAAGTGCGGGTCGCGCGTCTTCAGATGGCCGGCGATTTTCGCGACCACCTCGACGGGTATGCACTCGCGCTCCTTCTTGTAGAGCCGCTTGCTGATGGGTTGGATTCCGTCGGTGGGCTTGCTTTTGAGGTAGCATTTCTCCACGAGGAAACCGCTAAAGACCCTCAGGAAGTTCAGATAATTGTTGCGCGTCTGCGCTCCGTTGTTGCGCTCGATGAAGATATAGTCGAGGAAGTCGACGCAGAACTGCCGGTCGAACTGATACACATAGTATGTCGGGCGCTTCTTGGCGATGAACTCCCGCATAATTTTCACATACGACTTATAGCCGTCGTAGGTCTCCTTGCGGAAGTAGCCGCTGGCCAGCATCTTCTCGATGTGCGCCTCGTATCGACCGAGGGCCTCCTCGAAGATGTAGAGGTCGGCGGTATCCTTCGCTATCCAAGGATTCCAACCGCGCCGAAGTTGTTCGGTGAGACGATTTATTACCTCCTTGGCATACTGTCGGCGTTTGGTGATACCCTTGATGCGGTTTGTCTTGATTCGTTTACGCCGCATGTCGCCCAGCTCGGGGTCGTAGGCGTAGAACTCGATGTAGCAATTACCGCTGTTTTCGCGGTAGACCGGCGGCGTATACTGCAGGGCGCAGCGCACCCCGCTGAGCGGCGTCGGCTGCACATTTGTTCTCCCGTATACGGAAGAATGAGTCGGTAGTGGACACATTTTTTTAACATTATTTAGCGGCTGCTGCCGGCCAAATAATGCGCGTTCAACATAGGGTACTTAAACGGCGTTGTCCCGTTTCTGTCCCGCCTATTTTAAAGAAAAGGCCGTAAATTGTTAATTTACAGCCAGTTGTTCGAAATTTGTCGGGGTGACAGGATTCGAACCTGCGACCACCTGGTCCCAAACCAGGTGCGCTACCGGACTGCGCTACGCCCCGAACATGGAAATTTTGAGCGGTAAACGAGACTCGAACTCGCGACCTGTGGCTTGGGAAGCGACTGCTCTACCAACTGAGCTATTACCGCATGTGGCTTTTCACGCCGCAAAGTTACACATTTTTTGGCGATACGCCAAAATAAAACTAACTGTCAATGCAATATTTTTGATGACATTCAAAACAGCAATGTGGTTCTGTGATATTGAGCGAGTGCTATAGCGTTGACTGTCAATGTGAAGCAGTTGGACTGTGGTAGAGCTGAGGGTTTTGCGGTTCAATTTTTGTCGGGCGGAATGATTTTGAAGCCGAGTTTGAGTATGAGTTTGATGGTCTCGAGCGAGGTGTTGCGGTCGTAGGCCTTTTCTTCTTCGGGGAGTTGGTCGTAGGGCACCATGCAGGGGGTCTCGCGGTTGGCGTCGTCGCGCTTTGTGCCGTAGGTCCAGCCTTGGCTGTGGCGCGACGCGGCCCATACTTCGTGCACGTTGCGGGCGAGTTGCTCGGCGAGGTCTTTCAGTTCTGCCGGCAGTTCGACGGATGAGGTGTCGATGGGTTGCGGTTTGTATTCTTCCATTTCAGGGGTGTTTTCTTTGTTTTTCTTTTGTTCTGTCACGCGTCGGCGCCATATGGCGAGGGTAGTGTTCACCACCGAGAAGTCGCACATTTTCAGGTCGTAGCCGGCTTTGGGCGAGAAGTCGTCGAGTTCGTGCCAGGGGCGGATGCAGCAGTGATGCATGATTGTTTCGTCGCTTGTGGAGCCGTTGCACACGTCGGTCGGCAGGTAGCCGAGGATTTCGTGCGAGGCGTTCCAGCGCAGATGTTCGAGCTGTGCGAGGTGCAGGAGCAGAAGAATCATGCCGGCGTCTTTATCGCGGTCGAGGCGAGGATAGTGGATACTTTCTTTTTCGCCCTCGCATTGTATTCTGTCGGGAGCGCCCGGTGTGGAAATGCGGTTGAAAAAGTCCTCGATGTCGAAGTCCTTGCCCATTACGCGCTTGAATATCATCTCCTTGGTGAAGGCGTGCATGGCGTTGGATATGTCCTGCGACTCGCGTCGGCGCAGTCCGCGCAGCTGGGTGAGTTGAAGAGGAGTGCCGGCGGTGGCTTTTTTTCGCCGTTCGTCCCAGCCTCTTTTGTCGCCGCTCTGTTGGTTGTAGCGGTCGAGGAACTCTTTGGCGTTGGTTATCAGCTTGTCGGCTATCACGAGGTCGTAGGTGTAAATCTGGCGTGGCTCGCCGAAGAGGCATATCACCGGGTTGTTGTCCTTGCCTCGACCGTAGCCGTGGTTGTAATGCCAGGCTATGCGCTCGAGGTTGGCCACCTTGTCGTCGTCGTGGCAGCGCACCATTATGCGGAGGCTGTCGACGTTGCCTCGGTAGCGCATCACGCCTTCGAAGATGCGTATGGCCAGGGCTATGGCTTCGTCGGAGTCGGGGAGAGCGACTACGGCATAGTTGAGTGTGCGGTAGAAATCGGGTGTGAATATATCGTTGCGCACGAGCTCGCTGTTGTATGGAGCATCGACGAAGGTGATGTTGGTCCCGGCATCGGCGCTTTTGGGGAACACTGCGGGCATGGAAGCCTGGAAGTTGCCGGAGATGTTAGTCATGTCGCTGTCGATTATGGTGCAGCGGAATGGGCAGCGTACTGGCTGCTGTTCGGTGGAGCGGCTGTCGACAAAGGCGCCGTATTCGTAGAGGAAGCGGAAGGCATCGCGCCCCACTTCGCCGAACCCGATTATTAGACTGTTGAGGCCGCCGTCGACAGTGCCGGGATTGGTCGCGCTGAATGTCATCACCGAGGCGGGGTGATAGAGTTCGTTGAGTTTGAGGCCGTCGACGGCCAGTCGCGACGAATCGACGATGCGCACATTTATGTCTTGTTTGAGGAAAATGTCCTCGATCACGCGGTATGCGCTGTTGCGGCGCGCGTGGCAGTAGATCATATGGCTGGCGCCGAAGCCGGGGTTTTTATTGGTGGGCTCTTTGCGGTGCATTGCCATAAGTCGGAGCGAGCGGTCGCGGCTGAGGGTTATCACGTCGCGGAGGTTGCGCTCTTCGTCGCCGCCGAGGAAAAATATGTTGACCTGTGCCTCGGGGTCGTCGGCCAGCTTCTCGATGAATTCCTTCACGGTGTCGAGGCCGAGCATTCCCCACAGGTCGATGGCGCGGTTGCCGTCGGAATCGATGTCGGAGATGCTCTGTCCGGCGATGGTGACGTAAGCCCCCACGCTGTCGGCGAGCTTGAACACGCGCCGCTTGTGGGCTATGAGGCTTACGATGCCGTCCCACTCGTCGTCGTTGTCGTCGGCCACGTTGGCTTTGTCGATTATTATCGGCACGGCCATGTCGGGGTCGTGCTCGAGTATCTGCTTAATCATCAGCCTGGAAGGCTCGTTGATGCCGAAGAACAGATAGAGATGCTTGCGCCCCTTCCCAATGCCCGTGCGGTGCCGCAGTCGGAAATAGGCCATAACGCGAGTAAAAATAAGCCCCACTAGCAAGAAAGCGGTGCAGAGGAATGAAATGACGGATTGCGCCGCCAGTATGCCCTTGATGTTTCCGTGAGAGTCCAGGCGGTCGAGAATGTTGCTGTCGACATCGAGCATGAAGAGGTCGAGCGAGCAGACGAGGGAGCGGAAGAAATATTCCCATATAGTGAAATTGACGGGATGTTCGGATGTTTCCAGCAACGAGTCTGCTTGGATTGTGTGGAACACCCACATGTATTCCATCGTACCGGCAACGAGGAGGAACGACATGAAGTAGGCCGTGAGCTTGAGCACGGTGTCGCGCGCGCCCATGCGCTTGCGGCGTATGTTTTTCACCAGGCTGAAGGCGCATAAATAGAGGAGATAGAGCCCGAGGAGCGCAAGCACGGCCATTACGGCGCCGAAGCTGCCTTTCCACAGCCAGCCGGCGGCAAAGACGGCAAGAGTGAGGAGAAGCGATAAACTGATTTTGTATCGAAGTCGCTGAATAATCATAAAAGGGCAAATATCAGCGCGGCAACGTGCC
>CABRZA010000162.1 GCA_902475285.1 uncultured Porphyromonadaceae bacterium
TGAAGCCGCAATCAAGGAGGCCATGTTGGCCAAAGACCGCATGCGCCTGCAAGCATTGCGCGGCATAAAGAAAGAATTTATAGAGGCCCGTACGGCACCCGGATCGAACGGGGAGCTGAGCGACGCCGACGCACTAAAAATATTGGTTAAGATGGCCAAGCAGCGCCGCGAAAGCGCCGCCATCTACACGGAGCAGCAGCGCCCCGACCTGGCAGCTACGGAGCTCGACGAGCTTGCCGTGATTGAGGCTTACCTTCCGAAGGCCCTGAGCGAGGACGAGCTTCGCGCCGAGCTTGAAAAAATCATAGCGCAGACCGGGGCCACGTCGCCTGCCGATATGGGCAAAGTGATGGGGGCAGCCACCAAGGCCCTCGCGGGCCGTGCCGACGGCAAGGCCATCTCGGCCATGGTGCGCCAACTTCTTACGAAATAATAAATTACCACGATGCTTACAATACAGCAAATCAAAGCCGACCCGCAGCTCATCATCGAGCGTCTGGCGGTGAAGGGCTTCAAGGGCGAAAAGCCCATAGCACGCGTGCTTGCTCTCGACGATCTTCGCCGCGGGCTTCAGCTTAAAAACGACAACGCCGCCGCCGAACTCAACCGCATGGCCGCCACGATAGGCAAGGCCATGAAGGAAGGCCGCAAGGAAGACGCCGAGCAGGCCAAGGCCGGGGTGGCAGTGCTAAAAGAGGAGCAGAAGGCTCTTGCCGAGGAACTCGCACGCACGCAGGCCGAGATAGAGACCGAGCTGCTGAACATTCCCAACATACCCTGCGCCGCCGTGCCCCACGGGACGTCGGCGGCCGACAATGTGGTGGAACTTACCGGCGGCCCTATGCCAGAGCTTCCGGCCGACGCCCTTCCGCACTGGGAGTTGGCGAAGAAATACAACATCATCGACTTCGACCTTGGCGTGAAGATAACGGGTGCGGGTTTCCCGGTGTACATAGGCAAGGGCGCGAAGCTGCAAAGGGCGCTGATACAGTTCTTCCTGGATCGTGCGTCGGAGGCGGGGTATCTTGAAATCCAGCCGCCGTATGTGGTGAACGAGGCGTCGGGCTACGGCACGGGCCAACTTCCCGACAAGGAGGGCCAGATGTATCTGTGCAATCTCGACAAGCTCTATCTCATACCCACAGCCGAGGTGCCCGTGACCAACCTCTACCGCGACGTAATCATCCCGGCCGACCGTCTGCCCATCAAGAACTGCGCCTACTCGGCATGTTTCCGCCGCGAGGCAGGCAGCTACGGCAAGGATGTGCGCGGCCTGAACCGCCTGCACCAGTTCGACAAGGTTGAAATCGTGCGCATAGAGAAGCCCGAGGACAGCTACGCCGCTCTTGAAGAGATGAAGGCACACGTTCAGGGACTGCTCGAATCGCTGGGCCTGCCGTGGCACATACTCCGCCTGTGCGGCGGCGACATGAGCTTCACGTCGGCCATCACCTTCGACTTCGAGGTTTATTCGGCCGCACAGGGCCGCTGGCTTGAAGTGTCGTCGGTATCGAACTTCGAGACCTATCAGGCCAACCGCCTTAAATGCCGCTACCGCGGAGCCGACAAGAAGACTCAGCTTTGCCACACGCTCAACGGGTCGGCGCTCGCCCTTCCGCGCATCATGGCGGCGCTGCTTGAAAACAACCAGACACCCGAGGGCATCGTGGTGCCCGAGTGCCTGCGCAAATACACTGGTTTCGACATCATCAACTGACGCTCACACCGGCGTTCGACCGTAGCAGCAGGGGCGCCGTATGACACCGTACAGCGCCTCTGTTTTATTGTGTAAAAGTGAGAATATCCCTCCTGAGAGCATCTGCTAAAACCATCGTCGGCAGCCAGTGGCCGCCGGTGGTGCTTTGCACCGTGATGTTCGGCGTTTTTTCATATCTGCAGCCGTACTGGCTCGACACGCTGCTTTTTCAGAACATCCTTCACCGCTGTTGTCCCGACGGGCTGTCGGTGCAAGGCTTTGTGGCCTTTGTCGCCGACGTGGCGAGCTTCGACAACGCACGACTGTTCAATCTTATGGCGCCGCTTATCGCCGACTATCTGCCCAAGTGGCTCGACGGAGCCTTGGTGGGCTTCATGGCCGCGCTGCTCTTTTGGGCGATAGGGCGACTGGCGGGCTTGCGACGCTCCGACGGCAGCCTCTGGTGGCTCTTGTTGGCGATATTTTTTATCGTTCTTCCGTGGCACAATAATCTTTTGGTGCCCGATTATTCGCTCAACTACATCTATACGTCGGCACTCTCCCTTGCGGTTGTTGTGGTGGCGCTGCATGGCTCCCGTGCAAGCGCCGCTGTGGCGGCGGTACTCGCTGTAGTTGCCGGATGGGGCCTCGAAGGAATCGGTGGCACTCTCCTGGCCGGTGCTGTGGGTATGATGCTTGCAGTAGGGCAATTCCGGCGTTACGGAGTGCTCTACGCCGTCAGTGCCCTCGCCACAGCAGCCGGGGCCGCGGCGTTTTTCGCCACTCATCTCACCGAGCGCCTGGCGTATGAGGTGACGCTTCCATGGATAATCGAAAATATGCCCACGTGGCTGCTGTTCAACTGCTTCACGGCGGGGCTTGTCGTCCTTGTCGCCCTCATGGCGCTCACACGCAAGGGCCGGCGACGAATGGCGGCTTTTGTCGACGCCAATCCTCTGTCGGTATACTTCTTCGCCGTTGCCGTTGCCACTATGGCTCTCAGCGGGATGCTCGCCCGCTCCTACCGCGTCACTTTCTGGCCGCAGGTGTGCGCCATCGTGGTGTGGGGTATGGTATTGCTGCCTTTCCTTCGGCGCCACGGCCGCGCCGTCAAGGTGCTCGCCGTGTCGGGAGCAGTGTGCGTGATCTTCATTTTCGGCAACGAGGCTACGCTCGGCGCCCGATGCCGTAAGATTTCCGACGACGCCATGGCCCAGTTGGAGCAGCCGGAGACTCTCACAGCCTATGTGCCGCTTCTTCACCCGGCTGAATATCAGCTGATGCTTAGGCGCTTTGCTCCGGCGCATATGTTTGTCTATCCGCCGCACATCTACTTTCTGCGCGAATACTTCGGGCGCCATGTGGCCATCGTGCCCCGGGAGCTGCGCCATGTCGATACCTCCATTGCCCCTGACAGTCTATGCTTTACCGCAGGCGGCATAGGCTATTTCCGGCCGTCGGAGCCAAAGGTTACTTACGACTACAAGTGGTTGCCGATCACCACTCGCGGTCGGCGAACATTTACCGCAAGGGTATACTATTGCGACTATATCGCGTCCGATGGAACACCGATGACGTGGGTTCAGCCCATCGACATTGTGCCCGACAGTGTGGCAGCCATCGGCGATATTGTTTACTGACGCTCAATTGTCTGAAAATATGAGTGAAAAAATAATAATGGCATTGCCATTTGCGGTATGCGCGGTGGTGTTCGGCGTGCTGTCGTATCTTCATCCATACTGGCTCGACACGATGTGGTTCACCGCCGACTATCATGGCATTTGCGAGGAAGAGGGGGGTGCGACGCTGCATGCTTTCCTCTCCTATTTCCGCTATGAGTCTTCGACGGATAATGCTCGTATTTTCAACCGCTTGGCTCCTCTTATTTTTGACTATCTGCCCAAATGGGCAGACGCCGCCGGTGTAGGCTTCATGACTGGGCTTCTTTTTTGGTCGCTTGGCCGGTTGATCGGTCTTGGGCGTGGCGACGGGGTATTGTGGTGGGGATTGCTGGCGATGATGTTCATCTGTCTGCCGTGGAGCAACAATATCTTCGTGCCGGTCTATTCGCTCAATTATATCTATCCGGCGGCATGTTCCCTGCTTGCCGTTTATCTGTCGCAGCAAAGGAGTGCATTGGGGATAGCAGGGGCTTTTGTGCTGGCAGTGGCAGGGGCTTGGGGACATGAGGGTATCGGCGGCCTTTTAATGGCGGGCGCGGTGCCTATGATGCTGACAGTGAAAAAAATCGGACGTTACAAATGGCTCTATGGTGTGAGCGCGGCGGCAACAGCTACGGGCGCGGCGGCATTCTTATGCACGCATCTGGTGCTTCGTCTGGGACACGAATTGGCACGCGCATGGATGTGCGCCGACCCACTGAGATGGCTGATGTTCAATTTCTTCACGGTTGCCCTTGTATTGCTCTGCGTGGCTTGTGTGTGTCGGCGCATATGGCGCCAACGACTTGTCGCCCTTGTGGCCCGGCATCCCGAGGTGGTGTATTTTTTCTTTCTCGCCGTTGCCGGTGCCGTGCTCAGCGGCATGATGCACCGTTCGTACCGAATAACTCTTTGGCCCCAGCTTTGCTCCATGGTGGTGTGGGGAATTGTACTTCTGCCTGCCATGCGGAGGTATATTAAGATATTACGACGGGTGATATGGTGCGTTGCGTCGCTTTGTACAGTTCTTTTCTGCGGCGAAGTTTATGTAGGCATTCAGTACAACCGCGCGGTGGGCGATGCTTACAAGCAGTTTGACAATCCTGCAAGTAATACGGCGTACGTCAAATTCCTGCATCCGCGAAAGTATCCTGCATGGATCACGCGTTTTGCCCCGCGCTACATATTCCTTGATTATTCGAAAGATCATTATCTGAGTATGTATTTA
>CABRZA010000163.1 GCA_902475285.1 uncultured Porphyromonadaceae bacterium
CGATGAAATCGCGTTTTGTCTCAATTATTCTGATGCTGGCTGTGGCGGCAAATATAGCCGCGGCGCCCTTCGACCTCTCGCGCCGTTCGATAATCATCGACAGCCTCGAGCAGCGCCAGCTCCTGCTTGGGGCCCGGGCCGATTCGATTGTGCCCCTGCGAACTATCATCAGCAGTCAGGATTACGACAACAAGCGCCCCGACGTTCAGCTCGACATCATCACGAATCTCGCAAACCTTTATTTCGACAACGATTCCGTGCTCGACACGCTCGACACCGAGCTCGACCGCTATATCCTCACCAACCGGAGCCGCGAAGCGAAGCTGTTCATCGAAATGCTGAAAGTGGAGAATGCCGCGCGCCGCGACGACACCCCCGATGCCGCCCGGCTTTCCGACCTTGTGCGCCGATACACAAAAAATCCGCCGGCCAATCCATTCGACCGTGCGTCGCTCCTCTTCTCGCTGTGCACCGAGCTGGCGAAGGCCACGCATGGAGAACTCCTCGAGAAGTATACAGAGGAGCTCGTCGACCTCGTCGAGTCAGCACCCATGCCGGCAGGCTCCGTGCGCAATTTCATCTACCGTCGTGCAGCACCGGTGTATACCGGCAACCGCAACCACCGCAAGGCTGTCGACATCGACCGGAAAATGCTCAACATCCTCGACTCGCTCATTATCGCCAAAGTTACGATGAACGAGCCCTACAAGGCCCTCGACATGAACCGATACACCTGTTACCGGCGAATTATGTCGAACTACCAGGCGCTTGCTCCCGCCGAGACAGAGGCTGTAAACCGCTCTCTGCGGTATCTTGCCGACAAATATCCCGAGGTGGCCGACGACATCCGTCACACCGAGCGCACCGACATATATTATTGTCTGGCCACGGAGCAGTGGCAGAAGGCAGTGGAGATTCTCAAACGTCAAATCGACAATCCCCTCAACGCCGGCTACCGCAGTTTCTTCCTCCAATCGCTCGTCGATGCGGCCGGGCATACCGGCGACAAGCATACGCAGCTTGATGCCGCCCTCGAGCTCAACAAGGTGTTGCAGCAGGAAATCGTGCACCGTTCGGAGGAGCGCGCCCGCGAGCTCCAGATTATCAACAACCTCGCCGACATAATGCGCGCCGGAGAGCTCGAGAACTCCGAGCAGGCCGCGCGCGACCAAAGGCGCCATGTGGTGGTGTCCGTCGTGCTCATCCTCGTCATCGCCGCGCTTACGGTGCTCATTGTGGTGCTCCGTCGCCAAAACAGGCGCATGCGCAAGATGGCGCGGCAGCAGGACGCCATATCCGAGCGCCTGCGAATGGAGCGCAACGAACTCCGGGCCACCCAGGCCGAGCTTGTCGACGCGCGCGACAAGGCCCTCTCGGCCGACAAGCTCAAGGTCGATTTCATCAACAACATGAGCCACGAGGTAATGACGTCCCTCTCGGCCATAGTGGAGTACAGCAAGTTGATTGTGGACTGCATACCCGAAAGCCGCAACAAATACCTGGAGCGCTTTGCCCACATCATCGATCTCCACAGCAAGTTCGTCCTCGCTCTTGTCAACGACGTGCTCGACATCGCCTCGCTCGAGCACGGCTCCATGACCGTGGAGACAAAGGCCTCGAGCATACACGACATGTGCAACCATGCCGTAGGCACCGTCTTCGACAGCACCGACGGCCCCGGCAAGCCGGGCGTACGCTTCATCTTCAACCCCGAAGGCGAGCCCGACGCCCTCGTCAAGACCGACCCCCAGCGCGTCGGCCAGGTGCTGATAAACATGCTCTCGAACGCCGACAAATTCACCGACGCCGGCTCCATAACCCTCGCATATCATCACGACAAGGATGCCGGGCGCCTGACCTTCACCGTTTCCGACACCGGCTGCGGCGTCCCCGCATCGCAGTCGGAAGCCATATTCTCGCGCTTCAAGCAGCTCGACGTCACTGCCGCGGGCTGTGGCCTCGGCCTCTATATTTCCCGCCTGTTGGCACAGCTCCTCGGAGGAGAGATTCATCTCGACACAGAATACCGAGGAGGTGCCCGTTTTGTGTTCTCTATTCCCGTCTGACAGCTTGGATATAAGGCTTTTGATTCGTTCCGTCGTCGCCGTCGTTCTTGTCGCGGCACTGGCAGCATGCAGCTCTACAAAGCATGTGCCGGAAGGCGAGTATCTGCTCGACAAGGCCACCGTCGACGTCGTCGACCGCGACGATGTGGCCGAGGGCGAGCTCTACAATTTCCTGCGCCAGACTCCGAACCACAAGGTGCTCGGCTTCGCCAAACTCCAGCTCGCCACTTACAGCCTCTCGGGCCGCGACTCCACCAAGTGGTACAACCGTTGGCTTCGCCGCGTGGGGCAGCCTCCGGTGATTTACGACGCGGCGCTCACCGACGCCTCCTGCCGCCAGCTGAATCTCGCATTGGTGAACCGAGGATACCTCGACGCCGCCGTCACGGCCGACACCGTGAGCTCTGGGCCGAAGAAGATGGCCGTGCACTACCGCATCGCCGCCGGCGAGCCGCACCGCATATCCATGGTGGACTACAATATCCCCGACACGGCAATACGTCGCCTGGTGATGGCCGATACCGCCGCATCGGACATTCACCCCGGCATGCTGCTCGACCGCAACAATCTCGACAACGAGCGCGGCCGCATCACGCGCTTGCTGCGCAACGCCGGCTATTTCAACTTCAACCGCGAGTATATAAACTTCACCGCCGACACCGTGGCCGGCAGCAAGCTCGCCGGGCTCACGCTCAATATCCATGCCCCCGCGCAGGTGACCGAAATGCAGGCCGCCGTGCGCCACCGCAAGTATGTGGTGCGCTCCGTGACCTATCTCCTTACCGACGGCAACGAGGCCCTCTCCGACACTGCCGCCTACGGCGACATCAGTGTGGTATACGGCACCGACCGCTACATCAAGCCCAAGGTGCTCGACGAGATGTGCTTCATCCATCCCGGGCTGCCCTACAACGCCGCCGACGTTGAGCGTACCTACGAGGCCCTCGGGCGTCTGAGCATCGTGAAGTTCATCAACATCGAGATGACGCCTGCGGGCTCGTTGGGCGACTTCGGGCTGCTCGACGCCACCATCGTGCTCTCGCGCAACAAGAAGATGAGCGTTGCCGTCGAGGTCGAGGGCACCAATTCGGAGGGCGACTTCGGCTTCGGCCTCGGCCTTACCTACCAGAACCGCAATCTCGCCCGGGGTTCCGAATTGCTGACGGCCAAGCTGAGAGCATCCTACGAGGCTCTGTCGGGCCACTACGACGGCATCATCAACAACCGTTACACCGAGTTCGCCGGTGAGGTGGGCATCACCTTCCCTAAATTCGAGTGCCCTTTTCTGTCGAAGTCGTTCAAGCAGCGCATGCTGGCGTCGACAGAGTTTACCCTGTCGGCCAACTATCAGGAGCGGCCCGAATACACCCGCATCATCCTTGGCACGGCCTGGAAGTGGAAATGGCAGCAGCGCCGCAACGGATGGCAGCACCGCAACACCTTCGACCTCGTCGACATAAACTATGTGCGGCTGCCGCGCTCGACCATCGACTTCATCGACCAGATAGCGCCTTCCAACCCCTTGCTTCGGTACAGCTACGAGGACCACTTCATAATGCGCATGGGCTACACCTATTCGCGCACCAACCGGCGGCTGCCCTCGGCCACGGTCAATGCACTCTCGGTGCAACCCCGGGTGTCGAGTCTCCGCGTGAGCGGTGAAATTGCGGGCAACCTTCTCTACGGCATATCCCATCTGGCCGGGCTGCACCGCTCCGACGGGGTGTACAAGATTTTCGGCATACAGTACGCGCAGTATGTGAAGGGTGAAATCGACTATACCTTCACCCGCAACTTCAACGACCGCAACGCCATCGCGGTGCACGGCGGCTTCGGCATAGCCTACCCCTACGGCAACTCTACCATGGTGCCCTTCGAGAAGCGCTTCTATGCCGGCGGTGCCAACGGCGTGCGCGGCTGGGGTGTGCGTACTCTCGGTCCGGGAGCCTACGACGCCCGAAACTCCGTGACGGACTTCATAAATCAGTGCGGCGACATACGCCTGGACCTCAGTGTAGAATACCGCGCCAAACTTTTCTGGGTGCTGGAGGGAGCGCTTTTCGTCGACGCCGGCAACATCTGGACCATCAAGAACTATGAGAACCAGCCCGGCGGCGAGTTTCGCTTCGACTCATTCTACAAGCAGATTGCGCTCGCCGACGGCGTGGGCATACGCCTCGACTTCACCTACTTCCTTCTTCGCCTCGACTTGGGTGTGAAGGCCTATAACCCTGCCATGAATCAGGAGCGCTGGCCGCTGATACATCCCAAATGGTCGCGCGACACCAACTTCCATTTCTCGGTGGGTTACCCGTTCTGAGAGAGCGGAATGCTGAGGGGAGGCGATTCAATGCTGTTCTCTTAGCAAGTTTTCCGATGTGCGGGTGGGTTGACACCCACTCGGATAAAAATGTCGCCGCTGACGCGGCTTGTTTGGGGTGTTGCAAAATAGCTGTTTTTAGAATATACAGCCTGGGCGGG
>CABRZA010000164.1 GCA_902475285.1 uncultured Porphyromonadaceae bacterium
AAAGTCGCCGTAACTTTGCAGTGCAAAAAGCAAACGGCGCTTTAGTGTAGTGGCCTAGCACGCCACCCTCTCAAGGTGGAGACTCGGGTTCGATTCCCGAATTCGCTACTCGCCACAAAAAGCTGATATCACCCGATATCGGCTTTTTTGTTTTTCATCACTCCCCATTACCGCTTATGGACAAACAGTACCTCTCTCTCCTCGCAAGCGCATACCAGCGGGGATATGAATTGAAATATACCGGCAGCCAAAAGCCGCCCGAGAAAAAAATGCACTACTTCAAGGCAAAGGACGATTTGCCCCGAGTGCAGGCAGTGCTCGGATTTCTCCAAGGCATAGTGCCCGCAGGCCAATGCCATTCGCTTCTCGATGTCGGAAGCGGACGCGGCGTGTTCCTCTTCCCCCTCCTGCGCGAGTTCCCCGCCCTTGAAGTCACAAGCATCGATATCCTGCCCCACCGCGTGGAATTGCTCGAATGTCTCGCCCTCGGCGGAATCCACAATCTCCACCCCATGGCCGGCGACATATGCGCTGCCCCCATTCCCGACAAATCGTTCGACGTCGTCACCGTCCTCGAAGTCCTCGAACATATCCCCGACACCCCAAGCGCCGTGCACAATGCCGTGCGGCTCGCCCGCAACTACGTCATAGTCTCCGTACCGTCGAAACCCGACGACAATCCCGAACACATCCATCTGTTCTCCGCCACCGACCTCGAGCGCCATTTCATTGACGCCGGATGCCGAAAAGTGAAATTCATGTCGGTCACGGGCCACCATGTAATGATTGCCTACATATGAAACGCGAAGACATAATCATAAAATATCCCCGCACGCCCCATATCCAGGGCTCGCGCCTCCAACCCGGCGACGAAGACCTCACCCAGAGGCGTTTCGGCGAGATAGCCGGCCGGCACCTTGTGCTCGAAGAAAAAATCGACGGCGCCAACTCGGCCATATCCTTCACCTCCGACGGCGAGCTCCGCCTCCAGAGCCGCGGACACTTCCTCACCGGCGGTCCGCGCGAAAAGCACTACGACCTCCTCAAACAATGGGGCGCCGTCCACCGCGATACCCTTTACCGCGTGCTGGGCGACCGCTATGTGATGTACGGCGAATGGATGTACGCCAAGCACTCCATATACTACGACCTACTCCCCCACTACTTCATGGAGTTCGACATCCTCGATCGGGAGACCGACCGATTTCTCGACACCCCCTCGCGACGTCGACTCACCGCCGCCCTCCCCGTAGCCTCCTGCCCGGTGTTGGCCGAAGGCGTCTTCCGAAGCATCGATGAAATTCTCCAATACCTCGGCGACTCGAATTATATTTCCGCCGACCACATCGGCCATCTCCGCCAGGATGCCGAGCGCCTCGGCCTCGACCCCGACCGCATATGCCGCGAAACCGACGCCGCGCGAACCATGGAAGGCATCTACATCAAAGTTGAAGACGACGGCTGCGTCGTCGACCGCATGAAGTACGTCCGCGCCTCCTTCCTCCAAACAATCGAAGAATCGCAGTCGCACTGGCTCGACCGCCCCATAGTGCCCAACCGCATCACCGTGCCCGTCACCGACCTCTTCCTATGACATTGACGTCAGCCGCCGACAGCGTTCTCGCATCCCTCGCCTCCGACATGCGGAGCACGCCGCAACCGCCGCAATGGCACGGCGAGGGCGATGTGTACACCCATACCCTTATGGTATGCGAAGCCCTCGCTGCCCTGCCCTCCTACGCCGCGCTGTCCCCGCAGGCGCGCGAGGTGCTCATGGCCGCCGCCAAGCTCCACGACATAGGCAAGACGACCACCACCGTGGAGATTGCCGGACGCATCGAATCGCCCCACCATGCCCCCGCAGGCAGCCGTATGGCACGAGAAAGACTATGGCACGCCGGCATGTGCGGCACGCCCGAGCTCATGGCGTGCCGCGAGGCCGTGTGCTCGCTCATAGAGTACCATTCCTTCCCGCCCTATGCCATCGACGCACCCGACGGCGCCCGGCGCCTCCACCGAATGGCCTCCGACAGCCGCCTGGCGCCGCTCTTCTCGCTGCGCTTGCTTTGCACCCTTGCCGATGCCGACATACTAGGCCGAATATCCCCCGACCACGACGCCATGCTCGACCGCGTGGCACTATGCCGCGAGTTGGCCGCCGACGAAGGATGCCTCGATGCCTGCTACCCCTTCCCGTCCGACCACACCATGCACGCCTTCCTCGACGGACGCGATGTATGGAAAGACCAGCAGCTCTACGACGACACCTGGGGCACCGTCTACCTCATGGCCGGACTCCCCGGCACTGGCAAGGACACTTGGATCCGGCAGAATCTCCCCGACATGCCCATGGTATCGCTCGATGAAATACGCCGTGCCCTCAAAGTGCCTCCGACGGCCAACCAGGGCCCCGTGGCGAACATCGCCAAAGAGCAGGCCAAAGAACATCTGCGCCAGCACCGCCCCTTCGTGTGGAACGCCACAAACCTCACCCGCACCATGCGCCGACAGCTCGTCGGGCTCTTCGAAAGCTACGGCGCCGCCGTCCACGTGGTCTACCTCGAAACCCCGTGGCCTACCCTCCTCTCACGCAACGCCGACCGCCCCTACGCAGTGCCCGAGGCCGTCATCGCCACAATGCTCTCCAAACTCGAGCCCCCGCGCCCCCACGAAGCCACCCGCGTCACCTGGCTCGCCGTCTGACCCTCTTCCGCAAATTAAATTTGCGCGGGCGCGCCGAAATGCGTAATTTTGTGGAAAATTTCTACGCATGGAGAAAATCGTTATCCTCGACTTCGGGTCGCAGACCACTCAGCTGATCGGTCGCCGAATCCGCGAGCTTAATATTTACAGTGAGATAATCCCTTACAACAAGTATGTGCCCGGCCACGAAGAGGCCGAAGGCGTTATAGGCATCGTCCTGTCGGGCAGTCCCCTGTCCGTTTACAGCGACGATGCTTTTCATATCGACTTCGAGGCACTCAACCCCGCTATCCCCGTCCTCGGCATATGCTACGGCGCACAGCTCATGGCTGCCGCCCTCGGAGGTAAGGTAGAGCCCGCGCCCTCGCGCGAATACGGCCGCGCAATCCTCGAAAGCGTCGCCATCTGCCCCCTCTTCAAAGGTATCACCGCAGGTGCCCAGGTGTGGATGAGCCACGGCGACACCATCACCGCCCTGCCCCACGGCTTCACCGTAACCGCCTCAACCGACCGCGTGCGCTACGCCGCCTTCCAGGGCATGCCCACCGCGACACGTCCGCCCATGTGGGGCGTGCAGTTCCACCCCGAAGTGTTCCACAGCACATGCGGCATGCAGGTGCTCGAAAACTTCGCCGTAGGCATATGCGGTGCCCGACGCACATGGAGCGCCGAATCGTTCATCGACACCACCGTGGCCGAACTCAAAGACCGCCTCGGCAACGACCGCGTGATTCTCGGCCTCAGCGGCGGCGTCGACTCGTCCGTCGCCGCCGTCCTCCTCAACCGCGCCATTGGCCCCAACCTCACCTGCATATTCGTCGACCACGGCATGCTCCGCAAGGATGAGTTCCGCAACGTCCTCGACGACTACCGCTGCCTCGGTCTCAACGTGATAGGCGTCGACGCCTCCGACAAATTCTTCGCCGACCTCGCCGGAGTTACCGAGCCCGAGCGCAAGCGCAAAATCATCGGCGCCGACTTCATCGAAGTCTTCGATGCCGAAGCCGCCAAGATAACCGACGCCCGCTGGCTCGCCCAGGGCACCATATACCCCGACTGCATAGAGTCGCTCTCAATCACCGGCACCGTCATCAAGAGCCACCACAACGTAGGCGGACTTCCCGAGCGCATGAACCTCAAGCTCTGCGAGCCCCTCCGCCTCCTCTTCAAGGACGAAGTCCGCGCCGTAGGCCGCGCACTCGGCATGCCCGAGCATCTCATCAAGCGCCACCCCTTCCCCGGCCCCGGTCTGGCCGTGCGAATACTCGGCGAAGTCACACGCGCAAAGGTCGCCGTCCTCCAAGAAGCCGACCACATCTTCATCCAAGGCCTCCGCGACAACGGCCTCTACAACCAGGTATGGCAGGCCGGAGCAATACTCCTCCCCGTGCAGAGCGTGGGCGTAATGGGCGACGAACGCACCTACGAGAACGCCGTCGCACTCCGTGCCGTAACATCCACCGACGCCATGACCGCCGACTGGGCCCACCTACCATACGAATTCCTCGCCGGCGTAAGCAACGAAATCATCAACAAAGTCCGCGGCGTCAACCGCGTATGCTACGACATCTCCTCCAAACCCCCGGCCACCATCGAGTGGGAATAACAATTTCGGGCCGGCTCACGCCGGCCCTTTCTATTTAAAAATTCCATCAAGCTGCAACATCTCAGAATTAATCATTATCTTTGCAGACATATCCTCTTCCAACTCAACCACCTCACATTCAACAACTCGTCACATGGCAAAAAAAATCCAGTTCATACTATATAATCTTCCGGAAAACTCCGGCACC
>CABRZA010000165.1 GCA_902475285.1 uncultured Porphyromonadaceae bacterium
AATCCCTCTTTAAAATGACGTAGCCTTAACAAATGTTCCGTTTTACCTGCACAAATGTTAAATAGTGTTGAATCTTTGATGCGACCTTGCGCCTGCGATAATAAAGCGAAGGCCGCCGGCATTGCCGGCAGCCTCGTGCCCGAAATGGGACTCGAACCCATACAGCCGTAATGGCCAAGGGATTTTAAGTCCCTCGTGTCTACCATTCCACCATTCGGGCTTTTCGTTTGCAAAAATAATTGTTTTTGGCCGAACCGCCAAATTTTTGTTTTTGCCCTCTAAAAACGCCGCTTGCGTCAGAGGGGGACGGTGACTGCGAGGAGGGTGAGGTGGCCGCCGATGGTAGCGGAGGGTTCGGCGGCTGGGATGAGGATGCTCTGGCCTTTGGTGAGGGCGACGGTGGTGTCGGCTACGGTGGCCGAGCCTTCGCCGTCGATGCATATGAGCACCATGAATGAGCCGTCGGTGTTGGCTATGGTGCGGGTGCCGTCGACGCTTTCTTTGAGCACCCGGAAGTAACGGCAGAGGGTGAGCTGTTCGGTGCCGGGGGCGACGGGCTGCGGGACGGTCTTGCAAAAGGGGTGGCAGCGGAAGTCGATGGCGTCGGCGGCGAGGTCGGTGTGGAGCTCTCGGAGCTTGCCCTGGCTGTCGCGGCGGCGGTAGTCGTCGATGCGGTATGTGATGTCGCTGGCCTGCTGAACCTCTACAAGGAAGTTGCCTGCGCCGGCTGCATGAACGCGGCCAGGGGGCAGGAAGAATACGTCGCCGGGGGCTGAGTGGTGGCAGGCGACGATGTCCTGCAGGGTGCCGTCGGCCACGCGTCGGAAGTACTCGGCGGCATCGATGTCGCGCACCAGGCCCGAGAGTATGGTGGCCATGGGCTTGGTGTCGATGATATACCACATTTCGGTCTTGCCGAGCATGTTGTGGCGTCGGCCGGCGAGGGCGTCGTCGGGGTGTACCTGCAGCGAGAGGCGGTCGTGGGTGTAGATGAATTTTATAAGGAGAGGAAACATCTTACCGAAGCGCTGTGCCACGTGGCGGCCCAGGAGTCGCTCGCCGTAGCGGCGTGTGAGCACCGAGAGGGGCGTGCCGTCGTCGGCATCGACGCTTTCGGCGCCGGGCATGGCCGACACTTCCCAGCTCTCGCCAATGTCGTGGCGGGGGCAGGCGATGTCCTTGAAGCGGCAAATTTCTTCGCCGCCCCAAATGGCGCTTTTTAGATAAGGTGTAAACCTGTAGATGTGTTTCATTATCAGATGCTTACGGGTAGCGCTTCGGCGCGGCGGCGTGCGCTGCCGCACAAAAGAGGCACATAAGCCGCCGCAAAGTTAGCAAATTTTTTGCTTTTTCGGGTAATTATAATGAGCATATGTCGTAATTGACCGCGCCACCCCACATACAGTCCACTCCCGCCATCGGGGCCGACAATGTAGTTTTTAACATGCGATATTGCGTAAATGATTAATCTTTTCGTAATTTTGCAGCAGGAAACGGAGGTTTCCCTACATTGTTGTCAAGCGTTTTTGCTTTATCCTGTTATCGAAATCGCCAAATTTTCAGCTACAGAGGATCAAGCAGCCACAAAGAACGCTCATGCTTGTCGTATATCCGCTCCCCGGGATTCCGGGTCCGTCGATATCCGCTTAGGCGTGGGAGTGGACTGTTTTTCCTGTAGCAGGCTTTGGCGAGCCCCGATAGCGATAGAACAGAACATTGTTCCACGCTTTTTTCGTCGCAACTGTGCCGCTCCGGGAACATGGCCGCACACCGTAATTACCCTGTCTCCTTCTGTGCATATAGGCAAGCGTATAAGGGAAGTGCTCGACTCCCACCCCAAGCATCACACCGTCAAATGGTTTGCCGGTGAGTTGCACTGCGACCGCCGCAACGCCTACAACATCTTCGAGCGGCGCAATATCGACGTGGAGATGCTCCGCCGGGTGTCGGTGGTGTTGGGCCACGACTTTTTCAGCGAGCTCTCCGAGGAGCTTAAATCGGAGAATGCCGACGAGACGAGCGAGGGCCGCGAGGCTCGTGAATCGCCTGCTGTCTGATGCCTTTTTTGCTATCCAAAAGGGCCGTTTCCGTCCATAAAATATTGATTCTGAATATAAATTGTTTATTTTTCAGTTGGTTTCGTCTTGTTTCTCTTTGTGTGAATAATTATGTCACACTGTGTGAATATATTCACCACGCTTTTAGGGTTTGTTTACAATTCATATTCTTTAATTTTGCGGCAATAATTGATGCCTTACATTTCCTGCAAACCTTAGAGTCATCAATATAATAGGAAAAAGGACCTGATAATTATAATCAACCAATCGATATATGGACGAAACCTACATTCCTCACATGAACAGCGGCAACGGCCAGGCCGGTCAAGCGGTCAACGACCCTGTCAATGTCGACGCCTGGGCCAACGCGCGCCAGGGTCACGCCCCCGTCACTCCCGAGCTCCGCACCCCCGGCGCCCCCGTGGTGGGCTTCCTCTACACCCTTTCCAACAACAATCAGGCCGAATTCTGGCCCCTGCAGATCGGCACCAACCGCATTGGCTCGGCCGCCGACTGCGACGTTCGTCTTGCCGAGAAGACCGTGAGCGACCATCACTGCGAGATACTCGTGCGCCTTCAGCGCAAGGGCGACCGCCTCATTGCCGGCATCCGCGACACCGGCTCGCGCAACGGCACCCTGCTTAACGACGAGGACCTCAACTACGACATGCACAACTGCGTGAGCGAAGACGTGATAACCGTGGGCTTCAACTACCGCATGGTGCTCCTGCTCGTCGACCCGGCCAAGTACGGCCTCGGCGCCGCCCCCGACTTCCAGGCCGCCGCACAGCAGATGCCTCCCATGCCCTCGATGCCCGACATGAACGCCACGCATCAGCGCAACGTGAATGTCAACATCAACATGAACGAAACTCAGCCCGACATACCGTCGAGCCCCATCAGCGGCGGCGGTACGGCCATTTTCTGAACCTCAAAACATCGCCCGGGGCGAGGATTTCTTCCCGCCCCGGGCCTCTCTCCCCAATCCATCATATCCTCGCCAGCCGGCGGGGAACGTTTTAGATTATGCCATTAGTAGAAATCATTGATCGCAACCAGCAGGCCCCGCGCTACCGGTATTTCATCGACACCGACGCCAAGCCTCTGGGCCGCGGCGGTATGGGCGTGGTTTACCGCGGCATACAGACCGACCGCTACAACGGCTCCAAGCGCGAGGTGGCCATCAAGGCCATGCATCCCGGCCTGCCCGACGATGTGATAGGACGCGCGCGCAACGAGGCCTCCATACGCATGGTGAGCCCTAATCTCATCGAGATGATCGACTTCCTGGAATGCGTGTTCGATTCGGGCAACGGGCCTCAGGTGCATTATTATGTGGTGAGCGAGCTGCTCCACGGCGTGTCGCTGCTCGACCTCACGGGCGGCCGCGTGACCGACGGCGACGGCCAGGTAATTCCCTTCGCCCAGACCCTCTACAACCAGTATACAGCCAACCGCAAGAGCTTCGTGTGCTTCATAGCAAAGAACGTGCTCAGCGGTCTGTTCATGCTGCACACCGATGGCATCATCCATCGCGACATCGACCCCAGCAATGTGATGATAACCTCCGACAACAAGGTGAAGCTCATCGACTTCGGCGTGGCCAAGCGACTGACCAACGAGCAGAACGCCGACGGCACGCGTTTCGGCACCTTCATAGGCAAGGCCGCCTATTCGGCTCCCGAGTTGGTGTCGGGCGACATACCCAAGCACAGCGCCCCGTCGGACCTCTACTCGGTGGGCATACTCATGTACGCCCTTCTGCTCGAAGACCTCCCCTTCAAGGGCAACATAACCCAGATAACATCGGCAGTGCTCTCCAAGCCCATGCCGCTCAAAAATATACCCGACGGCAAGCTCCGCAAAATCATCGGCAAGGCCACGCGCAAGGATATCGACAAACGCTACCAGTCGGCCACGGCTTTCATCACCGACATCGACAACGTCCTCTCGGGTAAAGACCCCAACAAGGACCTCTACATCATCGTCGGCTCGGTGGCGGTGGCTGTGATTATAGGCTTGATACTCGGGCTCTTAGTGATATAATTTCGTAATATAAATCTAACTATAATCGCTTATGATTAATCTGACGAGACAGGCAAAAGCGCTCCGCAATATCCTTGCGGCGCTTTTGTTGGTTCTCCCTGCCCTGGCGCAGGCACAGGAAATTGTGAAGATTGAGGTTGAGTCATTGCCAGAAGGAAATGTATTTGGCGGCCTCAATTACTCCACCACAGACGATTCTCCTACAACTGGAG
>CABRZA010000166.1 GCA_902475285.1 uncultured Porphyromonadaceae bacterium
AGCGCTGTTTTGCATACATATCTTGGCATTTTGCTATTTTCGTGACTCTCAACAGCAATGCAGCCTCGACAAAATCTGTGTGTATGGTAAAAAACGAGCGGGTTTACACCCGCTCGAATAGAAGTGTCGCCGCTACGCGGCTCGTGTGTTCTTTTTGATTGATATACACGGGCTTACGCCCGTGCCTACAATAATATCGCCGTTATACGGCTTTTTGCGCGGCCATGGCCGCGCCCTTGATTTGCTCCTTGTACCGCTTTTCCTGTGGAGCCGTCAGTCGAACGCTCCCGAGATGGTTTCCTCCACGGTCTCGGTCTCTTCGGGAGCGGCTATCTCGCCTCCGCAGAGGTCGAGGCCTGCGGGGAATTCGAAGCGGGCGTCCTGCGAGTAGTGCAGCTCGGGGTCGGCATAAACCTTACTGATATACTTGCCGTAGATCGGAAGCGCCATCGACGCACCCTGACCCTGGGCCATGTTGTTGAAGTGGATGTAACGGTCCTCGCCGCCAACCCATGTGCCCGACACCAGATCGGGGGTGAAGGCCATGAACCAGCCGTCGGCATTGTCGTTGGTAGTGCCGGTCTTGCCGCCGGTCTGCGCCGTAATATTATAAGGAGGACGGCGCAGGCGGTTGCCCGTACCGCTGTCGACCACGTTGAGTAGTATCGACAGTATTCGGTAGTAGCCTTTCTGGGTGATGACCTCAGTTTGCGACGGACTGAAATCCTGAATGATGTTGCCGTTGGCGTCGGCTATGGCGGTGACGTAGACGGGGTCGGAGCGCATGCCCTTGTTGGCGAAGGCGCTGTAGGCCGTAACCATCTCCTTGACCGACACCTCGCACGGGCCAAGACAGAGCGATTTAACTGCCGGGAGCTGGTTGGTGATGCCGTAGGAGTGCATGCGCTTCACCAGCTCGGCCGGGCTCAGGCGGTCCATGATGCGGGCCGAAATCCAGTTGTTGGAGTTCGTAAGCGCCCAGCGGAGGTCGACCATCTCGCCTACACGTGCCTTGCCGGCATTGCGCGGCTGCCATATGCGGCCGTTCTCGTCGTAGAGCGTGGGCTGCTCGTTGAGCATCATGGTGCAGGGGGTGAAGTCGTCGGTCTCCAAGGCATAGGTATAGAGGAAGGGCTTGATGGTGGAGCCCACCTGGCGGCGGCCGGTCGAAACCATGTCGTACTGGAAGAAGCGGAAGTCGGGACCGCCGACATAGGCCTTGACGAAGCCCGTCGAGGGGTCCATCGACATGAAACCGGCGCGGAGGAACGACTTGGTGTAGAGCAGCGAGTCCATCGGCGTCATGAGCGTGTCGACAGGGCCGGCGTAGCTGAACACGGTCATCTCCACGGGGGTGTCGAACTGCGCCATGAGCTCGGCCTCGCTCAGACCGGCCACACGGGCCACACGGCCGCGCTCGGACTGCTTGACGGCGTTGCGTATGAGCCGCTTGCGCATATCGTCGGACAGCTCGCCGCGGTTCGACGTATAGGGCGCTGCCGACGAGCCGCGCTTCTCGCGGAAGAACTGCTTCTGAAGCGAGCTCATGTGCTCCTCCACGGCCTCCTCGGCATAGCGCTGCATGCGCGAGTCGATGGTGGTGTAGATTTTAAGACCGTCGTTGTAGAGGTCGTATTTGGTGCCGTCGGGCTTGCGCGTCTTCTCTATCCAGCCGAAGAGCGGGTTTGTGGCCCACGCTATGGAGTCGTCGATATAGCGCTGCCCGTCCCACGAGGGGTAGTTCGACCGCTCGGGGCGCTTGGCCGTGAGAATGCGCCGGAGCTCCTCGCGGAAATAGGGCGCCAGGCCGTCCTTGTGGTCGACGCGCTGGAAGTCGAGCGTAAGAGGCTGTGCCTGAAGGCTGTCGCGCTCCTCGCGCGTGAGCATGTCAGCCTTGTACATCTGGTCGAGCACCACGTTGCGGCGTTGACGCGTACGCTCCGGCTGGCGCACGGGGTTGAAGTACGAGGGGTTCTTCACCATACCCACCAGCGTGGCGGCCTCGAGGGTGTCGAGCTCGGCGGCGGTCTTGTTGAAGTAAACCTTCGCCGCCGACTTGATGCCCACGGCATTGTAGAGGAAGTCGAACTGATTGAGATACATCTTCAATATCTCCTCCTTCGAGTAGAAGCGCTCGAGCTTGATGGCTATCATCCACTCTATGGGCTTCTGTACGGCGCGCGAGAACAGGCCCGAGCTCGGGGGTGTATAGAGCTGCTTGGCAAGCTGTTGCGTTATGGTCGAACCGCCGCCGGCGCTCTTCTGGCCCATGAGCACAGTCTTGAACACGGCGCGGGCAACGGCCTTCATGTCGATGCCCGAGTGGTCGTTGAAGCGGGCGTCCTCGGTAGCTATCAGCGCGTCGACCACCCCCGGCGAAATCTCGTCGAAGTCGGCGTACACGCGGTTGCCCGTGTTGCGGAAGTAGCGCCCCAGCTCCTCACCGTCGGAGCTGTAAACCACGGTGGCAAACTTGTCCTGCGGATTTTTAAGTTCCTCGACGGGAGGCATATAGCCTATCACCCCGTTGTAGACCATGAGGAAGAATACTCCCCCCAGCACCACCGCGGCGGCGAAGGCTATCCATATTGTCTTTATCGCAAGCGACACCCAGCGTTTGCGCGGGCGCTGCGCCTGAACGTTAGGCCCGGGCATTATACTCCTGTGCTGTAATTTGGAGCCTCGGCGGTGATGGCCACATCGTGCGGGTGGCTCTCGGCCACGCCGGCGCCCGTGATGCGTGTGAACTGAGCGTGGTGAAGCTCATCGATGTTGTGCGCGCCGCAGTAGCCCATGCCCGAGCGCAGACCGCCGAGCATCTGGTAGACAACCTCATAGAGAGTTCCCTTGTAGGGCACGCGGGCGGCAATGCCTTCGGGTACGAGCTTCTTCACGTCGCTCTCACCGGCCTGGAAATAGCGGTCCTTCGAGCCGCGCTCCATTGCCTCGAGCGAGCCCATGCCGCGGTAGGTCTTGTACTTGCGGCCGTTGAATATTATGGTGTCGCCGGGCGACTCCTCGACGCCGGCCAGCATGCCGCCGAGCATCACCGAGTGCGCGCCTGCGGCAAGAGCCTTTACGATGTCGCCGCTGTAGCGAATGCCGCCGTCGGCAATCAGAGGCACACCGGTGCCTTCGAGGGCCTTGGCAACGTCGTAGACGGCCGACAGCTGCGGCACGCCCACGCCGGCAATGATGCGCGTGGTGCATATCGAGCCCGGGCCTATGCCCACCTTCACGCCGTCGGCGCCGTTGTCGACGAGGTAACGGGCCGCGTCGCCGGTGGCTATGTTGCCCACCACGACGTCGATTTCGGGGAAGGCTTCCTTCACCTGGCGCAGCACTTTCACCACACCGGCCGAATGGCCGTGGGCCGTGTCGATAACGATGGCGTCGACACCGGCGTTGACCAATGCCTGGGCACGCTCCATCGAGTCGGCAGTCACGCCTATGCCGGCAGCCACGCGCAGGCGTCCGCGCGAATCCTTGCAGGCCTGGGGCTTGTCCTTGGCCTTGGTGATGTCCTTGTAGGTAATGAGTCCTATGAGTTTGCCGTCGGCGTCGACCACCGGCAGCTTCTCTATCTTGTGGCTTTGGAGGATGTCGGCAGCCTTTTCGAGGTCGGTGCCGAAGGAGGTAACCACGAGGTTCTCGAGGGTCATCACCTCGTCGATGGAGCGGGCGTTGTCGCGCTCGAAGCGCAGGTCGCGGTTGGTTACGATGCCAATGAGGCGGCCGTCGGCGTCGACCACGGGTATGCCGCCGATGTGGTATTCGGCCATCATTCGCAGGGCGTCGCCCACCGTCGAGCCGCTGGCGATGGTCACCGGGTCGTAGATCATGCCGTTCTCGGCACGCTTCACCGCGTGCACCTGGCGCGCCTGCTCGGCAATCGACATATTTTTATGAATTACCCCCAGCCCTCCCTCGCGGGCGATTGCTATGGCAAGCTCACTTTCGGTGACTGTATCCATAGCTGCCGATACGATGGGAACGTTGAGGGTTATGTTGCGCGAAAAGCGCGTGGCCAGCTTCACTTCGCGGGGAAGCACATTCGAGAAGGCCGGGATAAGCAGGACGTCGTCGAAGGTGAGTCCGTCCATCTTTACACGATCTGCAATAAACGACATATGTTGTTCTGTGGGTGTTTCGTTATTGCACGCAAAGTTACGCATTTTTCCCCGAACCACGAAATTTT
>CABRZA010000167.1 GCA_902475285.1 uncultured Porphyromonadaceae bacterium
ATCGGTTCGCTTTCGTAGGCAACCAACCGGATTGTCCCGTCTGTTGCGGCTACGGTCCATTCGAACGTAAGATTTTCCGGCTTTTCGCTCATAAGTTGCTCATTTACCGACGCTGTATCGCCAAGGGTATAGCTGCGGTCGGTGCTTATACCTCTCAGAGAGTCATCAAACTGCACAGCCCTGCGAACTGTCACATTCCATTCGATACCTTCGACATCTTCTGCCTCAGCAGTGCTTGCGCCACCACACGCAGTGGCCATTGCGGCAATAGCAATGCCGCCAAAGATTAAGTGCCAGTCAAATAATAAATGCGATCTGAAAATCATTGTCATAGGAGTGTTGTAGGGGAGTTATTTTTCAAAAGTCGCTCCACTTCGCAAAGTTACATTTTTATCTTAATCCCGCCAAGTAATTGTATCTTTTTACACGAAAAAACTCCGCCCCGGGGTGCGGGACGGAGTCGGGAGGGGCTATAATCGGTGGGGATTATTTGGCGAACTTGAGCACCTGCTGTGCGCCTTCGGCGGTAGCGACGGCTACATATACACCGGCGTTGAGGGCGGTGGCGTCGTAGCTTTCGCCGGCGGCGAGGGCAACGGAGGCAATCATTGTGCCCTTAACGTCGAAGATTTCGACGGTGGCAGCCTCGGCAGCGGTGATAACACCGGCAACGGCGCTGATGAGCTCAGGCTGCTGGGCAATTACGGTGTGGGCACCGGCAGGCTTGGTGGAGCCTTCGTAGTTGACGGGGACAAGACCGTAGCCGCGGACACCGGCCTTCACGATTTCGACGGTGGGCTGGGCCTCGCCGAGCTTGATGCGCTTGATGGCATCGTGGTGTGTGGCCTTGCTGTCGTCGAAGGTCTCGGCCCACTGATACTGGTAGGGCACGCCCGCGCTGTTCTTCACGCCGGGAGCCTCGGCAGCTTCAATAGTGCTGATCTGGTCGGCGGTAGGTTCGCGGTGGCACCAGTAGAGATATTCCTTCTTCTCGTCGAAGGCGAACTGGGGTATGCCCACGTGCTCGTTGGCACCCGAGCCTTCCCACATCACGGGAGCGCCGTCGATGAGAACGGGGTTGAACGATGCGAAGTCGCCGGTAGGATTGGCCTCGACGTCGGCGATGTTCACACGGTAGATACCGCCCTTGACATATGCACCGGGCTTGCCCATGAAGTCGACATAGAGATAGAGATGGCCGTGGGCCTCGTCGATGTTGAAGGTGGTGATGATGGCGTCGTGGTTGGCGAAGAACGCAGCCTCGGCAGGCATCGGACCGGCCTTCTCGGCGTTGCCGATATCGCCTGCGCGGAAGCGGAAGATACCGTTGCCGTTATACTTCATGCCGAGCCAGTAGAGGGGTTCGGTGCCGCCGGCGGCGGTGGTGATTGCGAAGCCCGACTTGATGCAGCCGTACGACCAGCCCTGACCGTAGTAGGCCATCCAGTTGTTCTCCATCCACGAAGCGTAGTCGGAGGGAAGCGAGATGGCGTCGGCGGGAATCTTGCGCACGCACACGTTGCGGTCGTTCACATAGAGGGTCTCGTCGTAGATGTAGAGGCCGAAGGGATCCTTGTAGGCGTTGCCGCCGGCATTGTCGAGAACGACTGCCTGGAAGGTTTCGCCGCCTACCTTGGAGATGTAGAAGAGCTTGCCGTCGCCGTCGGTGGCACCGGTGGCGGAGTAGACAAACTTATTGCCGGCGCAAGCACCGTAGATACGGTTCTTGAACTGGAGGAGCTGGAAGGTGTGGGGAATGCCGCCTACGTCGTAGGTGTCGCTTTCGCCGTCGGCGTATACGCAGTGGAGCATACCGTCCTCACCGGCGTAGTAGAGGCCGGCGGGCATGCCCATGTCGGCACCGCCGGCTACAACGTTGGCGTCGCCGGTGACGGTGAGTTTGTTCCAGCCGGCAGCTGCCTTGTAGGTGTCGACGAGCTCGACGGGCACCTTGGCAACGATGGCCGAGTGAGCGTCGGTGAAGACACCTTCGGGCATAACGGCGGGATAGGTGGAGCCTACGGTGAGGGTTTCAAGACCGCAGTTGTCGAAGGCACCGGCCTCGATGATGGCGAGGATGGAGCCCAGGTCGAGGCTCTTCAATGCGGCAGTGCCCTTGAAGGCATCCTGCTTCACAACGGTGAGGTTCGACTGGAGGTTTACGTTGGCGAGCTTCTCGCAGCCGGCGGCGATGCCCACGGGCACCTCGGCGCCTTCAACTGTGAGTTCGGCCAGCGAGTGGCAGTCCTGGGCTACATAGCGGCCAACGAGACCCTTCACGGTGAGGCTTTCAAGACCCGAGCCGAGGAAGGAGTAGTCGCCGTAGTTGGTGCAGGCGTCGGCCTTGAGTGCTTTGAGCTTGGCGGCGCCGTAGCAGGCGTAGGGAGCTATGGCCTCGACGGTGGGGATGTCGAGGGTTTCGATGTCGCACATGGGGGCGAAAGCCACGAGGGTCTTGCCTTCCTTGTCGGTTACGTACTTGTGGTCGACGTCGACGTAGTTTTCGTTGGCGGCGTCGACGGTGAGTGTTGCCAGGGCGGGAATGCGCATGAAGGCGCCGTTGCCTATGCTGCGCAGGGGTGCGGGCATGGCGATGGAGGTGATGCCTTCATTGCCGGCGAAAGCCTGTGCGCCCAGGCGGGCAAGCGATGCGGGCAGCGTGAGGTCGCCCGAGAGTTTGGCGTTCTGGAAGGCCATGTCGGCGATGGTGGCGATGCTTGCGGGGAAGCCTTCGAAGGTGGCGAGGCCGGTGTTCTGGAAGGCCATGGCCTCGATGGCGGCTACATCACCCTTGCAGGTCACCTTGGCGAGCTGTGCGCAACCGGCAAAGCAGCTGGCGGGAATGTTGGTGATCGAAGCCGGAATCTCGATGCTCTTGACGGCGGTGCCGGCGAAGGTGGCCGAGTTGAACTCGGTGGGCTGGCCTTCGAACGTTACGTCGGCCAGTGCCGAGCAGCCTTCGAAGTAGCTGGCCGAAAGCTTGGTGAACTTCTCGCCCACAACAACCTTGGTCAGGTTGGTGTTGCCGCGGAAGGGCTTGTTGACCATTGTGCCGTCGTCGTCGAGCTGGCGGTAGGCGTAGAGCTCTTTGAGGTTCTTGTCAGGACCGTCGAGGATGTGCAGTGCCGTGAGCGACAGAGGGGTGTCGGATGCCTCGAAAGTGAGTTTTTCGAGCGCGGTGCAATCCTTGAACATCGACGAGCCCAGCTGGGTGATGGTGCCCGGAACGGTGAATTCTTTCAGCTTCACACAGCCTGCGAAGAGCGATGTGGTATACTTCGTAACGGCGGGCGACATGGTCACCGAGGTGAGCTGGTCGCAGTCCTGGAAGGCGCCGTTGCCGAGGGTGGTGACAGTCTCGGGCATCACGATCGAGGTGATGGGCATACCCTTGAAGCCGGTCGAGAGGTCGTTGAGGGTGTAAGTTACGCCCTTGTATTCCACGGTGGCGGGAAGTACGATGTCGCCCGTATACATGTAGTTGGGATCGTAGTTCTCTACGTTTTCAGGCACCGGCGGGTTGCGCTTGGGGTGCAGGGCGGGCGTGCTTATCTTATTGCCCGTGATGAGATACACAATGCCGTCGTGCATGAAATACACTTTGGCAGCAGCGGCGTGTGCCGGTGCGGCACCGAGAAGCATGGACAAGCCGAAAGCGGCTCCGGCCATAAATCCCGGTAGGCGTAGTTTTGTGATGTTCATAAACTTAGATTTATAGAGGTTGTTGTTTTACTTAGCAGATTCAAGGCTACGAATAGCTGTTGTGTTGCAAATTTACGACAAATTCCCGACAAAACAATAGCCACACCGTATTTTAACCAAAAAAATCAACAATCAAGAAGCAGCCACAGATGCCGCCGGACCGGAGGCAATCCCACACAGAACCGCCGAGGACATGTATGCCGCACCCACGACATAATCCCCGCGGCCCTCACAGGCACAGAGGTCGGCGCCCGCTCGATGCCTCAGCAATCACCGCGTGAGTCCCTTTCCTTACACACCCAATTCGGTGCCAAATCAGCGCATTTCGTGCTACAAATACGTTACATTTACACTATTGTAACAATCGTGTAACAATCCATCCCATACATATCATGCTTATTAGCAATGTTTTAAAATCTTCAAAAAAAGATATTTTCTCGCATTAACATTTATTTACATTAAAATTCTAGC
>CABRZA010000168.1 GCA_902475285.1 uncultured Porphyromonadaceae bacterium
AGGCATTTAATGATTTTTAGCAAAAAATTATTACCTTTGCCCATTATTTGCCATTCATCAGCAGCACAACAATGAAACTGAAGCTCAAGAAAGGCTTAAAGCTCAACATATCAGGCTTTTTACCCGCCACACCAACTGTGGTGGACTTGACCCGCAAGGTTAAGACCGTGGCCGTGACACCCGACGATTTTCCAGGCTTCACACCCAAACCGGCCGTCAAGGAAGGCGATGCGGTAACGCCTGGCGACGCCCTCCTTTTCGACAAACTGCATCCGGAGGTAAAACTCGTATCGCCGGTAGCCGGTACGGTCCGCAGTGTAGTCCGAGGCGAACGGCGTAAAATCCTGCGCGTGGAAATCGACTGCGCCGAAACGCCGCAGCCTGCCGCCACAGTGATCTACAACGGCACTACGGCCGCCGACGCCCATTCGTTCCTTGCGCAGAACGGTCTTCTGGCCCTGATGCGCCAGCGCCCCTACGCCATAGTGCCTGTTCCTGGCACGCGTGTGCGCGACATCTTTGTCAGCGCCGTCGACAACGCTCCTCTCGCAGCCCCTGCAGCAACACTCGGCGAGCTCTTCGAAGCCGACGATTTCAAGGCCGGCGCCGCACTCCTTCGCCAGGCTACCGAAGGCAAGGTTTACTTCGCGCACGACGCATCGTGGACTTTCGGCAAAATCGAAGGAACGGAAGATGTCGAAATTGAAGGCGGCTACCCCGCAGGCAATCCCGGCATGATTGCTGCCAACGTCGCCCCGGTCAACAAAGGAGAAACCATCTGGACTCTCGACGCTCAGGCCCTGGGCCGCATAGGCCGGATTGTCCGCACGGGTCGCCCCCAATGGTTGGCCGCCGTAGCTCTTACCGGGCCGGAGGTTGAGCGCCCTGCCCTGCTCCTTGCCCCTGCCGGAAGTGCCGTGGCTCCGCTGCTTGCCGGCCGACTCAAAGCATCCGAGCATCATGTGCGCATAGTGAGCGGCAACCTTCTCACCGGCTGCGCCATCGAAGCCGACGGGTATCTGCATTTTCCTTACCGTCAGCTCACGGTTATCGCCGACGGCGACGACCGCGACGAGTTTATGGGGTGGGCATCATTCTCGCCGTCGAAGATGAGCGAGAGCCGCACATTCCCGGGGCACTTCCTCAGCCGCGCATTCAGCCCAGACGCGCGCCTGCTGGGCGGCCGACGCGCTATGATAATGAGCGGAGAATACGACCGCTACATGCCGGCCGACATTCTCCCGGAATATCTTCTGAAAGCCATCATAGCCCGCGACATCGAGGGCATGGAGCGTTTGGGCATATATGAGGTGGCTCCCGAGGATTTCGCAGCCGCCGAATATGCCGATACATCGAAGATGCCTCTCCAACAGATTGTCCGCGATGGCCTCGATTTCCTCCGCAAGGAGCTTGAATAAAAAGTATAACCACCGAAATAACATAGTTTTGGCACGCTTACGTAGTTTTCTCGATAAAATAAAGCCACAATTCGAGCCCGGCGGCCGCTTTCACGAGTTTCACTCGGTCTACGACGGCTTCGAGACCTTTCTCTACACTCCGCGCACCACGTCGCCGGCAACGGGCGCGGTACAAATCCACGACAATATCGACGCCAAGCGCACCATGATCACCGTGGTGCTCGCACTCATGCCGTGCTTTCTCTTCGGCATCTACAACACCGGCTATCAGCATTGGCTGTCGTTGGGAGCAACCGAGTTTCCTTTCTGGCAACTCGTAATCTACGGTTTCCTCACCATCTTGCCGCGAGTAGTAGTGGCCTATGTGGTTGGCCTCGGCATTGAGTTCGCCTTCGCCCAGTGGCGCAAGGAGGAAATTCAGGAGGGATTCCTGGTTACGGGTATCCTAGTGCCGATGATTTGCCCCGCCGAGATACCGCTGTGGATGCTCGCCGTAGCCGTGGCATTCGCCGTTGTTTTCGCCAAGGAGGTATTCGGCGGCACGGGCTACAATGTTGTGAACGTGGCTCTTGTCACCCGCGCATTCCTCTTCTTCGCCTATCCGGCACAGATGTCGGGCGACAAGGTATACGTCGCTGCGTCCACACCCTTCGGTTTCGGCACCCCTACGCCCGACGGCTTTACAGGTGCCACTCCTCTGGGTCAGATAGCCCTGCAGAACGGGCCCGATATTACGCTCACTGGCATCGACGGACAGATAATCGACGCATGGCAGGCATTTCTGGGCTTCATACCCGGCTCTTTCGGAGAGACCTCCACGCTGTGCATATTAATAGGCGCCGTAATCCTTCTTGCAAGCGGCATCGCATCGTGGCGCATCATGCTGTCGGTAATTGTCGGCGGCCTCGCCACAGGCCTTATCGCCAATGCCTTCGCCACGCCGCTATACCCTGCTTCCTACATTCCCGCAGGCGAACAGCTGCTGCTCGGAGGCTTCGCTTTCGCAGCCGTATTCATGGCCACCGACCCCGTGACCGCCGCACGAACCACCACCGGCAAGTATATCTACGGCTTCCTGATCGGCGCCGTCGCCATATTGATTCGCACCTACAACACCGGATATCCCGAAGGCGCTATGCTCGCAGTGCTCCTGATGAACTGCTTCGCACCGCTCATCGACTACTGTGTGGTGCAAGCCAACATACGCCGCCGAATGAACCGCACAAAAGCTAAAGCCATACAGCAATGAACAAGCAAAGCAACACCTACACCATAATCTATATAATAGTGCTCGTGGTGGTTGTGGGCACGGCACTGGCTCTGACATCGATATCGCTGAAAGACCACCAGACGGCCAACGCCAACGCCGACAAAATGCGGCAGATATTGGCGAGTGTCGGCATCGAGGCGACTGCGGGCGAGACTGCCGCCGTATTCGACAGCACTGTGACATCGCAGATTGTAGTCGACATCAACGGCACAGTAGTTGATACTCCCGTTAAGGCCTTCGACGTTGATGTGGCCATGCAGAGCAAGGAAGCCGCAGCAGAGCGCCTTCTGCCCGTATATGTCGCTACGCTTCCCGACGGCGCCACAAAATACATACTGCCGCTCTATGGAGCCGGCCTTTGGGGACCCATTTGGGGCTACATCGCCGTCGACGCCGACGGCTCGACTGTCTACGGAGCCTACTTCGCGCATCAGGGCGAGACTCCCGGTCTGGGCGCCGAGATAGAGAAACCCGCCTTCTCCAGCCGTTTCAAAGGCAAGCATCTGCTGCTCGACAATCACTTCGCACCCATAGCTGTGGTGAAAGCCGGCATGCCCGCACCCGAAGGATGCGAGGCCGTCGACGGAGTGTCGGGCGGCACAATAACGAGCAAGGGCGTGGGTGCGATGATCGACAACTGCCTGTCGCCCTATGCTGCCTTCCTCTCCAACCTCCACAACAATAAATAAGCACCGCCATGGCTAAGACTGACAATAAAAGCACCTTTTTCAATCCTTTCTCGAAAGACAATCCCGTGGTGGTGCAGATACTGGGCATATGCTCGGTGCTCGCCGTCACAGCCAAGCTTGAGCCGGCTCTCGTGATGGGCCTGTCGGTGATCGCCGTACTGGCGTTCAGCAACGTAATTATATCGCTCATACGCAACACCATACCCACCAACATACGCATTATTGTGCAGCTCGTGGTAGTGGCCGGCCTAGTTGTGATAGTGTCGCAGCTCCTCGAAGCCTACGCATACTCTGTAAGCAAGCAGCTCTCGGTATTCATCGGTCTAATAATCACCAACTGCATACTTATGGGGCGCCTCGAAGCGTTCGCCATGGGCAATCGGCCCTGGCCGTCGTTTCTCGACGGCGTGGGCAACGGCATTGGCTACACCATCATCCTCGTAATCGTCGCCTTCTTCCGCGAACTCCTGGGCTCGGGCACGCTGTTCGGCTTTCAGGTGGTTCCGCAGTGTTTCTACGAAGCCGGATACGTTAACAACGGCCTGATGATTCTGCCGCCTATGGCCCTCGTGACCGTGGCATGCATAATTTGGGTGCACCGCAGCATCAACAAAGACCTGCAGGACAAACAGGCATAACAATCTAACACTGCCTCGCAATGGACAATCTGAATATCTTCATACGGTCGATTTTCGTCGACAACATGATTTTTGCCTACTTCCTGGGCATGTGCTCGTTCATAGCCGTAAG
>CABRZA010000169.1 GCA_902475285.1 uncultured Porphyromonadaceae bacterium
ATCAATGGTGTCGGGATATATTGCAGTATTAACTGCCGCCAGCATTTCCGACATGCAATTCTGTTGGCGGAGATTGAAATTAACCGCTGGGCGCGCGATGAGAGCGTCAAGTTCTTGCCAGAGCTTCTGTTTCTGACTCGGAGACAGGTTCAGCCTGAAGGCAGCCACTCCGCGCATTTCGCCGGCAATATCGCGCAGAAAACGGTCGGATTCGACGGCCACGACCATTCCTTGGGAACCGTAAAAGAAATTTTCCCATACCGAGCGGTCGCCGTCGGTCTCAAAGGTGAATACAAAGTCGAGCCCGGCAGAAGGGCACTCCATTCTTATCAAGGCATGTCCGAAAGGTTGATAAATCTCCGCACCGGGCGAAACGGTTAGAAGAGAGCAGGAAATAAATCCGTCATCCCCGGCGCCGGGGATGACGGAATCATTTGATTCGATGCACATGGCAGGCAGCCCGATTAACGACATCAACAGAAATGATATCAGTCGGGAGAGCATGCCGCAGTGGGATTTCATTTCAGGAGTACCTTTTTGCCGTCGATGATATAAATCTTGCCCGAAGAAGGATTGAGCACCCTGCGACCTTCAAGGTCGTAGACAATGGCTTCCTTTTGTGCGTGTTCGGCATCAATTCCAACAACCGATGTCTGCTCCGCCGGTTCGGGTATCTTAATTTTATAAGACTCGAGACTTGTGGTGGGCTTCATCAGCACGGCCGAATTGGCGGGGAGCGTTCCCGACGCCTGTTTTTCAAACCAGCAGCCCGAGAGTGTTCCGGCATTTGCGGCCGTCGTCAGCATATGTACGGGATTATCGGTCTCGCTGTAAGGCATATTCCACCTCAAAGCGAATCCGGCGGCAGAAATAGGAGTGTCGAGGAGGACACCCTTGAGTTCGGACTCGGGAGCATTGCGTGGCGCCACACGCTGAATTGTTGTTGCAAGGTCACTTACGGGAATGGCCGCAGGTTCGGCAGGGAGTTCCGCAAGGTTCCATACGAGTTCGTAGTCGGGCAGGATGCGGTGGGCTGTTTGGTCGGCGCTTGTCATTTCTATCATGACCGGGGTTTGCGCGGGCACCACATCGGTTTCAAACTCTTTAAGCTCGTAGTATGTGATTTCGGTACCGTTCACCGTGGCGGTATTTGTATCACTGCGGAGGACATAGAATCGTGTGATGTCGGGGTTCACGGCTTTCATGGGGAAGTCGGTATACACAGCCGCATAGTATCCGTCGGCGTCCTTGGCCTGAGCCGGGAAGCAAAGATAGGCGTCGTCGGCGGCAGTGACGGGTTTGAGGAGCCATCGGGAGTAATCGCCCATTTCGTCGGCGTGCTGTTCGTTGGAGAAATCGAGAATACCTTCTGAACCGGCTCCCTTGCCGTTGGTAATGAAATAACGGCAATCGGTCTTGATGTCGGGGAAATAGCCGATCAGCATGTTGGACAACTGATGATTCCGCAGTTCGGCTGCAATATCGGGGAGGTAGTAACCGCGCAGAGTTATTTTGGGGCAGCGCTCGGGGTCCATGAACTTAATCATATTGAGTTTCAACCAGTTGAACAAGAGGTCGGGGTCAGCAAAAATCTGCTCGTAGGACGATGCCACAATACCGTCGGCACCGGGAGTGTATTTGGCAGTGATATCGTATCCCCAAGCCTGCATTTCGGCAATTTCGGCGGGATCGAAATATTCACCGGTGCCAATGCCTTCCTTTGCAGTGAGGTAGGCGCGCATTGCCGCCATTCCTTTCTCGAATGTCTCCTTATTCTCGTCTTTTAGATACCAGTCGCTCACACACTGGAGGTTGGGAAAATCATAGAAAATGCGGAAGCCGTCGGTCTCATTGCCTTCAAGATAGAACGAGAGGTTTATTTTGTCGGCCACCTCGGAGGCAAAGCGTTTGGCGAAAGCCTCCAGCTCACCGACTTCTACGGCGGGGTCTTGTTCGAGTCGTGTTGCCACAATTGTTATCATCGCTTCAATAGCCACGCGGCCAACGGAAGTATAACCGTCGGTGAAACCCTGGCGGACCATCGACCACATCAGCTCTTCAAAAAGCGAAGCCGTGCCAGTGGTGTTGGCGACAATTTCGGAGAACTTTGTCATGTAATCAGTGTCGATACCGCCGCAAATCTCAATACCTTGCGAGCGCAAGTTGACGATACGGTGGCACAGCTTCCCGCCGACAGTTTCGGGATATGCCTTGACATATATCACGGAGCCGGGCTGAGCGGCGGCGCTGGAGAAGTTTTGGTCGGGGCGTGCCGTAAATGGGCCGGTGATTTGGATATAGCCACCGTCGGCAGCCTCACACGCCTTGCTCTGGATTCGGAAATAACCGTCGATTGAAGGCTCAGCGGCAACGGCCTCATCGGTTTCGGCCGGGGCTTGGAGACGTACGGGGAGGTTGCGTGTGGAAGCGGGAATCTTCGTGAGGTCGAGATATACCTTGTTACGTCCGAGTTCGGGAGTGCCTTCGAGGCTGTAAAATCCGACGAGGCCGTCTGCGCCAAGACCGAGCACCCTCATTGAAGCGGCGTCGAACACCACATGGTCGGGAGCGGATGCCGATTTGTTGAGCTGATATTCACCTGCAAGAATATTGCCCTCGACGGGTGCGATTTCTACGGCATCGGGGTCGAGAGGAATCAGGCGGTTCTGTTTGGACGATTCAAAGCCACGGCATTTGAGCAGCACGGGAGTGGCCGGGGGCACAATGCCGCTTTCAATTTTCACAAGCTGCGCGTAGTTGACGCCGTCGCGGGCCACGCACTCCTTGACATAGTATGCCTCGACGCCGTCGGGTTCATAGCATTTGTAGGGGAAGGATGTGAACATCGATGCCCAGTAGCCGCCGTCGTAGAGCATGGCTTCTTCGGGATGCACGCCGAACCAGAAGTCGTCGACGGTATTTTCGTTGATGGGCTGGACGGCCATAAACTGGTAGGCGTTCTGGCCTTGATTTCCGACCATCACGATGGCGCCGCCCGCGGGGTTGGAGGAGTTTCCGTGTTTAAGCGAGTAGCTGCCGTTGAGAATCTCATAATAGGTCGGCATACCTGAACAATGCTGCACGGTGAAAGTCCTGGTTGTCAAGGTCTTTGTGTCGGTACCCTGTGCATAGCCGATGGCATCGAGGAGACCGTCGCCATTCTGAGTACCCTTGAGCTGGATGATGGTCGAGGGCATTGTCTCGACTTCCATCGGGTCGGTGTCATTGGTGAAAACTTTTCCGTTGAAGTCCGCGGCGACATATCCCGTAGGCAATGTCCACGACAGCAGGCCGGTCAAATCATTATTGGTGCCGGAAATGGTATAAGAGCCGTCGATAGTCATGACACGATTGAACGACGAACGGACACGATAATATCCGCCGGAAACTATGTTGGACTTGTTTTCGAACACGCCTTTTATACTCATCACCTTATTGACGGTGAAGGTGTATTTCGGTTCGGTCGACAGGAGATTTCCCTCCCCGTCGTACCAGCCCTTGAATTTCACCACGAGGTTGGCACAGCCATAGGCCGGAACTTTGGTCGGAGTGGCAGTCAGAGTCACGGCATCGCCTATTTTGTTATCGACCTTATTGATCGACACCGTGCCATATCCCGGCTGGTCGGTGGACACCATCACACCTTCAAGCTTTGAGAAGATGGCGGTGAGATTGTGCTCGGTAGGGGTGCCTTCCGTGGTGCTTGAAGCGGCAAAAGTGTAGGGTGAGGTCGCGCTAACGGTTGCGTTGTCCTTCTCCCAGTGGTCGAATTTCATCCCATCGTCGGGCTGCGCGAAGAGATAGAACGAAACATTGGCGGAAGTTGAGGAGTTGCCTCCCTCTGCCGAACTGACGGCCGACGACGTGGCCGCGTATTGGTCGGAAGAGGGCAGGTCGGAAGAGGTGGAAACATATACTTTTCCACCACCGGTCGATGCGACAGACGCATTGACCTTGCCGTAATACGTCTTGTTGTTAGCCAATGCCGATTGACTTATAATACAACACAACAGAGGCAAGAGTATGTGCAACAGTTTTTTCATAGATAGGGATTGGTAAAAATAGTTATACGGTTTTACGATTGTGGAAAAGGATAAGTAACTCAT
>CABRZA010000170.1 GCA_902475285.1 uncultured Porphyromonadaceae bacterium
AACGATCATCAAGATGACCCGGCTTTGCTGTTGGTGCAAAGAGTTGTGGACGAGATTAGGACAAGCGCCACTAAAAGGCTCCGCAAGTTGGAGATGGAAAGAGAAAGTCTTTATGACGGAGTCGCACAAGATGTCCTGGATGGAGTTAGTGACACTCCTACATCTCAAGAGTCTATCGAGCAGCCTCAAGGCTACATCTCCGAAAAGCAGGCCGAGATAGAGCGCAAGAAGAAGGAGGCCGAGGCACGGCGCGAAGCGGCCAAGGCCCGCAAGGAGTTCAAGGCCGAGCTCGACTCCTACAAGGCGCAGCGCTCGGCCGCCGACCGTGAGGTGCTGGAACTCTATAACGCCGGCTCCATCGACTACGCCGAACTGCTGAGCCGCCGACACGCCAACGAGCTGGACTATTACGACGACTCTCTCTCGCTTTTCGAACGGACATTCGCCGACAGGGAGGCAACTTATCTCGACGACGACAAGGACTATCAGAAGCTGCTGCTCGACCGCGAGAAGGCCGACGAAAAGTACGAGCAGACTCGCATCGCGCTTGCCTTGGAGGGAATCAATCGCCGCAAGGAAGCCGAAGAGAAGAGCGCGCAGCATATGTTCGACGTCAGGTCGAATCCGACGGTCGCCGACGAGATAGCCTTGCAGGCCGAACTCTACCGCATCCGTCGCGAGGCCCTCGACGAGAAGCTCGCCCTCTACACGGAGGGCACGAAGGAATATGCCGACACGCAGTATGAGATTGAAGCACTCGAAAATGATAAGGAGCTTGCCTTGAAGAAACTCTACTTCAAAGCAGTGTCGGCGCTGCGCAAGGAGCACGACAAGCAGAGCGCCGCCGAGCAGTTCGAGCAGCAGAAGGCGGCCCTCGACGCGCTGCGCGACGCCGACGCACTGTCGCCGGAAAAATACGCAGCCTATCTCAAAGCCCTTACAGAAAAGTTCAAGGCCGAGCTTCCCGGTGCAGGTGCGGGCGCGCGGACGGACACATGGTCGAAGGCAGATAGAAAGAAGTATGAGGCCGACAAGGCCGAGCTTTCCAAAGCCCTGCAATCCGACTTAATCACGATCACGGAGTTCTACGAGCGTTTGGCCAAGCTCGACTCCGAGGCTCGCAAAAAGATGGTGGAAGGCCTCAAACAGTACGGAGGGGAATGGAACTCGATGTTCGCCGACATCTTCACGTCGCTTCGCGAGATGCTCGACAGCGTCGGCGCTAAGCCCGAAATCTTCCTCGACAAACTTGCCGCAAGCGTGGCGGCCGTATCTGCGGCAGTAGGCGCGGGTATGCAGATAGCCACGGAATTTGCCGAGGCCGAGTCGCGGATTCAGCTCGCCGCTATCGAAAACCGCTATGACCGCGAGATTGAACTCGCACAGGGCAATTCCTACCGTGTGGCCAAGCTCGAGAAGAAGAAGGAGGCCGAGATAGCAAGAATCAAAAGCGACGCCGCGCAGAAGGAGTTCGCCATGAAAGTGCTCATGGGCATCGCCCAGACGGCGCAGAACGCCCTTATGGCCTATGCTGCCGGCCTAAGTTTCCCCTTCCCGGCCAATACGGTGATGCCCGCCGTACTCGCGGGCATAGCCGTGGCTCAGGGCGCCGTGCAGGTAGCTTTGCTGAAAAAGCAACAGCAGGCCGCCGCGGCGCAGGGCTACTCGCAGGGCGGCTTCACCAAGCCCGGCGCCGTCGACGAGCCGGCGGGCATAGTCCATGCCGGCGAGTGGGTGGCGTCGCAAAAACTTCTCGCCAGTCCCGTGGCGCGCCCGATGATCGAGGCGCTCGACTATGCCCAGCGCACAAACACCATCGGCTCGCTCCGCGCCGAGGATGTGTCGCGCTCGATACGCGCCAACGACTCGCTCGTGCGCATCGCCGAGGACACCGGCTCCTCGGAGCTCATCGCCGCTGTGATCGCGCGAAGCTCGCAGTCGGTCGACGCCCTGGTGGCACGCCTCAACGAGCCTTTCGTCACCGTCAACACCGTTACGGGCGACCACGGCATCAAGCAGGCACAGGACGATTACGCCCGCATGATGAACAATGTCACACCCAAATCGAAACGTAAATAATGAACATATATGTCGACGGCAAGAAGGCCGTGCTGAAAAATGGCTTTTCGTTCGAGTATGTGGCCGAAAACAGGCTCTTCCGCGGGCGCGACGGCTACACTCTCTCGATAGTGTTTCCGCTCAGCGACTGCCCGCAGAACATCGATATTTTCGGCCACATAAACCGTGCCGACGTCGACGTGCGGCGCGTATCGTTCGAATGTGCGATTGTCGACGCCAATGTGTCGCTTTTCGGCACAATAACGGTGGTGAAACTCTCGGAAGTGGCGGTCGAGTGCCAGTTCGCCGAGGGGCGCTGCTCCCGAACCATTGCCACTACCATCGACGAAACATATATCGACGAGCTCGACCTCGGGCGGCAGCCGTCGTATAGAGCCAACGAGTGTTCGGTGCCCAGTGCGTTGGGCGGTCTCAATCAGGGGCGCATCGAGGTTGCCCTCCCGTGGGTCAACGAGGACTATCCCGAGGCCGACAACAATTGGATCGACGTCGACGCCGAAGGCAAGCGCACATGGCACTGGACGGGAGCATACCTTTCGTGGCAGCCGTATCTCGTCGTCATCGCCGAACGCATATGCAGCGAGATAGGCTTCACGCCCGACTTCCACGAGTGGGAGGGCAGCTCCGCCCGCTATCTCATAGTCTGCAACACGCTGCCTCCGTCGTGGGAAATGCCGCAGTACAGCCGCGCCATGCCGCATTGGACCGTGGGAGAGTTCTTCGACAAGCTCGAACTCCTTCTCGGCTGCGAGTTCGACTTCGACGTCAAGGCCAAGTCCGTATCGATGCGCTCCACCGACTCCGTGCTCGACAGCATCGATGTGGTCCGCCTCGACAGCGTGGTCGACTCGTACTCCGGCGAGATTTCCTCCGACGACAACACGAGCTGCGACTACATCGGCTCGAAGGTGCTGAAATATGCCGGCGACTCGTCGACGATGTGGTCGTTCTACGCCTGCGACGATTTCGTGGCCGACTGCCCGCTGCCGGTGGTGCCGTACGTCAATGTCGACGCGGTGCTGAACCACAACAAGCGCCGGCCCGACGAGTCGGGCGAGAAGGACGTAGTCGGCGAGCAGGTGGAGTTCAACATGGGCACCGACCAGGAGCCCGAAATCGTCCACAAGCAGACGCCCGACTGCGTGCTCTACGCCGAGGCCGAGAACAGGTATTTCATCATGCGCTCCGTGGGTATAGAAGCCGTCAAGGGCGGCAACTTGCAGAAATACCTTTTACAGCCGCTCAACGCATTCGGCACTGGTGTGGCGGGCGACGACTACGACGAGGAGTCGCTCGACTTCGTCCCCGTTACCGTGGCCGAAACATACGTCGACGCCGACAACGACCGTGGGCCGATGATGTTCCTCCGCCCGGGCAATCTCGACAACACCTCGGAGGCCGACGACGACCAGAAAGGAGTGGCCGGCACGAGATTTCCCAACGCCAACACCGGCACCTACAAGACGTGGCCAGAGGCTGCCGTCGAGAGCTTCGACCCGGAGGCGAACAAATCTTTCTACGATAAAATCTACGTGGGCTATTGGGACGGTACCGTCTACGACCCCGACGGCTACGTCTACCCGACAACCGACAGTCTCGGCATCTCGCAGTCGTGGAAGAAGTTCTACGCGCCCTTCACTCTGAACTTGCGCAACGGCTCGGGGCGCATGTCCGACCAAGTGCCGAAGATCGACAGCCGCCGCAAGTTCAAATTCTCGTGGCTCGCCACAGAGATCCCGAATCCGCGCGCCGTGTTCTTCATCCACGGCAAGCGCTACCTGTGCGAGAAAATTACCGCGACATTCACTGAAAACGGCATGTCGCAGCTCCTCAGGGGCGAATTTTACCCTTTGTCCGACGATTAAGCACAGAAATATTTGCAGGGATGGAGCAAAATCGCCATCTTTGCTGTATAAATTATCAAGGTTGCAAACATCATACATGTTAAGATATTCTGCGCGTGATGCGTCGACTTTATAATTTAAAGAACTATTTCAACAGAATCCTCC
>CABRZA010000171.1 GCA_902475285.1 uncultured Porphyromonadaceae bacterium
CAAATGGACTTCTTTCTATTTGTCTTTATATATTTGTAACACTATCTATTTCGACAATGATAATTAATGTTACCTTCATTCGGCCATTCGTTGGCGCTTTTCTTCATGTCTTTCGGTCACGATGGTGCCCCATCGCTCCCTCAATCCCTGAAGAAAATCGCTCAACGACTGACCGCCCTGCCGTTAACGCTTATTGTCGAACCGGATCTTATCATAGTATGCATTCGCTCAAAACATTGACAGCTTTGGCGGCCGCGATGGCGGTTGTTCCGGCGGCCGATGCGGCCGTGGCCAACGATAGTATAAACATGCTGGAAGAGGTTGTGGTGACCGGTTCCAACCATGCTGTGTCGGCACGGCTGATGCCCTACACGGTGTCGGTTGTCGACCGGCAGCAGCTCGACGCGGCGGGTTCGACGGAGCTTCTGACGGTGCTGTCGGGGCAGGTGCCGAGTCTTTTTGTGACGCAGCGCGGCATCTACGGCTACGGCGTGAGCAACGGCGGAGCGGGACACATCAAGATGCGCGGCATAGGCGGCGACCGGGCGTCGGCGGTGCTGATGATGCTCGACGGGCAGCCTCAGTTTGCCGGCATATACTCGCACCATGTGGCCGACTTCTACGACAAGGACTACGCCGAGCGCGTGGAGGTGCTGCGCGGGCCGGCGTCGGTGCTCTACGGCTCGAACGCCATGGCGGGTACTATCAACGTGATAACGAGGAAGATACACCGCGACGGCTTCCACGCTACGCTGTCGAGCCAGTACGGGTCGTACAATACGTGGCTGTCGACGCTGACGGCGACGGCGCGCTACGGGCGTGTGGAGGCCTTGGTGTCGGCGTCGTACGACCGCACGGACGGCAACATCAAGGGCATGGACTTCAAGCAGGGCGGTGGCTACGCGAAGGTGGGCTACCGCATCAGCGACAGCTGGAAGGCGACGGCGGACTATGCCCTGACCAACTTCCGCGGCAACGACCCTGTGTGGCCGACGTTGAAGACACCGCCCGAGACGGGCTCGTACCACCAGAACATAATCCGCGGCGAGGCGTCGGCGGCCGTGACCAACACCTACGGCGCCACCGACGGCACCGTGCGGGTGTATTACAGCTACGGCAACCACTACATCGACGACCCACGGCACTTCCACAGCCTCGACGACCGCTTCGGGGTGATGGCCTATCAGAATTTCCGTCCGTTCGGGGGTGCGGCCATGACCGTGGGCTTCGACTTCAACACTTATTCGGGCAAGATACCGATGTCGGGCGGCACGGCGCACACGCCCGGCGCCATGGGCACCATCGAGCGCAAGACTGTGACGGAGTATTCGCCCTATGTGACTTACTCGCAGGAGCTTGCCAAGGGATTGGTGGTGCTCAACGGCGGCCTTCGCATGGCCAACAGCGACAAGTTCGGCACCCGGTGGGTGCCACAGGGCGGCTTCGTGTTGCGGCTTCCGGCCGACGTATACCTCAAAGCGTCGGCGGCGATGGGCTACCGCAACCCGTCGTTCCGCGAGCTGTATCTCTACCGCATGGCCAACGCGGACCTCGACCCCGAGCGGATGTGGACCTACGATGTGTCGCTGTCGCACGCCTTCACGCCGTGGCTGTCGGGCGAGCTGACGGCCTACTACGCCAAGGGCAACAACCTCATCCAGGTGGTGGACAACCACAACGAGAACACGGGTCGCTTCATAAACCGCGGCATAGAGGCGGCGTTGACGGCGCGTGTGCTTCCGCAGCTGAGCCTGTCGGCGACGTACAGCTACCTCGACACGTCGCTCGACGACCTTACGGGTGCGCCTCGGCACCAGTACTACCTCGGCGCCGACTGGAAGGTGATACCTCGGCTGCGGGTGTCGGCCGACGTGAAGGGTGTGAGCCATCTTTTCGTTCACCAGACGGTGAATGAGCAGAGCTATGCGCTTCTCAACCTGAAAATCGACTTCGAGGTGTGGCGGCATCTGAGCATCTTCACACGCTTGGAGAACATAACCGATGCCCGCTACGAGATAAACCGCGGCTACACGATGCCGGGGTTTACGGCTATGGGCGGGTTTAAACTCTCAATCTGACAACGATTTATAAATCAGCAATATGAAAAAACTACTTATTCTTGCCGCAGCGCTGCCTATGCTCATGGCGTGCTCGGGCAAATCGGCCGACACGCAGGCCGAAGCCGTGCAGGCCGACACCGATTCGGTGGCCACGGTGTACTTCGTGAAGGACATCACTCCCGAAAACTTGGTGCGCATCTACGAGGCTCTTGGGCTGAAAGCTGAGGGCAACAAGGTTGGCGTGAAGATTTCGACGGGCGAGTCGAACAAATCGAACCAGCTCGACACGGGGCTTATCGCGCCGTTGGTGCGCCTTGTGAACGGCACCATCATAGAGTGCAACACGGCGTACCGCGGGAGCCGTTTCGACACTGAGTCGCACCGCCGCGTTGCCGCCGAACACGGCTACACGGCTATTGCCGAGGTTGACATCATGGATGCCGACGGCGACACTCTTCTTCCCGTTGATGGCGCACGTCACCTCACGAAGGGCGACTATGTGGGCAAGCATTACACCGACTATGACTTCACGGTGGTTCTGAGCCACTTCAAGGGTCATCAGATGGGCGGCCTCGGGGGCGCGTTGAAGAATATTTCGATAGGCATAGGTTCGCGCGGGGGCAAGGCCTACATCCACAGCGCGGGCTATACGACGGACCCCGACACGATGTGGGCGCATCTGCCCGAGCAGGACGCGTTCCTGGAATCGATGGCCGAGGCCGCGAAGGCTGTAATCGACCATGCCGACGGCAAGATACTCTATATCAACGTGGCCAACAATCTGAGCGTTGACTGCGACTGCAACGGCAACCCTGCAGCTCCCGAGATGGGGAATATAGGCATACTTGCGTCGCTCGACCCTGTTGCCCTTGATCGCGCGTGCGTAGATATGGTGCACCAGTCGCCCGACTCGGGCAAGGTGGCTCTGATAGAGCGCATAGACTCGCGCCACGGCACGCATATTCTGGACTACGGCGAGCAGATAGGCATAGGTACGCAGAAATACCGTATTGTCGATTTGGACGAGCCCGCAGCGAAATAAGGCAGCTTTTTGCTTAGGGGAAGGGAGTTTGTTGGAAATAATGTCAATCAGTTGATTATCGGCGGAGACATGGCTGTGAAAGCTCTCTCCGCCGAAATTTTTTGCCCAGGCGGTGGGGGGATATCAATATGTCAAGGTGCGCGTGAGGGGATTTATGGCTTTTTTAGGCTGGTGCGCCGCGGATGGGGGGTGCGACGGGGTGATTGGGGATGCGGATGTGTCGGTCGAGCGCGACCGACCACTTTGAATGTGTTGGCGGTGGGAGGCGGGTGCTTTTAGAGGGAATCACAATACCGCCTCTTCGAGGCTCGTTTTTATTTGCTTGTATCGGTACCCCATGTTGCGCTGCGCTCCACATGGGGCTAAACACGAGCGCGCCTCTTCGAGGCTTCGAGGGGGGTGTGGCGGCTCGCAGTCGGACAAAAATGTCGCCGCTGACGCGGCTTGTTTGCTTTGGCGTTGATTTACACGGGCTTACGCCCGTGCCTACAAAATTGTCGCCGCTATGCGGCTTTTTGCGCGGCCGTTGGCCGCTTCCGTAAAGTAAACTTGGAGGATTTGGGGGAGTTTGTTCCGGTTGGGCGGGGGCAATGTATTGCGCCTCTACTTCGGGGTTGTTGGGGAGGTTTTGTGTGGGAGGGGGAGTTTGTTCCGGCTGGGCGGGGGCAATGTATTGCGCCCCTACTTCATTGGGTTCGGTGGTTTCGTCGGGATGGAGGGTTATGGTGATGTCGATGGAGTCGGGGTAGGACTGGCGGGAGATGAGGTGGAGGAGATCGAGTCGGTTGAGTGCGGTGACGAGGTCGCGCAAGGAGATGCCGAGGTCATCGCATATGCGTCGGTGCGTTGTGATGATTCGGCCGGGAGATAGGAAGCGTCCGTCGACATAACGGGGGTAGGAGGTAGTGTTTTCGACGAGGTAATCCATGACGCGGCGGGCGGCGGGGACGTTGTAGAAGTTGATGCTATGC
>CABRZA010000172.1 GCA_902475285.1 uncultured Porphyromonadaceae bacterium
TACTGTTTTACCCTCTATTTATAATCTTTCTAAATAAAAATCCCCCGGTTTCGGAGGGAAACCGGGGGCGGTGGTATGTTGTAATGAAGATTTACTCTTCGGTGTCTTCTTCTTCGCGCATGTTGTGGAAAACGTTCTGCACGTCTTCGTCGTCTTCGAGCTTGTCGATGAGCTTCATCACTGTCTCGCGCTGTTCGGGGGTGACGTCCTTGAGGTCGTTGGGGATACGTTCGAACTCGGAGCTGATGATTTCGAAGCCGTTCTCTTCGAGGTACTTCTGGATGTTGGAGTACTCTTCGAAAGCGCCGTAGAGCACTACCTGTTCGTTTCCGTCCTCGTCTTCGTCGTGGCCGAGCTCGTCGACGCCGTAGTCGATGAGTTCAAGCTCGAGGTCGTCGAGGCCCACGCCTTCCTTGGGTTTGATTTTGAAGACGCACTTGTGGTCGAAGAGGAATGTGAGCGAGCCCTGTGTGCCGAGGCTGCCTCCGAACTTGTTGAAATAGGAGCGCACGTTGGCCACGGTGCGGGTGTTGTTGTCGGTGGCGGCTTCTACGAAGATGGCGATGCCGAAGGGGCCGTAGCCTTCGTAGGATATTTCCTTGTAGTCGCCGGAGTCTTTTTCGGTAGCTTTCTTGATGGCGCGCTCTACGGTGTCCTTGGGCATGTTGGCGGCCTTGGCGTTCTGCATCAGGGCGCGGAGGCGGGGGTTGGTGTCGGGGTCGGGACCGCCGGCCTTGGCGGCTATGGTGATTTCCTTGCCTATGCGCGTAAAGGTGCGCGACATGTTGCCCCAGCGCTTGAGCTTGCGGGCTTTGCGGTATTCAAATGCTCTTCCCATGGGAGATGTTGTGCTGTTATTTTGATTGGTTCGTTAGCGGAGTTCGGCGCCTAGGTTGCGGCGGAGGTTGTCGATGATTTTGCCCATCACCTTGTCGATGTACTTGTCCTGGAGGGTCTTTTCGTCGTCTTGAAGGGTGATGCTTATGGCATACGATTTCTTGCCGGCGGGGAGCTTGTCGCCTTCGTATACGTCGAAGAGCTCTACGCCGCGGAGTATGCGCTTGTCGGCGTTGCGTACTTCGGCCTCGACCTGTGCCATGGTCACGGCGCTGTCGAGGAGGAGCGAGAGGTCGCGCTTCACGGGCTGTGTCTTGGGCAGCGGTGAGTAGAGGGCGTTGCGCTGCGAGGCCAGGCGGCACACCGCGTCCCAGTCGAGCTCGGCGTAGTATACGGGCTGCTTGATGTCGGCGGCGGCGAGGAGGGCCTTGGCCACCACGCCGGCCATGCCTATGCTCTTGCCTTTTACGGTTTTGAGCTCGAGTGCCTGGCGGAAGATTCCTCCTTCGGGGCAGTCGGCCACGCTCCATGTGAGGTCGGCGGCTATGCCGGCGCGTGCCATGAGGGCATCGACGGCGGCGCGGAGGTCGTAGAAGGTTGCTTCCTCGGCCTGGCGCAGCCAGTTGGCGCGGCGCATGTCGCCGGTGAGCCAGAGGCCCAGACGGGCGCCTTCGGTGTAGGGTGCCAGCGGATGCTCGGCGGTCGATTCCTTGCGGGGGTCGAGGCGGTAGACGTTGCCGAACTCATAGTAAGCGCCGTCGGCGCTGCGGCGGTTGATGTTGTGCGCTATGGTTTCGAGACCGCCGAAGAGGAGTGTCTGACGCATGACGCTGAGGTCCTGGCTCAGAGGGTTGAGCAGTCGCACGCAGGCCTCGGCGGGATAGCCGGCGAGGTTGGCGTAGTAGGCTTCGGCGGAGAGGGAGTTGTTGAGGATTTCGGCCCATCCGGCGCCGGTGAGCATCTCGGCCGCGGTGCGGCGGAGGTCGTCGGCGGCATCGACGGGCGTCTTGTATGACAGCGAGGCATGGAGGCGCGCCCCGCCGTCGATACGGTTGTAGCCGTAGATGCGCAGGAAGTCCTCTATCACGTCGCAGGGGCGTTGCACGTCCACGCGGTAGGTGGGCACGGCCAGGTGCAGGGTGTCGCCTTCGGGCTTGTTTTCGATTTCGAGGGCGGCGAGGATGCGGTCGATGGTGTCGCGTTCGAAGGGAGCGCCTATGAGGCGCTCGAAGTCGCCGTACTGCATCGTCACGGCGTAGGGTGCCACGGACTGGGGGTAGATGTCGACCACGGGGCCTTCGATTTCGGCCCCGGTGAGCTCGCGGATGAGGATGGCGGCGAGCTTGAGGGCGTACATACAGCCGTTGGGGTCGACGCCGCGCTCGAAGCGGAACGACGAGTCGGTGCTTATGCCATGGCGGCGTGCGGTGCGGCGCACGGAGGTGGCGTTGAAGCAGGCGCTTTCGAGGAAGATGTCGGTGGTGGCTTCTGTTACGCCGCTGTTGAGTCCGCCGAATACGCCGGCCATGCAGCGGGGTTCGCGCTCGTCGCAAATCATGAGGTCGGCGGCGTCGAGGGTGCGCTCCACGCCGTCGAGGGTGACGAACTTGGCGCCCTGCCCGGCACGCTTCACCACGATACCCCCGGTGAGGGTGGCGGCGTCGAAGGCGTGGAGGGGCTGGCCTATGGCGTGGAGGATATAGTTGGTGATGTCGACCACGCTGTTGATGGGGTGCATGCCGATGGCGCGTAGTTTGTCGGCGAGCCATGCGGGCGACTGCTCTATGCGTGCGCCGCGGAGGGTGACGCCGCAGTAGCGCACGCACTTCTCGGTGTCTTCCACACGCACGCCTATGCCGCCGTCGGGCCTATCGGTGCTGAAACTTTCCACGCCGGGGCGGTGGGCCGTCACGGTGTCGGTGCCGCGGCCGGTGAGGGCTGCGGCCACGTCGCGGGCCACGCCGTAGTGGCTGGCGGCGTCGATGCGGTTGGGGGTGAGGTCGACTTCGAGTACATAGTCGTCCTCGAGGCCGTAATAGTCGGCGGCGGGCAGGCCGGGACGGGCTTTGCCGTCGTCGGGCAGGACGATGATGCCGTCGTGGCTGGCGCCTATGCCTATCTCGTCTTCGGCGCATATCATGCCGAAGCTCTCCACGCCGCGAATCTTAGATTTCTTGATTTTGAACTCCTCGCCTTCGGGAGTATAGAGTGTTGTGCCCACGGTGGCGACTACCACGAGCTGGCCGGCGGCCACGTTGGGAGCGCCGCATACAATCTGCACGGGAGTGCCGCTGCCGTCGAGGTCGACGGTAGTGATATGGAGATGGTCGCTGTCGGGGTGAACGTCGCAAGTAAGTACTTTGCCGATCACGAGGCCCTTGAGGCCGCCCTTGACGCTCTGCACCGTCTCGATGGTGCCCGTTTCGAGGCCAATCGACGTCAGCAGCGCCGACAAAGCTTCCACATCAAGGTCGAAATCGACATATTCTTTAAGCCATTTGTAGGATATATTCATAGCTATGGTGGGTCTTTTTTCCTTTCAAAGTGCAAAGTTAACGATTTTCAACCATATATTCCAACTTTTTTTCACAGCACCCCCGGTCCCCGCCAAAACCTCCCGCCAGCAGCCGCGATGCCACAGATAACGGCTGCTCCGATGATCGTATTTTGCCGCCTGGAAGTAGCCTCACACGGAGCCCACGGAGAAACGGAGTTTTTCAGCCATCCGGGCGTCAGGCCTGGTCAATAATCTCACGCAGAGCCCGCAGAGGCCATCCGGACGAGCTTGATTATCAAAGGATTGTGGGGACGCGCCATGGTGCGTCCACCCAGGCTGCGGTAATATCGCACACAGAGGACACAGAGCTCACAGAGGGGTTCGGGCGGAGTTTACCAAAACGACGTTGCTGCGCGATTCTCGTCGATGTGCAACGAATGTAAAAATACATGTGTCATATAGGCTCGGTGGCGAGATTCCGTGACACAGCGCTGCCCCTAACCACTATCATCGCTATGCGGATGTTCTACATTTATTCACTCCTTTAATGCTACGAGTGTTATTACACCTATCTCGTTATAGATAGCTTTTTCAGTTTCATAATGACTCTCACCCTTGATTTGCATTCCGGGAGTGAAGTTGTCAGGAACAGTCCACTTGAAAGTCTGAGCATTTATAGTGGCTTTGTGAGATGTGCCGTCGGGCATCGTGAAATATGCCT
>CABRZA010000173.1 GCA_902475285.1 uncultured Porphyromonadaceae bacterium
AAATGAAGACCCTTTGTGCTGATGTCATACGGCAATCATAAATAGAGAAATCACATGATGTGCTAACGTAAGTAATGGGCTTGAAAAGATTTCGGCCCCATTACTTTCTCACAAAAGTTTGCCGAGGTGGGATCGTTTTTGCACGGTTTGGTGCCTTTGTCTATTGCGCTGCGGGGAAATTTATTTATGGCAAAATCGGGCACGGGCACAATAAAGGGGAGGTGCGCGGCGTTAGAACAATGAGGCCGCACGAGAGCGGCCGGAAGCCATATAACATTCACCAAATCTTCTGCCAATGAAGGAAATTTCTACCCTTACCCCCCTACACAGCGTGTCGCTGTCGCACGACACATCGTATATCTACCGTCGGCGCCAAGGCGCGGCACCCAAGGTGAGCACTCTCATCAAGCTCCGTCAGCTTGCCCGCGCGGCTTTCTCCACACCGCAGTCGTTGCCGCTGGTAGTATTGAACTGAACCGACGCCCCCGCCGAGGGGGCGTTTTTCTTTTGGGGAGCTGCGCAGATAGATGGCGAATTGATTGAAAAGTGGTATATTTGCAAAAAAATTGGAGATGAAATTTGTAAGTTGGAATGTTAACGGCCTGCGCGCTGTGATGGGCAAGGGCTTCAAGGATATTTTGGAGGCGTCGGACGCCGATTTTTTCTGTGTTCAGGAGATTAAGATGCATCCCGGGCAGCTCGAAGTCGACTTCGAGGGCTACGAGCAGTACTACTCCTACGCCGAGCGCAAGGGCTATTCGGGCACGGCGATATTCTGCCGCCACAAGCCTCTGCGCGTAATCCACGAGCTGGGCATAGAGCGCCACGACACCGAAGGGCGCGTGGTGGCGCTGGAATACGAGAAATTTTATCTTGTGAACGTCTACACCCCCAACTCTCAGGACGGCCTTGCGCGCCTCGACTACCGCATGGACTGGGAGGCATCGTTCCGCGAGTTTCTGTGCGGCCTCGCCGCCGAGAAGCCCGTGGTGGTGTGCGGCGACCTCAACGTGGCGCACCAGGAAATCGACCTGGCCAACCCGAAGACCAACCGCACGAATCCGGGCTTCACCGACCAGGAGCGCTCGTGCATGACCGAGCTGCTGGGCTCGGGCTTTGTGGATACTTTCCGCGCCCTTCACCCCGACGCCACGGGGGCCTACAGCTGGTGGAGCTACCGCGGCCGCGCACGCGAGAAGAACGTGGGCTGGCGCATCGACTATTTCCTTGTGAGCGAGAACCTTCGCGGCGCCATCCGCCACGCGGCCATACATCCCGAAATCACGGGCAGCGACCACTGCCCGGTGGAACTTGTTCTCGATATCTGACTATGAAGCTCGCGGTTTACTACATCTATTTCTTCTGCGTGGCCGTGCCCCTGCTGCTTGTGGCCACGGTTCTGGCGGCGCTTGCCACTATAGTTGGCTCGATGTGCGGCGGCGGCCGCGTGTTCGGCTATTGGCCGGGGCATCTGTGGGGGCGCGTGTTCTGCGTGCTGTCGCTGGTGCGCGTGAAGGTGTGCCGGCTCACCGCCCTCGATCCTCGGCAGAGCTATGTGTTCGTGGCCAACCACCAGGGCGCCTACGACATTTTCTCGATCTACGGCTATCTGGGGCACCAGTTCCGCTGGATGATGAAGAAGAGTCTCGAGCGCATACCCCTGGTGGGTTACAGCTGCAAGGTGTCGGGGCATATCTTTGTCGACAACCGTTCGCGGTCGGCCGTGCAGGCCACGATGGCTACGGCCGAGCGTCGGCTTGCCGGCGGCATGTCGGTAGTGGTGTTCCCCGAGGGAGCGCGCACGCCCGACGGCACGATGCATGCTTTCCGCCGCGGCGCTTTTGTGCTTGCCGAGGAGTTCGGGCTGCCCGTTGTGCCCATCACCATCGACGGCGCCTATGCCGTGATGCCCCGTTGGCGCATGCTTCCGCGCCCCGGGCGCATAGTGCTCACTGTGCACGAGCCCATACCGGCGCCCGAAGGCGGCCGCCACGACTTGCAGGAGCTTATGCGCCGCTCCGAAGAGGCCATCGCCTCGGCGCTATGACTTTTCCATGTCGGGGATGGTGGGGAGGTACATGTCGTTGACAAAGGAGCTGAAAGCCCCCAGGATGGCTATGAAAATCAGAAAGGCTACATATTCTTTCGCTCGGGGTGTGGCACTGTTTGCTTGCATTATAATTTAATAACGTGCCGCGCCCCGAAAAAGATTAGCCGGCCGGCCATTGAAAATGGCGCGCCCGGCCAGGCACGCCATCTTTAATGGGAAAAATCTATATCAGAGCTTCACGATGTGGCCGGCGAAGAGGATGGCGCCGGTTGTGGCTTCGCGTATCATGAAGATGAATGGGCGGTCGAACTGCACGACGAGTCCGTAGCCCGATCCCGGGCCGGGAGCAGTAACCATGCCGGTCACTGTCACGGCAGCGGCTTCTGCGCCTTCTTCATTGAATTCCACACCGGTTTTTTGTGAAATGTCATGACGGGCTTCGACATCTTCGGTAAAAGCCGTGAGCTTGCGGAAGTTGTTGATGTCCTTTATGCCCATGAGGCCGAGAGCTCCGTTGATGTCCATCTTGTCGGAGCGGAATTTGAAGCGCGGAAAGGCAAGGGTCATATCTTCCTTAGAGTACAGTGCTTCGCCGGCACGGCGGAGTGCGCCGCTGCTTATGAAGGTGTCGAAGTCTGCACCGATAGCGGGGAGCACGAAAATAGCCTCGTAGCCCTTGCTGCCGAATTTCAATTTCACAGCCTGAAAATCGTCGGCTTCGGCGTAGAACTGAGCGTCGCCGCTGAGCATCATATATACCGTTGTGGGGCCGTTGATGCCGTTGAATTTGCGGCGTTTGGTGTCGGATCTATCAAACTTATTGGCCCATGCGCCCTTGAAATACAGTGCATTGGCAAGAATGGCCGCACATTCTTCGTCGGGGACACTTTCGAGTATTGCGGGGATTATGCCTTTCGTTTTGTCGTTTACCCACGCGTTGACTTCTTCGGTGAATGCGAGGTCGAATTTGCGGGCGTAGGCTTCCATATCGTAGCTGTCGGCCATAGTTTTGCCGAATGCGGGGTTGAGCGTGAGCCGGTCGCGGTACCAGAAGGCATTGGCATATTTGAGGGCCACCTGCGCGTCGGCCAGAGGGAGCTGAGTGAGCTCTTTGTTGGCCAGGCTGTTGAGGGCGTCGAGGTCGTCGCATCCGAGGGCTGCGAGAATTTCGGCGCGGGTGTCGGCGGACGAGGCGTTGGCGAGCATCGAGAGGAGTATCGAGGCGCTTGCCGGGGAGCAAACCATATTTTTGTCAAGGCCCTGAGTGGCGCTCATAGCGGCGAAGAAGTCGTAGCCGAAGGCTTGCGTTGCGTCGGCGGCCCGGCTTTCGGCCGCCGAGAGTGTAATCTCGACTTCCTGGCCGGGAACAGCTTCCGGAACAGGCGCAGGATCTTCCTGCCCGGGCTGGGTCTGCGGCTCGTCGGAGCACCCAGCCAGCAGCATCACCGCCCCAAGAACATAAAATAGTTTTTTCATAGTTGTTATAAATTTTAGTTTTTAATATGAGTTTGTAATGATTTGAAAATGAACTGGTTTTGATGTTGATGGCAAAATTAAAAAAAGTTTTGGTTTTGCAAGGGATTTTATGGATTGTTTTGGTTAAAAAATGTAAATATTGATTTGTTCTTTATCGAGGGTTCGCGGGGAGGGTGTTTGCGGGCCAATGCCGGTTACATAGGGGGGGCCGATGCGCGAGTGGGCTTACACCCCTCGAATAAAAATGTCGCCGCTGACGCGGCTCGCCCGCTTTATTGCTGATTTACACGGGCTTACGCCCGTGCCTACAAAATTGTCGCCGCTATGCGGCTTTTTGCACGGCCGTTGGCCGTGCCGTTGAAGTGAACAGCATTGTATTGCATTGTCACTAATTTAGTGGTAAGACGCTGATTTTAAGCAGCTAAGTAGGGGGTGTTGCAAAATAGATGTTTTTAGAATGTACAGCCTGGGCGGGCGCAATA
>CABRZA010000174.1 GCA_902475285.1 uncultured Porphyromonadaceae bacterium
CGGCGCACAAAAAAAACTCCGGCAGGCCGCGGGGCTTGCCGGAGTTGTAGTCTTACCTGGATTCGAACCAAGACAGACAGTACCAAAAACTGTAGTGCTACCATTACACCATAAGACTATCCTGTGTGCCAACCCCTCGGAGGGGCTAAGGCGCTGCAAAGTTAGCCACAAAATTTCACCCCCGCAAATTTTTTAGCAACGAGGGTGAAATTTTTAACATTTGAGCTGCATGCAATCTTGTCCCGGGCGGATAGGGGTGAGGCTCAGACAAGCGTCATGCCTTTTTTGAGCGCCTGCTCGTTGAGCGGCAGAAGGTGGTGGTGGCGCTCGGGGAGTGTCTTTTTAAGACCTCGGAGCACGGCGTCGATGCCCACCACCGGGCGGCAGGCCAGAAGGGCGCCGAGGAGTATCATGTTGTAGGTCTTGGAGTTTTTGAGCTCTATCGAGGCCTCCATGGCGTCGACGGGCACCACGCGAATGTCGGTGCGCGTGGGCAGATGGTGTATGCCCGAAGGGTCGTAGATGAGGGTGCCGCCGGGCTTCACCTTGCTCTCGAACTTGTCGAGGCTCTGCTGGTTGAGCACCACGGCTGTGTCGTAGGTGTCGAGGACGGGCGAACTGATGGAAGTGTCGGAGAGTATCACAGTCACGTTGGCGGTGCCGCCGCGCTGCTCGGGGCCGTACGACGGCATCCATGTCACTTCAAGATTGTCCATAAGGCCCGCGTAGGCCAGTATTTTGCCCATCGACAGCACGCCCTGGCCGCCGAAACCGGCTATTACTATTTCTTCTTTCATTGCCGTTAGGATTGCGGTTCTACGTCTTTGAGGTCGCCGAGGGGGTATTTGGCGAACATATGCTCTTCCATCCACTCGTTGCTCTGTGCCGGTGTCATCTTCCAGCCCGAGTTGCAGGTCGACACTATCTCGACAACCGAGGTGCCGCGCTTGGCAAGCGTGTTCTCGAAGGCCTTTTTGATGGCCCGCTTGGTCTTCTTTACTGCGGCGGCCGTGTGCACGGCCTGACGCGTCACATAGCACGTGCCGTCGAGCTGCGCAAGGAGGTTGGTGATGGCCAGCGGATAGCCGTTGAGGTCGACGCGGCGCCCGTAGGGTGTCGTCGCCGTCTTCATGCCAAGCAGGGTAGTGGGGGCCATCTGGCCGCCGGTCATGCCGTAGATGGCGTTGTTGATGAATACGATGGTGATGTTCTCCCCTCGGTTGCATGCGTGGATGGTCTCGGCGGTGCCGATGGCGGCGAGGTCGCCGTCGCCCTGATAGGTGAATACCATCGCCCCGGGGTTGAGGCGGCTGGCGGCCGTGGCAAGTGCGGGGGCGCGCCCGTGGGCGGCCTCTATCCAGTCGATGTCGATATAATTGTAGGCGAATACGGCGCAGCCCACCGGGGCTATGCCTATGGCTTTGTCGGCCACACCCATTTCGTCGAGAAGCTCGGCGATGATTTTGTGCACCACGCCATGGGAGCATCCCGGGCAGTAATGCGTGTGCACGTCGGTGAGGAGCTCCGTGCGGCCATATACTTTGTTTTCGGGGCGGATTATTTCTTCTGCTGTCATAGCCGTGGTGTTTAGAAGTTGAAGTTTTTGTGCAGAGCGTCGAGCACTTCGCCAGGGTTGGGAACTATGCCGCCCATGCGTCCGAAGTGATGCACGGGCACGCGGCCCTCGACGGCGAGGCGCACGTCCTCTATCATCTGGCCGGCGTTGAGCTCTACGGTGAGTATGCCCTTCACCTGCGAGGCCAGGCGTGCCACTTCGGCCGTCGGGAAAGGCCACAGCGTGATGGGGCGCAGGAGGCCCACTTTGAGGCCAGCGGCGCGGGCGTCCTCGATGGCTTTGAGGCATATGCGCGACACCGAGCCGAAAGCTACGATGAGATACTCGGCATCGTCGGTGTAGTATTCGGCGAAGCGCACCTCGTTGGCCGCGATTTCGGCATAGGTGCGCTGGAAGCGGAGGTTGTTCTCCTCCATCTTGGCCGAGTCGAGCTCGAGCGACGTCACTACATTGCGGTGCTTGCGGTCGCCGCGGCCGGTGGCTGCCCACGGGCACTGGAGGCGTATCTCCTCCTCGGTGCGGCGTTTGCGGGGCTCGGGGAGGACAACTTTCTCCATCATCTGGCCCACGATGCCGTCGGCGAGTATCATGGCCGGCGTGCGGTATTTGAAGGCGAGGTCGAAGCCCAAGCCCACGAAGTCGGCCATCTCCTGCACCGTGGCCGGGGCCAGCACTATGAGATGGTAGTCGCCGTGGCCGCCGCCCTTGGTGGCCTGAAAATAGTCGGCCTGCGAAGGCTGTATCGTGCCGAGACCCGGACCGCCGCGCATCACGTTGACAATCAGCGCCGGCAGCTCCGAGGCTGCCAGGTAGCTTATGCCTTCCTGCTTGAGGCTCACGCCCGGCGACGACGACGACGTCATCACGGCGCGGCCCGTGGCGGCGCCCCCGTATACCATATTAATAGCGGCCACTTCGCTTTCGGCCTGCAGCACGGTCATGCCCGTGGTCTCCCACGGCATAAGCTCGGCAAGCGTCTCGAGCACCTCGCTCTGAGGAGTTATAGGGTAGCCGAAATACCCGTCGACACCGTAGCGCACCGCCGCATGGGCGATGGCTTCGTTGCCCTTCATAAGTTTCACTTCTTCCATAGCCGTTGATTATTTTGCGTCGCGGTCGACGACACGATAAACTTCTATACAGGCGTCGGGGCATACCGTGGCGCATGCCGCACAGCCTATGCATGCCTGAGGCGCCGAGGCGAACGCGTAGTGGTAGCCGCGGTCGTTCACCTCCTTGGGTTGGAGAAGCAGCACGTCGGTCGGACATGCCACCACGCAAAGGTCGCAGCCCTTGCAGCGCTGGGCGTCGATCGTTACTGCTCCGTAGACTTTTGCCATATGATTGTAATTTTAGGGTTGTTTGTCAAGGTAAAGATAAGGTTCCGCAGAACTTTATCCGGCGGCGCTGCCCGCACACGTCGGACGCACGCGTTTGCCATGGGCAAAGTTATATAATTATTTCCCGAAATGCAATACCCCCGCCGCCAAAATCGTACCCGCCGCCGAAATGAAAAATTTTTCCGTCGAAATGTTTGGTATTTAGGCAAATAATTGCTACCTTTGCAGCGCTGAAGAAAGCACCGCCGCGCCGCTGCATTGCTTAAATCCCTGAGGGTTAGAGCGATGGGTGGCTTTTGCGAGTGCTGTGCCCTGTGCGCTTCATGCTCCGAAAACGAGAAAAGTAACAAAATAGATATCAAAGTAACCAACAAAAAACTAAGATGCCTACAATTCAGCAATTAGTACGCAAAGGACGCGTGGCTATGGAGGACAAGAGCAAGAGCCCCGCTCTCGACAGCTGCCCCCAGCGCCGCGGTGTATGTGTCCGCGTCTACACAACGACACCTAAGAAACCTAACTCGGCCATGCGTAAAGTGGCTCGTGTGCGCCTCACCAACGGCAAGGAAGTCAACTCCTACATCCCCGGCGAGGGCCACAACCTCCAGGAGCACTCCATCGTGCTCGTCCGCGGCGGCCGTGTGAAGGACCTTCCCGGTGTTCGTTATCACATCGTCCGCGGTACTCTCGATACCGCCGGTGTGAAAGACCGCACCCAGCGCCGCTCCAAATACGGTGCCAAGCGTCCCAAGGCCGGTGCTGCCAAGAAGTAATCGCGCAGCGGCTGTATGCCGCACGCGGTGAAGCAATCTTATAGCACCCGAGTAACAAATTAATTTTTATCACTCGTTTTTGCATTCCTTGCAGCTGACATCCGGTTGAGTAAGCGCGTCGGAGGACGCCGCTGAAGATTCAAGAAACAAGCAACCAAGCAATCAAAAACACATCCCGACACTCAAAATGAGAAAGTCAAAACCTAAAAAAAGGCTCG
>CABRZA010000175.1 GCA_902475285.1 uncultured Porphyromonadaceae bacterium
GAGGCTGTGTCGTAATTCATGTTTACGGCGCAGCCTCTCTTTTTGGTGTTTTGAGGTTGGCCTGCCGGAGCCGTGAAAAATTTTTTGCAGTATGGTGAAAATTTGCTATTTTTGCGGCACGAAAAGCCGGGCGGCAGCGCCCGACGGAACCTGCCTGCCTCGGCGGGCGTTGTGATTTGTAACTAACATCAAAATTCAATATCGAAATGACAATCGACAATTTCAACTTCAAAGGCCACAAAGCCATAGTGCGCGTCGACTTCAACGTGCCCCTGGATGAAAACGGCAATATCACCGACGACACCCGCATCCGCGGTGCCCTCCCCACGCTGAAAAAAATTCTCGCCGACGGCGGCTCGCTCATCATCATGTCGCACATGGGCAAGCCCAAAGGAAAGGTCAACCCCAAGATGTCGCTCTCGCAGATTAAGGACGCCGTAGCCAAGGCTCTCGGAACCGACGTGCAGTTCGCTCCCGACTGCGCCGCTGCAGCCGACATGGCAGCCGCACTCAAGCCCGGTCAGGCCCTCCTGCTCGAGAACCTCCGCTTCTATCCCGAAGAGGAAGGCAAGCCCGTGGGCATCGACAAGGAAGACCCCGCCTACGACGCCGCCAAGAAGGAAATGAAAGAACGTCAGAAGAACTTCGCCAAGACTCTGGCAAGCTACGCCGACGTATATGTCAACGACGCCTTCGGCACCGCTCACCGCCGCCATGCCTCCACCGCCGTCATCGCCGACTACTTCGACACCGACCACAAGATGCTCGGCTACCTCATGGAGAAGGAAGTACGCGCCGTCGACAACATCCTCCGCGACATCCGCCGTCCGTTCACCGCCATCATGGGCGGCTCGAAGGTATCCACCAAAATCGGTATCATCGAGAACCTCATGGACAAGGTCGACAACCTCATCCTCTGCGGCGGCATGACCTACACCTTCGCCCGCGCAATGGGCGGCCATGTAGGCAACTCCATCTGCGAGGAAGACAAGCTCCAGCTCGCCCTCGACATCATGGCAAAGGCCAAGGAGAAAGGCGTGAACCTCGTGCTCGGCACCGACTGCGTGGCAGGCGACGCTTTCAGCAACGACGCCCACACCCAGGTATGCTCCGTAATGGACATCCCCGAAGGCTGGGAAGGCCTCGACGCAGGTCCCGAAACCCGTAAGCTCTTCGCCGACGCCATCCGCGGTTCCAAGACCATCCTCTGGAACGGCCCCGCTGGTGTGTTCGAATTCGACAACTTCACCGCCGGCAGCCGTGCCATCGCCGATGCCGTTGTTGAAGCTACCAAGGACGGCGCCTTTTCGCTCGTAGGCGGCGGCGACTCGGTGGCTTGCGTCAACAAATTCGGCCTCGCCGACGAAGTTAGCTACGTATCGACCGGCGGCGGCGCCCTCCTCGAAGCCATCGAGGGCAAGGTGCTTCCCGGCGTTGCTGCCATTGAAGGCAACAAATAAGAATTGACCCAACAGCTTCTACAAAGAGAGTGCGCACCAAATGCCCACTCTCTTTGTTTTATCGACATGACAGAACAATTTTTTGAATGGGTGCGCGACCATGCCGCCGACGACCCCTCGGCTCTCCGCCTCAAATACCACGACCGCCGAAGCGACGGCATCGACTGTGCAGCCGCCATAGTGCAGATAGAATGCCGCCGGAAGTTCGCGGCGAAACTGGCGGCCACGCTCGAGGCATTTCCCGACTTCTACTTCCCGTCGGTCCTCGCTGGCGAGCAGGCTAGTTCCGACCTTCTGGCCGCCTACCATGCCGATTTAGTCGACGAGGGTGAGGCTGTCGCCGACCTTACCGCGGGCCTCGGCATCGACGCCTTCCATATAGCACGGCGCGCTGCGACTGTTGCGGCCGTGGAGCTCGACCGTGCACGCGCCGACGCCCTGCACTTCAACGCACGTGGGCTTGGCTTGGAAAACGTAGAAATTGTTGAAGGCGACTGCGCCGACTTCATCGCACGTGTCAAGACCGAAGGGAGACGTTTCGGAACGATTTTCATCGACCCGGCGCGACGTTCGGCCACGGGCGACCGCGTGTATGCCCTCGCCGACTGCACGCCCGACGTCACGGCCATGATGCCCGACATCGCGAGCATAGCCAGGCAACTTATAATAAAGGCATCGCCCATGCTCGACGTCGCCCATACCATCGAGCATCTCAACCCGAAGCCGTGCCGCATCACGGCCCTGGGCACGCCGGCCGAGTGCAAGGAGTTGGTGGTGACTGTCCGCTTCGGTGCCGACGCCGCCGCCCCGACACTCATCGAGGCCGTATCGCTCCACACCGACGGCACGCGCGACACCTTCGCCTTCACACGCGAAGAGGAGGCCGCCGCTCCCCTCCCCTCCGTCGACACCGCGGTGCTGCCCGGCGAGTTCGTCTACGAGCCTTCCCCGGCGCTGATGAAGACAGGAGCCTTCCGCGTGCTCGCGGCGCGCTACGGCCTGAGCATCTTCCACCCCAACACCCGGCTCTTCCATTCGGCAGAAGCCGTCGATGCCTTCCCGGGGCGCCGCTACAAGGTGCTCGAGGCCCTCCCCTACGCTTCGAAGGTAATAAAGCGGCTCAAAAACCGATGGCCGGCGGCCGAGGTGGCGGTACGCAATTTCGGCATGAGCGCCGAGGCTCTGCGTGCGCGCCTGGGTGTGAAGGAAGGCTCGACAGTGCGCATCTACGGCATAACCTCGGGCAACGAACGCCTCCTTCTGGTGTGCGACAAATGAAAAATTGGTTGCTTTTGCTGTAATTATGGTATTGCCCGTACTCGGCCGATTGTGTATCTTTGCGTCGATGAAACACATAACCATTCATTACCGCTAACTTCAACGGCAACAGCAAGCTATGAGAAAATTTTCATTCCTGCTTGTATTCCTCGCACTTTCCCTCAGCACTATGGCACAGACACAAGTAGTACAGACCGCCGGCCGAGATGCCCTCGGCGAATTCGCGCCGGAATTCGCCCACCTCAACGACGATATTCTCTTCGGCGAAGTATGGAGCCGCAACGACCTCCTGTCGCTGCGCGACCGCTCGCTCATCACCGTTACCGCCCTCATAAGCCAGGGCATAACCGACACATCGCTGATCCACCATTTGCAGAACGCAAAAAACAACGGCATAACACGCACCGAGATTGCCGAGGCCATAACGCACATTGCCTTCTACGCCGGCTGGCCCAAGGCATGGGCCGCATTCCGTATGGCCAAGGACGTATGGGCCCACGACGCCGAGCCGCTCACCGACAAGGACCGCTTCCAGCAGGAGATGATATTCCCCATCGGCGAACCCAACACAGCCTACGCCAAGTACTTCACCGGCAACAGCTACCTCGCGCCCGTGAGCGACTCGCAGATACCCTTCGCCAACGTGACCTTTGAGCCGCGCTGCCGCAACAACTGGCACATCCACCGCGCTACCGCCGGCGGCGGACAGATGCTTGTGGGCGTCGCCGGCCGTGGCTGGTATCAGGAAGAGGGCAAACCTGCGCAGGAGATTCTCCCCGGAACCGTAATCCACATTCCGGCCAACGTGAAGCACTGGCACGGCGCCGCCACCGACAGCTGGTTTGCACACCTTGCATTCTCCGTCCCCGGCGAAGCCGCTTCCACCGAATGGCTCGAACCAGTCACCGACGCCGAATACAACCGCCTGCCCTGACACCCAATCGCACCGGTGCTACAAAAAGCCTCGAAGAGGCGGTATCGTATTCATGACACCGCCTCTTCGAGCTTGTTTTTTGCAAATCCAATCATCTATTGTGTGTGGCGCGGTACCAGGCGGTTTCGGTGTAGGCGGCGTTGAGGGCCGGGAAGGGGGATTGAGGGATATAGACGGTCAGGCCGCAGTGCCGGGCGATGTGGAAGCCGTGGTCGTAGGTCGGCATGAAGT
>CABRZA010000176.1 GCA_902475285.1 uncultured Porphyromonadaceae bacterium
CAAGCTCACCACCAAGGAATCGGAGCTTCTGAGCCTGCTGTGCGCACATGTGAACGAGATTCTCGAGCGCAACTACGCCCTGAAAACCATCTGGATCGACGACAACTACTTCAACGCACGTTCGATGGACGTATACATCACCAAGCTGCGCAAACACCTCAAAGACGATCCCTCTATCGAAATCATCAACATCCACGGCAAGGGCTACAAGCTCATCGCCCCGGATGTCGACTCCAAGCGCTGATTCAGCGCCACGCACACACAAAAACGCTCCCGGCCGAGGCAGGGAGCGTTTTTGTGTGCTTACAGCCAATTGAGTTATCCTGGCATCAGCGGCGGCTTTTATTGCGCCAGTTGCGGAAGTAATGGCGGATGGCCGTGCCGGTAACGGCCTTTGCCTGAGGCGTGATGGCGGCAAGGAGCCAGTCGCGCAGCTTGGAAGGACGCTCACGGTCGTTGATTTCGGCCGGATTCTCGCTCACGGTACTCTCATAGACGCGGGCCTGACGCTCGCCGCGAAGGACGGCAAGAGCGTTCTCGGCCAGGGCACGCAGCTCGTTCTCGCCCGGATATACATAGATGGGCGCGATGAAATCGACATGGTCGGCGATGAAGTCGGTGACACGCTTGGAGTGTGCTATGCCGCCTGTGAGGAGTATGGCATCGACGTCGCCTTTGAGCGCGATGGCCATGGCACCGATTTCTTTCGATATGGTATAGCACATGGCTCGGAGCACGAGCATTGAGTGTAGGTCGTGGGCCTGGATGCGGTCGAGCACCTCGGGTACCGACGTGGTGCCCAAATGCGCCACGAGACCGCCGGCACCGTGTACCTTGCGTATGAGTTCATCCTCGGTATACTTTCCTGAAAAGCAGAGGTGAATCAGCGGGCCGGGCGGGAGCGAACCCGAGCGCTCGGGCGAGAAAGGCCCGCAGCCGTCGAGGGCGTTGGTGGTGTCGATTACGCGGCCGCGGCGGTGCGCGCTCACGGTTATGCCGCCGCCCATGTGGCACACTATGAGATTGAGCTCCTCGTAGCGGCGGTTGTTCTCCTTGGCAAAGAGACGGGCCACGGCCTTTTGGTTGAGCGCGTGGAACACCGACTCTCTCGGCAGTTCGGGCAGCCCGCTTATGCGGGCATAGGGCATCATCTCGTCGACCACGACAGGGTCGGCGATATAGGCCTTCACTCCTATTTCGCGGGCGATGTCGCCAGCGATGAGGCCGCCGAGGTTGGAGGCGTGCTGCATGCGGGCGTGCATGAGGTCGTATACGAGGTCTTCGTTAACTTCATATACACCGCTCTCGATGGGCCCTACGATGCCTCCGCGGCCTATCACGGCGTCGAAGGAGCGCACGTCGACGCCACGCTCGGCGAGGGCGGCCTCTATGAGGTCCTTGCGCCAGTCGAACTGATCGGCCACCTGCTGGAATCGCGCCAGTTCGTCGGGAGTATGGTCGATGGAGAATGTGTAGTCGGGACGGTCGTCGGTGAAGACCGCGATTTTTGTCGAGGTCGACCCGGGATTTATGGCAAGAATTTTAAACGGCATGGATTGTGACGGTTTATGCAAGGCCGCAGCGGCCTTGCAGGAGATGAATGGAGAGGGGGTGAGGTCAACCCTTGATTTGGAGACAGGCCAGGGCTATGGAGTAGAGCTTGGTCTGAGGTGTGTCGCCGCGCGAGGTGAGCACACATGGCACCTTAGTTCCCACGACGATTGCCGCCACCTCGGCATTGCCCATGTGAGTGGCCGACTTGAAGAATACGTTGCCCGACTCGATATTGGGGAAGAGGAGGCAGTCGGCCTTGCCGGCCACGCGCGAGCCCTTGACGTTCTTTTCCTCGGCCACCTCGGGATAGAGGGCCACGTCGAGCGACAGAGGACCGTCGACCACGACGTCGCCGAGCTGGCCGCGGTCGGCCATCTTTGCAATTATGGCACCTTCGGTCGACGAAGGCACCGACGGCAGGAGTTGCTCGGAGGGCGCTATGCAGGCTACCTTCGGAGTTTCGACACCCAGTGAGCGCGCCGTGGCGGCGAGATAGCCTATGATGGTGATTTTTTGCTTGAAGTCGGGAAGGGGTATCACAGCCACGTCGGCAATGCAGAGCAAGCGGTCGCGCCCCGGAATCTCTACCACCGACACATGGCTGAGTGTGCCTTTCGGCGGGAAGAGCCCTGCATCCTTGTTGAGGATGCCGCGCATATACTTGTCGGTCGACACAAGACCTTTCATGAGGATGTCGGCGTCGCCCCGCGCCACCATGTCGACGGCCAGGCGCACGCAGTCGGTGTCGCTTTTGCAATCGATGAGGGTGAACTCTTCGGGGTTTACGTCCATGCTTCGGAGGATGTCGATAATCAAAGACTTGTCGCCGAAGACAGTGGGAGCTGCGAGGCCTTCGCGCCACGCCTGCACCACTGCGGCGAGGGTGTGCTCGTCGTTGCCGTAGGCCACTGCCAGACGGCGGCGTCCGCGACGCCGTGCCTCCTCCACGATTTGATTCAGTGCGGTTATCATAGTAAAAAGAATCGCGGTGCGGTCCCAACCGGCGGCGACATGCCGCCTCGGCCGCTTCGCAGCACAAAGATAGCGTTTTCGTGCCGACCTTGCAAATGGCAAAAGACAAAAACACCAATTTCAATGTCGATTTTACTACATCAAGAAACGAACCATCAAGAAACGAACCAAGGTCGCGTCCCGCGCGTTAGAATCATATACCTACAAGCTCATTTGTCAACGTTTTAACCATCGACATTATGAAAGACATCACTTCCGACCTTTTCAGAGTAAGGCGGCGCGCCGGGAGTCCGGTGGCCGGGGGCATCCTCGTGGCCGAACCTTTTGTGAAAGAATGCTGTTTCAATCACGCCGTGGTGTCGATCATCGACTATGTGAGCACCGAGGGCGCCACGGGCGTGGTGATGAACAACCGCACCGAATATCTGCTGGGCGAACTTCTCGACGGCGTCGAGGCTCAGGAAGACATTCCGGTGTTCTGCGGCGGCCCTCTGGGACAGGACAGGCTTTACTTCATCCACACACTCGGGCCCGACATCGTGCCGCGCGCCCGGCGTTATGCCCCGGGACTCTATGTCGGCGGCGACTTCGATTCGATAATAGGCTACATCAACCAAGGGTATCCCGCCGAGGGTGCAGTGCGCTTCTTCGTGGGTTACAGCACATGGTGCGAGGGCCAGCTCGACCGCGAGCTCGGCCAGGACACATGGGCATTGGGCATTCAGCCGCTCCATCCGTCGGACATGCTGCGCGGCGCGGGCGACAGCTATTGGCATCGCAACGTGCGCGCCCTCGGGGCGGCCTACCGCTCGTGGACACTCTTTCCGCGCAATGTGACCGCCAACTGAGCCGGCATCCCTACTTCATGAACACGAAGTAGACTGCCAGAATAAGGCAGACAAAGGCGGCGAAATGATTCCATTGCAGCGACTCGCCGCGAAAGAATACCACCGTAAATACGGTGAACACCACCAGTGTGATGGCCTCCTGGATTACTTTGAGCTGCATGAGCGAAAACGAACCGCCGTTGCCGGCATAACCTATGCGGTTGGCCGGCACCTGGCATGTGTATTCCAACAGGGCGATCCCCCACGACACGAGTATAACCACGTAGAGCGGCGTATCGGAGGTGAATACCTTCATCTGCTGCAATTTAAGATGTCCGTACCAAGCGAAGGTCATAAATATGTTCGACACCACAAGGAGTGCCACCGTAATCCATGCATTCATATCATTCGAAATTTTCGCCGCAAAGTTACGACAAATACATCAAAATTCGTCCTTAGCGTTGGCTATATGGGTGTTTTTTGCTATTTTTGCCTGATTTTTTCCCGACGATGGAG
>CABRZA010000177.1 GCA_902475285.1 uncultured Porphyromonadaceae bacterium
CGAATAAAAAATGCAAACGTATTTTTTGATTCAAGAATAATTGCTTAACTTTGCAGCCGCAAAAAAGGCTTCTAAAATAGGTAACAACTTAAATTACAATACTATATGATGTTGACGGGCGACTGAAATACATTCTCGTATTTTAATCGCATTCATTATCTCAAGCAAATCAACAGAGAAAATTAACCAAAAAGTTATGTTGGCACATTACTCCAAAAAGCTAATTTTCCCCCTGCTGGCATGTGCGGCTACGGTTGCCAATGCCGAGGTGGTGTCGGTCGACAGCGCCAAGCAGTTGGCTGCAGAGTTCTTTAATGCAAGCAGTCAGGATAGATTGGCTTCGGCAGATGCCCTTGAGCTCGCCTTCACCGGCGGCACGGCATCGCGCCCGTACTATTATGTTTTCAACTCCCGCGACGGCCATGGCTATATCATAGTCTCCGCCGACGACTGCACCACGCCCGTGCTCGGCTACTCGGCCGAGGGCCGCTACAACCCCGCGTCGGTGCCTCCGGCCATGAAGTGGATGCTCTCGGGCCTCGAACGCGAGATAAAGGCAGCCCCCGGCCTCCAGCGCCCCGCGTCGCTCGACGAGCGTCGCCGTCAGGTGCGCCGTGCCGCAGCCAGCAACGAACGCATACTCCTCAGCACCCCCGAGTGGCGCCAGGAAGCGCCCTTCAACCGCCACATACCCGGCAACGCACTCACCGGCTGCGTGGGCACCGCCATGGCGATGATAATGAAATACCATGCCTTCCCCGAAAGAGGCACCGGCAGCTACAACGGCGTGAACTTCGACGTGGCCTACGACTGGGACAACATGCGAATGGACGCCTACCGCTCGGGCTATACCGAAGCCGAAGCCGAGGCCGTGTCGACACTCATCTACCATACCGCCGCAAGTATCGGCACACAGTTCGGCTACTCGGGTTCGAGCGCCTACGAGGTGAAGGTGCCGGCGGCACTGATAAACTATTTCGGCTACGACCCGGGCGTGTCCTACAAGAAACGCTCCGAGACGGCCACCCAGGCCGAGTTCGACCGCCTGGTAGAGAACGAAATCCGCGCCTCCCGCCCCGTGCTCTACTGCGGCCAGGACGTCACCGCCGGCCATGCTTTCGTGGTCGACGGCTACGATCCCCTCACGGGCATGATACACGTCAACTGGGGCTGGGGCGGTGCCGACGGCAACAACAACGGCGGCTGGTATGCCAGCACGGCGCTCAATCCCACCGTCAGCCAGTCGCACAGCTTCAACAACCTCACAACCATAATCTACAACATAAAGCCCGGCAACGGCAGCAACAGCGCATGGTCGCCCCTCCACATCACCGCCGACGGCCGCCAGCCCGGCATGAGCTCCGACCTTGAAGGCGACCTCGAGGCCGGCAAGAGCTTCGTGGTGCGCGTGGGCAATATCAAGAACCTCAGCTACGACCGTTTCTCGGGCAAGTTCGCCGTGGCACTCTTCGATGCCGCCGGCGCCTTCAAGTGCACCCTGAGCAAAGTCGACGGAATGACCCTCAACGGCATGACCATCTATCCCGCCGCAACCGTGGCCTACTCGTGCAGCCTTCCCGCAGGCGTTGCAGTGGCCGACGGTGACATGATACGCATGGCCACCAGCGCCGACGACGGCACCACATGGCTTCCCATGGCCGGTGAGCTCGTCACCGTCAACGAAATTCCCGCCAAGGGCGCCGCTCCGCAGTATTTCGCCGTCAATACTCCCGGCTCGCTTGCCGGGGCCGCCTTCACCGGCGAGAACCGCGTGATAAAGGGCTGGAACTACACATTCCGCGTCGTGCCTTCATCGCCCGAAACCGACGTGGTTACGGTGAAGTCCAACGGCTATCTTATCTCCGCAGGCAACAACTACACCTACACCATAGCCAACGTACTCGAAGACCAGAACATCGCCGTGTATGTGCAGCCCGCTTCGGAAGTCAAGGAGAAGCGCAGCGTGTGGGTAGGCACTCCCGGTACGCTCGAAACCATAATCACCGGTGCCGACGCCGGTACCGTCAAGGACCTCACCCTCTTCGGCACCATCGACGCACGCGACTTCGCCTTCATGAAGAGCAGCATGAAGCTCACGCGCCTCGACCTCTCCGGCGTCACCATCGCCGCCAACGGCACAAACCAGGCCAACGCCGTGCCCCGAGAGGCATTCCGCAACCTATGGAGCCTCAAGGAGGTCATACTCCCCGCAAGCGTAAACCGTCTCAACAACGGCTGCTTCCGCTCCTGCGGCATCACAAGCATTGTCATTCCCGCCGCAGTCTCCACCTACGAGTACAACGTCTTCAACGGCGCCTCATATCTCCGCGACGTGTGGGTGCGCAACCCCACCCCGGCCTTCGTCAACTGGTGTGTGTTCCGCGGCACGCCCGCCGACCGCACGGTACACTGCGTCAACATGGGCGCTGAAGGTGCCTATAAGAGCAATCAGTACTGGAATCAGCCCGAGATCGACAGCAAGGTAAAATTCACCTGCCCCTGGAATGACAAACAGGAATTCCCCACCGACACCGATTACGCTTTCGCCGTGATGGAAGACCCCGACGTGAAGTATACCTGCGAAACCCCTGCCGGCCGTTATGTCCCCGGAACCAAGATTGTATTCCGTGCCGAGCATATTGCCGACGACGACAACCGCATGGACGTCTACGCCAACGCCACACTCCTCAAACCCGATGCCGAAGGCAAATACTCCATTACCGTAACCCGAGGCACCATAATCCACTTCGACCTCGTCGAGCCCGCTGCCGTAAGTCCTCTGGCATCGCCCTGGGTGCTCACCGACGCCACCGGCAGCGTGGGCCTCTTCACCGATATGGTCAACGTAGTGCCCGGCGTAACCTTCTCCATCCGCGCAAACGCCTTCGACGCTCCTTCCAAGGCATTTTGGGCCGCTGTGCTCACCACTGCCGACGGTCGCATCAAGGAGTTCATCTCACCCATAAGCAACTGGTCGGCTGAGCCGGGCACAGGCTTCAAGATGAACATCAACTGCTGCGTGAAAGACGCCACCGTGCGCGAAGGCAACCTCATTCGCCTGGTTACATCAATCGACAAGAAGACTTGGAAGCTCGTCGAGGGTGCCAACGACAATGTTGTGGCCGCGATACCCGCCCTCAACAACGCCACCCCGGTCTACAACTTCACCTTCCCCGAAGGCATCGAGGCTAAGGCCAACCTCTCGGGTGTAGTTGCAAGCGCCGTGCGAGGCCGCGACCTCACATTTAAGATCGTCCCCAAGAATGCCACCCACGTAATCACAATGCTTGTCAACGGCATGCCCTATGCCAAGGAGGCTAAGTCGGTCACATACTCGTTCATTGCCAAGGAGGACATCAATTTCGACGTCCGCGTACTCGCGCCCGACGAGATGGAGGCCGCCGTGTTCGACCTTAAGCCCGGCGAGCACCTCTGGGACGACAACAACAAAGCACTTCAGGCCGAGCGCCTCGACGCGCTGCGACCCAAGGTAGTGGTTACCGGCAGTATCGACTACACCGACTTCGGTCTCTTCAGGGATAACAAGGCCTGGAGCACCGTGGTGTCGCTCGACCTCTCCGGCGCAACAATCGTTGCCGACCGCTCGAATCCTACGGGATACCCTGCCGACGAATTCCCGGCTGAGGCGTTCTGTGAAGCTAAAAATTCTTCCACTGCCAATATCAAGCTTAAAGATCTCAAGTTCCCGGTTTCTGTCCGTCGAATAGGTGCCAGCGCCCTTATCGGTTGCTCGCAAATCACCGAGCTCGAGCTTCCTGTCAATCTCTATAATGATGAACCCGCAGTAGTAAACGGTAAAAACCGTACACATCAGGGAGGTCTTAAACGCAA
>CABRZA010000178.1 GCA_902475285.1 uncultured Porphyromonadaceae bacterium
CCGCCCTATTTTGTTAGGCTTGCCAAATTTCTGTTTTGCAAATAGTTGGATCGACAAAAGAGGCTGGGCGCACAATTTTTATTGCACAAAAAAGATTTTTTTTGTAATTTCGTGCCTTTGAAAGCTGTGCTTGTCGCGGCGCGATATTTCAGAAACCTCAAGCTCATAGTTTATGCTCATCATAGGCATTGCCGGAGGCACCGGCTCAGGAAAAACAACAGTGGTAAACAAAATCATCAACAGTCTCCCCCCTGGAGAAGTTGCCGTGATGCCTCAGGACTCCTACTATAAGGATTCAAGCCATATTCCGCCGGAAGAGCGCTCGAAAATCAACTTCGACGAACCCAATGCCATCGAGTGGTCGCTGCTCGTCGATCATCTCCGCCAGCTGAAAGAAGGCAAGACCATCGAGATGCCCACCTACTCCTACCTCACCTGCACGCGTCAGGCCGAGACCGTAACGGTCACGCCGTCCGACGTGGTGATTGTGGAAGGCATCCTCGTGCTCACCGACCCCACCATACGCAACATGCTCGACATAAAGGTGTTTGTCGACGCCGACCCCGACGACCGCCTCATCCGCGTAATCGCCCGCGACTGCATAGAGCGCGGCCGCACACCCGAGATTGTAATCAACCGCTATCAGGACGTGCTCAAACCCATGCATTGCCAGTACATCGAGCCGTCGAAGCGCTACGCCGACCTCATAGTGCCGCAGGGCGGCAGCAACACCGTGGCCATCAACCTCCTCACCGACTACATCGAGAGCCGCCTGCACCGAGGCGACGGCATACGCGGCATCACCCCAAAACTCTGAGCCTATGGCCCTTTCGTGGCAACGACGCACAAACGAAAACCGCACCGAAGAAGTCCCCGACCCCTTCGAGAGGCTCAACGCACGCCCGGAGGCCGAGGCCGAAGTGCGCATCGACATTGAGAACGCCGAAGGCCCCGAGGCCGAGGTGACCGCGAGCGATACCCCGGCCGGTGCGCCCATGGTGCTCCGCACCGACAACCTGGTGAAGAAATACGGCAAGCGCACGGTGGTTAACCACGTTTCGATCGACGTGACCCAGGGCGAGATTGTAGGACTCCTCGGGCCCAACGGCGCCGGCAAGACCACGACGTTCTACATGACCGTCGGTCTTATCGAGCCCAACGAGGGTCAAATATTCCTCAACGACCTCAACATCACTGGCTTCCCGGTGTACAAACGGGCTCAGAACGGCATCGGGTATCTTGCCCAGGAGGCCTCGGTTTTCCGCAAGCTAAGCGTGGAAGACAATATTCGTGCCGTACTTCAGATGACCTCGATGACACCCGAGGAGCAGCGCGACAAGCTCGAAAGCCTGCTGAGTGAATTCCGCCTGCAAAAAGTGCGCAAGAACCTCGGCGACCAGCTATCCGGCGGCGAGCGCCGTCGCACCGAAATCGCCCGCTGCCTGGCAATAAATCCTCGGTTCATAATGCTCGACGAGCCTTTTGCCGGCGTCGACCCCATTGCGGTCGAGGATATCCAATCGATAGTCTACAAACTAAAAGACAAGAACATAGGCATCCTCATCACCGACCACAACGCCCAGGAGACGCTCCGCATCACCGACCGCGCCTATCTTCTCTTCGAGGGGCGCATACTCTTCCAAGGTACCTCCGAAGAACTTGCAGAAAATCCGGTGGTTCGCGAGAAATATCTCGGACGCGATTTCGTGTTCTACCGCAAGCGCCTCGACGCCGACGACCTAAACCGATAACAATACAAAACTAACTATCATATAATGAGCGAACCTACCGCAAACCTCGACAACGAGCAGCCGCAAGGCCTCAATTTTGTGGAAGAAGAAGTGTACAACGACCTCCGGGCCGGCAAAAACGGCTCACGCCTCAGCACGCGTTTTCCGCCCGAGCCCAACGGATACCTCCACATCGGCCACGCCAAGGCCATATGCATGGACTTCGGCGTCGCCGAAAAATTCGGCGGTACATGCAACCTCCGTTTCGACGACACCAACCCCGTGAAAGAAGACGTAGAGTATGTCGACTCAATCCGCGAAGACATCCACTGGCTCGGCTTCGACTGGGGCGACCGCGAATACTACGCATCCGACTACTTCCCCAAGCTATTCGACCTGGCCGTACGCCTTATTAAAGAAGGAAAGGCCTACGTCGACGACCAGACAAGCGAACAGATAGCCGAGCAGAAAGGCACGCCCACACAGCCCGGCACCGAGAGCCCCTTCCGCAACCGCACGCCCGAGGAAAACCTCGACCTCTTCATGCGGATGAACGCCGGCGAGTTCGACGAAGGTTCGCGCGTGCTCCGCGCAAAAATCGACATGGCGTCGCCCAACATGCACTTCCGCGACCCCATAATGTACCGCATCATCAAGACGCCCCACCACCGCACCGGCACTACGTGGAAGGTATACCCCATGTACGACTTCGCCCACGGCCAGAGCGACTACTTCGAGGGCGTGACCCACTCCATCTGCACACTCGAGTTCGTGCCTCACCGCCCGCTCTACGACTACTTCGTCGACGAGCTCGCCGGCCCCGACTACCGCCCCCGCCAGATTGAGTTCAACCGCCTCAACCTCACCTACACCGTGATGAGCAAGCGCAAGCTCCTCCAGCTCGTCAAGGAAGGACTCGTGGCAGGTTGGGACGACCCCCGTATGCCCACCATATCCGGCATGCGCCGCCGCGGCTATACCCCCGCATCCATCCGCAACTTCATCGACACCATCGGCTACACCCGCTACGAGGCCCTCAACAGCGTAAGCCTCCTCGAACACGCCGTGCGCGACGACCTCAACCGCATCGCCACCCGCGTAATGGCCGTCCTCAACCCCGTGAAGCTCGTACTCACCAACTATCCCGAAGGCCAGGTAGAGACGGTGACGATGGAGAACAACCCTGAAGACCCCGAAAGCGGCGTGCACGAAATGCTCTTCTCGCGCGAAATCTACATCGAGCGCGACGACTTCATGGAGAATCCCCCAAAGAAATTCTTCCGCCTCGCACCCGGTGCCGAAGTGCGCCTCAAAGGCGCCTACATCATCAAGTGCGAAGAAGTTGTGAAAGACGCCGACGGCAACATCACCGAGCTCCGCTGCACCTACGACCCCGACACCCGCAGCGGTCTGCCCGGCGCAGCACGCAAGGTCAAGGGCACCCTCCACTGGGTGTCGGCCCAGCACGCCGTCGACGCCGAAGTGCGCCTCTACGACCGCCTCTTCGACGTCGAGAACCCCGCCGCCGAAACCGAACGCGACTTCCGCGAGATGCTCAACCCCGACTCGCTCCGCGTAGTCGAGCACGCCAAAGTCGAGCCCTTCGCCATCGCCAACGCACAGCCCGGCACCAAGTTCCAGTTCCAGCGCCTGGGCTACTTCACCCCCGACTACGACTCCACCGCTGAGCACCCCGTGTTCAACCGCACCATCGCCCTCAAAGACACCTGGGAAAAAGTGCAGAAAAACAGCTGAGCCCGGCCCCGGGCAGCCCCCTCCCCCACCCACCGCCGGAAGGCCCCGCGCCCTCCGGCGGTGCTTCATTTCCGCCCTCAATTTGTTGATAAATCTCAGGCAAATAATTGCAAACTGTCGAAATTAATTCATATCTTTGCAAATAACATCAAAGATGTATCTCATGTCGGCAAACAATACTATTGAATATCGATCTAACATGGTCTTACAACAAGCACGCGATGAATCAGGCTCAATACAATAAACTGTTCTCATTCCTTTGGAACATCGCCAACGATGTCCTTGTCCACGCCTTCA
>CABRZA010000179.1 GCA_902475285.1 uncultured Porphyromonadaceae bacterium
ATACCGCCATAATGGCTCGGCTGGATACGGACCTTTATATTATGAAAAAAGCCCGGCTGTCGGGCCGGGCTTTGCGGAGAGGATGGGATTGATTAGCGGATATACTGTTTGGTTACTTTGTTGCCGCGGACTACGATGTAGAGGCCTGCGGAGGGATTGTCTATGCGTACGCCCTGCATGTTGTAGTAAACGGCAGGAGCTTCGGTGTTGTCGGCTTCGATGTCGGCAACTGCAGTGTCGTTTTTCTGGCCTTTGACAACGACGTTCTTCACTTCCCATGTGCCGGCGCACTCTTCGGTGGATACGTAGCGGAAGCCTACGCGTACTTTCTTGCCTGCATAGGCGCTGAGGTCGATGGCTGGAGCCTGGGCGTAGAATGTCCAGCTCTGGCTTGCGGGGAGAGTTACTTCGCCGACCTTGGTCCAATCGGTGGGCATTTCGTCGGAGGTGACTTCGGCAACTACTACGGAGATATAGTCGAGGATTTCGACCATGGCATCGCCTGTGAGGAGGACACCGTTTTTCTTGAACTGGTTGACGGCACTTTCGAAGTCGAGGGTAATGTTTTTGCGGCCTTCGAGGTCGAGTACGGGCGAAGCCATGATGCCGTCGCGTGCGTTGTTGGTGCCGCTGACGTAGCCGGTGGCTTTGAGTCCGTAGCGGGAGTCGATCTGCCAGGGATTGGCGGAGCCGTCGGCAGTCCAGGCGGTGAAGCCACACTCGGCGCTCATGCAGGCATTGCTGTAAATTGCGGTGGGATCGACTACGGTGAGGGTATAGTGTGCAGAGCCGCCGTAGTATTTGTCGTTGGCTTCGGCGGTAGCTGTAATTGTGGTTGTGCCGGGGGCAACGAGTGTAACGGTACCGTTTTCGTCGACAGTGGCGACGTTTTGGTCGGAAGAAGTGTAGACGATGGGAGCGTCGGTCGACTTAGTGAGAGCCGGTGCGACGAATTCTTCGCCGAGGTTGGCCGTGGCATTGTCGGTTGCGAAGGCGAGGTCGGCGTCAAGCTTGGCGGAACTTTGGTCTTTCTCACCCTTTACGACGACGTTCTTCACTTCCCAAGTACCGGCACATTCTTCGGTGGAGATGTAGCGGAAGCCTACGCGTACTTTCTTGCCTGCGTAGGCGCTGAGGTCGATGGCGGGATTCTGAGCATAGAAGTTCCAGCTCTGGCTTGCGGGAAGTGTTACTTCGCCAACTTTGGTCCATTCGGTGGGCATTTCGTCGGATGTGACTTCGGCAATCACTACGGAAATGTAGTCGAGGATTTCGGCCATGGCGTCGCCGGCGAGCAGGGCGTTGTCCTTTTTGAACTGGTTGACGGCGCCTTCGAAGTCGAGGGTAATGTTTTTGCGGCCTTCGAGGTCGAGTACGGGCGAAGCCATGATGCCGTCGCGTGCGTTGTTGGTGCCGCTGACGTAGCCGGTGGCTTTAAGGCCGTAGCGGGAGTCGATCTGCCAGGGGTTGACGGAGCCTTCGGCTGTCGAAGCCGTAAAGCCACAGTCGGCGCTCATGCACGAGTTGCTGTAAATCACCGTCGGATCGATAACGACGAGGGTGTATTCGGCCGAGCCGGCGTTGTATTTGTCGGTGGCTTCGGCGGAGGCTTTGATTACTGTGGTGCCGGCACCAACGAGTGTTACACTGCCGTCGGCGGTGACTGTGGCGACAGCCTCAACCGACGAGGTGTAGGTGACGGCACCGTCGGTGGCCTTTGTGAGGACAGGAGCGGTGAAGTCTTCGCCGAGCGAGGCGGTGACTGTCGTTTCTGCGAAGGCCATGTCGGCGTTGAGCTTGTCGCCGGCGGGTTTGGTGTAGGTGATTGTCACGGCATCGAAGTCGAGCTGAGCGGCCTTTGTTGCACCATCGGTGCCGTACAGAGCATTCTTGGCGTTGGGGTCTACGGTAAAGACGACGGTTGATGCGGAGCCTGTCCAGGTAACTGTGGCGTCGCCGGCGGCCTGAACGGCGATGGCACCGAGGTCGGCTGTCACTTCACCAAGGCGTTTCTTGCCCTGAGTGGAGATGTTGAATACCACCTTGGTCACGGTGATACCGTTGTTTGCCGTGAGAGTTGCGGTGTTCTTTGCGTAGAGGCGCACGTCGCCGGCTTTGTTGTAGGCCGGGGCTGTGCCTTTATTTGCATAGAATTCAAACTTGAAATCGTCGCTTGGACTCCATGTGGTGACGGCTACGGTGGCTGTGCCGAGGTCGGTCTTGCAGGTGAAGGTAGCTTCCTCCGCAAAGACGTTGCCGGCCATCATCGTGGTCGCCGCGAGTGCGAGTAAAAATTTTTTCATAGAAATTTGACTTATAATAGTGTTTATGGAATGTGCAAAAGTATAGTCAACGTGCATGCAAATTTAATGTATTCGGACGAAAACGCCAAACTTTCAGATACTTATTTTCTCGGAACACAGCAAATGCACCGATGTGATTTTTTTTACGCCCCAACGTGTAGTTTTCGGAGAGTTGCCGGCGTCTAATAATTAAAATAGAACTTACCAATATGAACGGACCCGAACAAGCATTCGAATTGCTTGTGAAAGAAAACAAGAGCACTATCTACTCGGTGTGCTATATGTTTGCCGACAGCCGCGCGGAGGCCGACGACCTGTTCCAGGAGTCGCTCATCAATTTGTGGCACGGCAGCGCGCATTTTCGCGGCGAGAGCACGCTGAGGTCGTGGATATACCGCGTGACGCTCAACACGTGTATTTCGGCCAAGCGCAAGAAGCGGGTGCGCACGACGAGCGTCGACGACGTGCCGGAAATATTCGCCGACGACAGCGACGCCGGGCGCCAGTCGCGCCAGTTGCACGACCGCATAGGAAGTCTCGACGTGATGGACCGCGCCATTGTGCTGCTGTGGCTTGAAAATATACCCTACGAGGAGATAGGTGCCATTGTAGGCATGTCGGCCAAGGCTGTGGGGGTACGACTGGTGAGAATTAAGGAAAAACTCAAAAATAACGCTAACACTAAATAGGATATGGACGAACTTACCGAAATGCGGCAACAGCTCGCCGCGATGAAAGAGAGCCTCGACCGTGCGCAGCTTGCCAACAGCGCGCTGTTGCGGAAGGTGATGAAGAACAAAGCTTCGTTTTCCAACGGTGTAGTGTGGGCTGAGATTATAGCGCTGCCTTTTGTGGTGCTGATAATATTGGCCAACTGCTCGTTCTATCACTCCACGCCATGGGTGGCCTGGGTGTTCCTGATAATGGCGGCAGTCGACATAGTCTTCGATATCAAGAATGTGCGCATCGCGCCCCGCGACATCAACGAGCTCCCCATGCTGGCACTTCGGCAGAAACTGCTCCGGCAGAAGTGCCGGAGGCGCATTCAGACGATGATAGGGCTTGTGCTGTGCCTGATTTGGACGGTATGGGCTTTCGTGGAGTGGTTCAAACCCTTCGACTATGTCGAGGCAATCAAGAGCGGCGACGCATGGGTATGGTTCGTGATAGTTCTTCTCGCCGTGCTTATGATATTCGCCACGATGTTCGCCCTGTGGCTACTCCGCAAAATCGACCGCACAGCCGACAGCATCCTCGCCGAACTTCCCGAGGAGGAAGACGTGGAGCCATAACCCACACTCGACCCATCCGAAAGCCGACGGCATGCCTCTTCGTGCCGCCGGCTTAAATATTTATGTTTCTCAGCATTTCTGATTGTCAAATCGAAAAAAATAGGTAATTTTGCAATATTAATCTCCACGCTGAGGGAGCGCAACTCATAGAAGTTTAACGCTACGGCACGCGGGATTATAAGGACA
>CABRZA010000180.1 GCA_902475285.1 uncultured Porphyromonadaceae bacterium
AAAAACATAGCCTTGCTCGGTAGCAAAGGCTCCGGTAAAACCACGCTCGCAGAAGCAATGCTCTACGAGTGTGGGGTTATAAAACGTCGCGGCACAGTCCTGGCCAAAAACACCGTATCCGACTACTTCCCTGTCGAGAAAGAATACGGATACTCGGTATTCTCCACTGTCTTCTATGCCGAGTTCCTCGACAAGAAGCTCAACGTGATCGACTGCCCGGGCGCCGACGACTTCGTAGGCAGCGCCATCACCGCCCTCAACGTAACCGATACCGGCGTGATTGTGGTCAACGCCCAATACGGCGTCGAGGTGGGCACGCAGAACATATTCCGCACCGCCAGCGGCCTCAACAAGCCCGTAATCTTCGCCCTCAACCAGCTCGACGGCGAGAAAGCCGACTACGAGAACGTGCTCGAGCAGATGCGCGAGGTCTTCGGCCCGCGTGTCATCCCCGTGCAGTATCCCTTGCAGTGTGGTCCCGGCTTCAACGCCATGATCGACGTGCTGCTGATGAAGAAATATTCGTGGGGTCCCGACGGCGGTACGCCTGTGATTGAGGAGATTCCCGCCGAGGAGCACGACCGTGCCATGGAGATGCACCGCGCCCTCGTGGAAGCCGCTGCCGAAAACGACGAGACCCTCATGGAAAAATTCTTCGAGGAAGAGCACCTCAGCGAGGACGAGCTCCGCATGGGTATCCGCAAAGGTCTCATCGACCGCTCGATATATCCTCTCTTCTGCGTCAGCGCCGAAAAGGACATGGGCGTGCGCCGCATGATGGAGTTCCTCGGCAACGTGGTGCCCTTCGTTGAGGATATGCCCGCTCCCGTCGACACCGTCGGCGAGGAAATCAAGCCCGACAGCGACGGCCCCCTGAGCATATTTGTGTTCAAGACCACCGTCGAGCCGCATATCGGCGAGGTGAGCTACTTCAAGGTTATGAGCGGCACGCTCAAGGCTGGCGCCGACCTCGAGAACATCACCCGCGGCGGCAAGGAGCGTTTCGCCCAGCTCTTCTGTGTGTGCGGCCAGATCCGCACGGCCGTCGACGAGCTTCATGCCGGCGATATAGGCGCTTCCGTCAAGCTCAAAGACGTCCGCACCGGCAACACCCTCGACGAGAAGGGTTGCGAGATTGCTTTCGACTTCATCCGCTACCCGGCGCCCAAATATCAGCGCGCCATCCGTCCCGTCACCGAGAGCGACGCCGAGAAGCTCTCTGTAATCCTCACCCGTATGCACGAGGAAGACCCCACATGGCAGGTCGAGCAGTCGAAAGAACTCAAGCAGACCATCCTATCGGGTCAGGGCGAGTTCCACCTCCGCACCCTCAAATGGCGCGTTGAGAACAACGACAAGCTGCCCATCATATTCGAAGAACCCAAGATTCCCTACCGCGAGACCATAACGCGCGCAGCACGCGCCGACTACCGCCACAAGAAGCAGTCGGGCGGCGCCGGTCAGTTCGGCGAGGTACACCTCATCGTCGAGCCCTACACCGAGGGCATGCCCGCTCCCGATACCTACCGCTTCGGCAACCAGGAGTTCAAGATGAGCGTCCGCGACACCCAGGAGATACCCCTGGCATGGGGCGGCAAGCTCGTGGTGTGCAACTGCATCGTGGGCGGTGCCATCGACGCACGCTTCATCCCTGCCATCGTCAAGGGCCTCATGGACCGCATGGAGCAGGGCCCGCTCACCGGCTCCTACGCCCGCGACGTGCGCGTGTGCATCTACGACGGCAAGATGCATCCCGTCGACTCCAACGAAATCTCCTTCCGCCTCGCCGGCCGCAACGCTTTCAGCCAGGCCTTCCGCGAGGCCAATCCGAAGGTCCTCGAGCCCGTCTACGACGTCGAGGTCCTCGTGCCTGCCGACGTGATGGGCGACGTAATGAGCGACCTCCAGGGGCGACGCGCCATAATCATGGGCATGAGCAGCGAGAACGGCTTCGAAAAGATTTCGGCCCGCGTGCCCCTCAAAGAGATGTCGAGCTACAGCACCGCCCTGAGCTCCATCACCGGCGGCCGCTCTTCCTTCTCGATGCGCTTCTCCAGCTACGAACTCGTCCCCACCGACGTTCAGGAGAAACTTCTCAAAGACTACGCCGAGAAGAACACCGAAGAATAATCCTTCCCCCAATCCCACAAGCACCCGCCACCCCGGCGGGTGCTTTTTCTTGCTCCACACTCTTCGGAGTTGCCTAAAAGGCCTGATTGAAGGGCGCCGGTTTGCGGCGATGTAATTTGGCGTGAGTTGTGCACGCGGGAAGGGGTGTTGCGGCATTTCGAGAGGGGCGACGAGTTCATCACCGCCGGCACCGTGGGGCGCTGGATAGGCTATGCCATCACCCCCAACCCACCTCAGCCGCCTGCGGCCGCCGTATATCTCGCCGACATCCACACCTCCATCCGCGACCGCAACCAGGCATATGCCGTCGAGGCCGACTACATAAAGAACTGGGAGAACTCCCGCTTCACCGCCGGGGCATCGTATACCGCCAACCGCAACCGCTCGCAGTACGAGAACCTCGCCGGCACCGTCTTCCACCAGCGCCAGGACAAGGTGTATGCCTTCGCCGAGTATTTTAGGCGCATGGGCAAATGGAGCGTCACAGCAGGCATGGGAGTACAGTATACCGACTTCCTTTTCCGCGAGTCGGACCGAGGCAACATATAATCAAGACAGCGAATCATACCATTCCGACAGCCCCGACAGTGATGCCGGGGCTTGTTCATTGTATATGGGGGAGTTATGGGCCGAATTTCATGCCCCCCCCAGTCCAGAAGTACTTCTGGACTGGGGTGAATGTTAAAGTTTTGTTAAATGTGCGTAAGTGCTTCGTTGGAGAAAACTTATGTTGTAAATTTGCGATAGGAATAATCATAATTTCTAAATCAACCGGTTATTATCTATGAAAAAACATCTCTTTGCACCTGTTGCAGCAGCCATGCTTGTGTTTGCGGCGTGCTCCAACGAGGAGCTTCCCGCGCCCGCCGTCGGCGACGACGGTTCGGTTACCTTCGAGGTAGCGCTCCCGGCATCGGCATTCGGCCGTGCCTATGGCCAGGGCCTTGTTCTCAAACAGCTCCACTATGCCGTCTACGACGCCAATGATGCCTCTGCGGGCGCCATCTTCGCCAGCGACGTGGCCGGAAGCCCGGCAGCCGCGAACTCCACCATCGACTTCACCCTCAAACTGAATCTCATAAAGGGCAAGACCTACGACTTCATTTTCTGGGCCGACGCCGTCGACAACCAGTACTACACCTTCTCTTCCGAGAAAAAGAACGTCGAAATCGACTATGCCGCCGCCGTTGGCAACGACGACAGCCGCGACGCCTTCTTCCAGGCCGTGAAGGGCGTGAAAGTTACGGGCGCCATGACGCAGTCCGTAGAGCTCCGCCGACCTTTCGCGCAGCTCAACTTCGGCACCGACGACATCGAGGCCGCTGCCGCTGCCAAGACCGTGATCAAGTCGACCGCCGTCACCGTCAATGGCGTCTACACCAAGCTCGACCTCTACGAAGGCATAGCTTCCGGCGCCACCACGGCTACTTTTAGCTCCGAGGCACTTCCCGTAGGCGAGACTTTCCCGGTTGAAGGCGCGTACGACTACCTCACCATGGATTATCTCCTCACCGGCATCGAGCTTGAAGGCGACGGTGCCGACGTGCAGAGCGCCAAGCGCGAGGTGATGGACGCCACCCTCACTTTCACATTCACCGACGGCCAGACCGCCGACGTAGCCGTGCCCAAC
>CABRZA010000181.1 GCA_902475285.1 uncultured Porphyromonadaceae bacterium
GTAAGAGGTGGCTTTTTCGTTGATGGTGGGGTATTGTAAAGACAGAGTTTGTCGCGACGCTATTAATCAGCCTCGTAACTTTTAACTCCATCCTATGACTTAATCCTGGGCAGACGCATGAATTCGGCTGCAGGGAAATGCTTCACGAGCCAGCGCTCTATAAAGGCCGATGTGTCTTCGGCTATCACAGCGTCGTTGTCGAAGTACTCGTTGTATATCACAGCTTTCAGTTCTATGCCGCGCCGCTCTATGGCCTCCAGCGAGAGTATAGTGTGGTTTATGGACCCCAGGCGCCCATTGGTCACAAGAATGAGGGGAAGGCGGTGCTCCTCAACATAGTCGATGGCGAAATAGTCGTCGCTTATCGGCACCATAAGGCCGCCCGCGCCCTCCACGAGCACGGTATCGTAGCGTCGCTGCAGCTCGGAGGTAGCCTTTTCTATCACCCCGAGGTCGATTTCACGGCCGTCGAGGCGTGCGGCGAGTTGCGCCGACGCCGGATAGCTGAATATCACTGGCGCCGTGAGCCCCTCGGCATCTTCGGGCAGTGGCCCCGTGCCGGTGAGACGGCGGTGGGCTTCGATGTCCTCCGAGCTGTCGCGGCAGCCCGTCTGTATGAATTTTTGTGTTATCACTTTCCTCCCTTCGCCGGCCAGATGCCGCGCGTACCATGCTGTGGCATAGGTCTTGCCGGCATCGGTGTCGATGCCGCTGACGAAGATTGCTTCGCCGGTAGGTGTGCTGTTCATTGTTTCTTGCGGAGTATTATGATGAAAGGCCTGTATGTGAGGCGGTACACGCCGTCGAGATACGGCTGCATGCGCCGTATGGCCTTGAAGATATTCTGCTCGCCTTCGCTGTCGCGTCCCAGGGCGTTGACGCCCGTGGCTTTGAGATGGCGGAAGGCGTCGATGGCGCTCCCGAAATCGGCATATTCGTCCCATTGGCGTGCCGCTGAAACGGTCATCCCTTCGGGTACCAGTGCAAGCCACTCGTCGAGGCTAAGCAGCGGCAGCGTGCGGTGCGTGGCCGCCGACACCTCACGGAGGTTGCCGCGAACGAAGGCGCTGAATGCCACATAGCCCCCGGGCGCGCACACGCGGCAGCTCTCGGCAAGAAAGCGGGTAGGGGAGTTGAACCACTGCACCGTCGACGCCGATGCTATCACATCGAACGACTCCGACGGCAGCTTCCATAGCCCCGTCTCGGCGTCGGTGCGGCGGAAATGCCGCCGAGGACCGTCGAGGCATGCCTCGCCGGCCAAGTCCCATGTTTCTATATAGGTATCGGTGCCGGCTATGGCGTCGAGGCGCCGCGACAGGCTGCCCGTGCCGCTGCCAAGCTCGAGTACGCGCGCTCCGCGCCTCTGCATTGTACCGGCCGCGCCGGCCTCCGTCATGGCTGCCGTGAGCGCCTCGGCCACATGACTCTGCACATGTGCCGATTCGGTATAGGTATGCAGACCGCTGCCGAAACGCTCTTCCACGCGGGCCTTGTCGAGGATATGGCGGTCGATGATTGCCTGGAAATCGGGCAAATGGTGCCCCTCGTTGATTTCCGTCGGAACGCCACGCCATGCACGCCACTGAGCCGCGCACGGGAAGATGGCGTCGTTGCGCCCTACGATGGCGGCATCGCAGCGCCGCAAAGGCGACAGAAACCAGGTGGCTTCCGGTTCGAAGGCGGAGAGCTCCTCCCGCAGGTCGTCGATGCCGCGCGTAGGAGCTTTCTCCATAAACGCCGCATAGGCTGCGGCACTACCGCACATGCGCCGCCGGAATTTCATCAGGTTGCGCTCGTTGAGGCCGTCCAACGTACCTTCGAAGATATGCGGGGCTATGCCGCGCAGCCCGTCGACGGGCGACAGCGTGCCGTTCACGGCGATACGCGCCGATGTCCGCGGCTCCAGGGCGCGGGTGGTCACGGCAGCGGCAAACACACCCAACGACCACCCCACTACGCATATCTCGCCATACACGGCGGTGAAGCTCCAGTCGATGTCGAGCGACGTATAGTTCCACACCACGGCGATGTCATAGCCGTCGCGCCTTAGCCCGGCGAACGGCCTGCTGTCCATTCCCCACCCCGCGAAGAGCAGTATCAGGCGCGGAGCACCGCTGTGAGTGATGAAAGTATGCTGCATGGAGTTCGTATGCGAAATAGACTGCAAAATTACCCATTTCCCCACTATTCTGCAACACCTGCATCAGCGGCAAACAAGGAGCATGAGAGCATAAAGACATAAGCGCCAGTATATTATTGCTTTCGGATGCAAAATAAATATCCTGTCTTTTGCGAACTGCAACCGTGGTTGCGGAAATAGCAGTTGCAATTCGATAATTCCATCGCCGGAGCCGCCGGCTGGTTGCCGCACGAGTTTTGCCATAAAAATCGTCGCGCCCTACGGAGCGCGACGATTTGTGTTCTTCTTGGACCGGATTATTCCGTGGCCTGGGGGATGAAGATGTTGTCGGGCGATATCGGCGTATCTACGGCAGAAGCGGCTATATAAACGTACCTTGCGTCGGGGAGCTGGAACCAAAGGAATGAAGTCTCGTAGTTGGCCTCACGGGTCATGTAGCAATACCACTTGGCGCTGAACGCATGTGCCCAGTTGCCCGGAATATAGAACTCGCCGTCGACGTCGGGGAGGGTATAGTCGAGCTTCTCTCCCTGGCCATCTTCGAGTTTGGTATGCGTGATGGCGCCGGCATAATGGATGTAGTCCGAGGCTCCGTCGCCGGTAGCGTCGTAGTCGTGTTTCTTGAATGTGACCGCAGGTTCCGGACAGTTCTCAATCACGATGTTGTGGGGATGCTGCACCAGACCTACCAGGCCGCCCAGATTGTAGCCGCCGACAATGGTCACGTTTTCAATCACGCAGTTGCGGAAGGTGGTAGTGGCGTTCTGCTCGGGGCACCCGCCCACGATGGCTCCCACTTTGCCGAAGCCCGAAACCACGCAGTTGCGCACGGTGATGTTCTCGAAGGTGGTGCCGGTGGCGTAGCCGGCGATAATGCCTAAGAAGTTGCCCTGGCGCACGCCGCCGATGGTTACGCCTTCCACCACAAGGTTCTTGATTTCCGAACCTGCCGAAAGGTTGGCGAAAAGACCGTTGGCATAGCGATAGTTGCAGTGTGTGCTGAAATTCTTTATGGTCTTGCCCTGGCCGTCGAATTTGACTTTCATCGACTTATAGGCCGAAGCATAGTCCGATGGGTCGGAAAAACCTTCACGACCGAAGCCGTCGAATTGGAAACCGCCCATGTCGATGCTCGTTTCGAGCTTCACTTCCTTCACGCCCGTGGCCTGACCGTTGCTCAATGCTTCTGCCAGACCGACAAGCTGAGCGGCAGTATTTACCATAGCTTTGCCCTCTGCGGTTACCTCGGGCATCGCTACGGTCGTTCCGTCCCATTTGTCGACTACTTCAACGGCATGCCCGGGCTCTTCCCAGAAGCCGGGTATGACTTCGATACTGAGGTCCATAGGCGACGTGAGGAGCGAGCCGAAGACGTTGGTGCGGTAGTTGCGCTGCACGGGGAGGTTGGGCACGGCTACGTCGGCGGTCTGGCCGTCGGTGAATGTGAAAGTGAGGGTG
>CABRZA010000182.1 GCA_902475285.1 uncultured Porphyromonadaceae bacterium
CTCTTCCGATCTTCAAAAACACCGCAAATTTAGGCGCTTTTTTCGATATGCAAAAATTTTTTTGGAAAAATTTTGCGGCAACCCTCATTTTTTAACATTTCAGGCTATTTTCGCGGCACTCGGCGCCTTACCACGGACCTCAAATTTCGCCGTCGACGCAGGCACGCGCGGCAATATAGGGCTTGATGATGGCCACGCAGGCAAGGTGCGCCGGATGACCGGAATAAGCTGCGAGAGCCGATGCGTCGGCGCACAACGCCGTGAGGGTGAGGGTCCAGTTGCCGGCGATGGCGCCGTTGTCGAGGTCGACGGTGATGCTTTGAAGCTCGGCAATCTGTGCCGGAAGGGCTTCGAGAGCCGCCTTGAAATCGGATGCGGCCTTGGCCGAACCCTCGCCTTCCAGACGGAACATTACGGTGTGACGAATCATGATGATATATTGATTTTATTATTGTGCGTAAAGACGCTCGCGGGCCTCGGCCACGCGAGGGTCGGTGATGTAGTCGTCGTATTCGGTGAGCTTGTCGATGATGCCGCCCGGCGTAAGCTCGATGATGCGGTTGCACACGGTCTGAATGAACTCGTGGTCGTGCGACGCCATGAGCACCACGCCCTTGTAGCCCTGCAAGGTATTGTTGAAGGCCTGTATCGACTCGAGGTCGAGGTGGTTGGTGGGCGAGTCGAGCACGAGGGTGTTGGCGTCGCGGAGCATCATGCGCGCTATCATGCAGCGCATCTTCTCGCCGCCCGAAAGCACCGAGGCGCTTTTGAGCACGTCGTCGCCCGAGAAGAGCATCTTGCCCAGGAAGCCTTTGAGATAAATCTCGCTGGAGTCGTCGCTGAACTGGCCCAGCCAGTCAACGAGGTTGTAGTCGGTGTTGAAGAAGGCCGAGTTGTCGAGCGGCAGATAGGCCGTGGTGATGGTCTGACCCCACTCGTAGGTGCCGGCGTCGGCCTGGCGGTTGCCGTTTATTATCTCGAAGAGAGCCGTCATGGCGCGCGGGTCGTGGCTGAGGAAGGCTACCTTGTCGCCGCGCTCTATCTGGAAGTTCACATCGCGGAAGAGCACCTCGCCGTCGACCGACGCCGTCAGGTCCTTGACTTCCAGAATCTTGTTGCCCACCTCGCGGGCCGGAGTGAAGATTATGCCCGGGTAGCGGCGCATCGACGGCTGTATCTCCTCGATGTTGAGCTTTTCGAGCATCTTCTTGCGCGAGGTAGTCTGCTTGCTCTTGGCCACGTTGGCGCTGAAACGGCGGATGAATTCCAGCAGTTCGGCGCGCTTCTCTTCGGCCTTCTTGTTGGCCTGCTGCTGCTGGCGCAGGGCCAGCTGGCTGCTCTGGTACCAGTAGCTGTAGTTGCCGGCGAAGAGCTGCAGGCGGTTGTAGTCGATGTCGAGGGTGTGGGTGCACACCGAGTCGAGGAAGTGGCGGTCGTGGCTGACGACGAGCACCGTGTTCTCGAACTTCGACAGATAGTCTTCGAGCCAGGCCACCGTGTCGAGGTCGAGGTCGTTGGTGGGTTCGTCGAGGAGGAGGTTGTCGGGATTGCCGAAGAGAGCCTTGGCAAGCAGCACGCGCACCTTCTCGTTGGGGCTGATGTCGGCCATGAGCATGTTGTGGCGGTCTTCCTTTATGCCCAGGCCGCTGAGGAGCGAGGCGGCGTCGCTCTCGGCGTTCCAGCCTTCGAGTTCGGCGAAACGCTCTTCGAGCTCCGAGGCCCGCAGACCGTCGGCGTCGCTGAAATCGGGCTTGGCGTAGAGGGCGTCCTTCTCCTGCATGATGTTCCAGAGGACGGTGTGGCCGCGCAGCACGGTTTCGAGCACGGTGCAGGCATCGAACTTGAAGTGGTCCTGCTCGAGCACGCTCATGCGCTCGCCGGGGCCCTGGGCTATGGTGCCGGTGCTGGGGGCCAGCTCACCGCTGAGCATGCGCATCAGCGTCGACTTGCCCGCGCCGTTGGCTCCTATTATGCCGTAGCAGTTGCCGGGGGTGAATTTCAGGTTGACGTCCTGAAAAAGCGGCTTCTTGCCGAATTGTATACCTAAGTTTGTTACTGTAATCATCTATTCTTTTTTACCTTATTCCTTAGAAAAGCTTGGCGGAGAGAGCTTTGAGGGTGCGCACTTTGTCGTCGGCCGCAACGAGGACGGAGATGTTGTAGTTCGACCCTCCGTAGCTTATCATGCGCAGCGGGATGTCGGCCAGGGCGTCGAGCACGCGCGTCTCGAAGCCACGGTTGCGCCATTCCAGGTCGCCCACGATGCAGATTATCACCATGTCGGTGTCGACGGTGACCGTACCGAAGGCCTTGAGGTCGTCGATGATGGCCGCCAATCGGCTGTCGTCGTCGATGGTGAGCGTCACGCCCACCTCGCTCGTGGCCATCATGTCGATGCTTGTGCGGTGGTTCTCGAAGGTCTCGAACACCTTGTGCAGGAAGCCGTAGGCCAGAAGCATGCGTCCCGACTTGATTTTAACGGCCGTTATGCCGTCCTTGGCGGCGATGGCCTTGATGGTGCCGTCGGGGGCACAGTTGCATATCAGCGTGCCCGGCGCCTCGGGCTCCATGGTGTTGAGCAGGCGCACGGGTATATTGTGCAGCTTCGCCGGCAGCACGCACGCCGGATGCAGAATCTTGGCGCCGAAATACGCCAGCTCGGCGGCCTCTTCGAAGTGCAGCTTCCGCACCGGGCGCGTGCCCTCAACATAGCGGGGGTCGTTGTTGTGCATGCCGTCGATATCGGTCCATATCTGTATCTCGTCGGCATGGAGCACGGCGCCCAGGATTGAGGCCGTGTAGTCGCTGCCGCCGCGCTTGAGGTTGTCGACCTCGCCGCGGTGGTTGCGGCATATATAGCCCTCTGTGATGTAGATGTCGCAGCCGGGATGGGCGGCTATGAAGTCGGAGGCACGGCGGCGGATGGCGTCCATGTCGGGTTCGCCGCCGTCGAGGGTGCACACACAGTCGAGCGCCGGCATTATCACGGCCTTCATGCCGCGCATGGTGAGCAACGCGTGCATCATGGCCGTCGACATAAGCTCGCCTCGGGCCAGAATCTCCTTCTCGCCTTCGGCGTCGAGTGGAGCCTCGCATTTGGCGCGAAGGAAAGCCATCACCTCCGCCACGGTGCGCGTGGCCTCGTTGTCGGGCGCGGTGGCGCCGAAAAGCCCGCTCAAAGTGGCCACATACTTGGCCTCCAAAGCGTTGATAATCTCCTGCGCTCCCGGAGCATTGCCCTTGTAGAGATACTCGGCAATCTCCACCAGCGAATTTGTGGTGCCCGACATTGCCGACAGCACCAGAATATCGCCACGACAGCCGCCCACAAGGTCGGCCACATGGCAAATGCGCTGGGCCGATCCCAGCGACGTACCACCAAATTTCAGTACTTTCATTTTCTACTATGCAGAGCCTCTCGGCAAATAACCTGCAAAATTACAAAAAATTCCCCACACCCGAAAATCCCCCTGCATGCCCGACAAATTTCAACTCTAAGCGCCTAAATAATCTCACACAGAGCCCACAGAGTTGCTCGAGCGGAGATCGCCCGAGCTTTTTTACCAAACCATCGCC
>CABRZA010000183.1 GCA_902475285.1 uncultured Porphyromonadaceae bacterium
GTTGCGCAGACGGTCTTCGTATACGATGTAGTAAGGGGTCGGTAGTTCGCTTGCTTTCATTGTATTATCTTGAAACGTGCAAATTTTAACAAAAGTGTTCGGCTCATGCCGTCGGCATCGAAAATCACCACAATTTTGGCATCCATCCCCGATGCGTCGATTTTTTCAATCGTGCCCTGATGATGCGAGGAATGGTCGATGCGCATGCCTTCCTTCAACTCCGACACTGTGTGGCATGCAAAATCGCCCGAAGTTGCGGCAGCTTGGGTTTTCGGCGTCTGTGTAGTCCCTATCGTTCTGCTTGCAGTCACTTTCTCGGCCACAACAGGCTGACGCAGGGTGCCGGAAGGCTTGGATTGAGAAGGTCGCTCGATAAGCCGTGATGTTCGTGGCGAGTCCGTACGTACGTTGGGTTGTGTGGAACTGCTTTTCCCGGCAATGCGTGTGCCTTTTGCTTTGTCGAGATATCTGGAGTCGATGTCGCTCAGGAAACGGCTGTGCGCGCTCGGACCGCTGTTGCCGTTGAGCGTGCGCTGCGTGGCGAAACTAATCATGCAGAATTGTTTGGCGCGGGTAATGGCCACATACATAAGGCGTCGCTCCTCCTCGACTTCGGCTGCCGTGCGGCATTTTTCCGACGGCAGCAGCTTCTCTTCGGCGCCTGCCACAAAGACGGCGTCGAATTCAAGGCCCTTGGCCGAGTGGATGGTCATGAGCGTGACGCAGTCGGTCACACCATCCTCACTGTCTGTCTCCGAAAGGAGCGATGTCTCGGCGAGGAAGTCGGTCATATTAGGTGTCTCCATATCCACACGCAGGCGGGCAGAGAAGGCTTTGACCGCGTTCATCAGTTCATACAGATTCTCCCGCTTCGACACACATTCAGGCGTGTTGTCCGAAATGTATTGTTTGAGGAGGCCGGTAGTCTCTATGATGTGTGCGGCGAGTTCATCGGCTTCGGTACCGGCGTTCTTGTCGGCGAAGTCCTGAACCATGCCGGTGAAGGCATCGAGTTTGGCGAGTGTGCCTTTGGTTATTTTCACACCGTAGGCCTCGGGGTCGCACATCACGGTGTAGATGCTCACGCGATGCTCGATTGCGGCCGTGCGCAGCTTGCCTACGGTAGTGTCGCCTATGCCGCGTTTGGGCACATTCACCACGCGCGTCAGAGCCTCGTCGTCGTCAGGGTTGATGCTGAGCCGGAAGAAGGCCACGGCATCCTTGATTTCCTTGCGTTGATAGAAGGCGAGACCGCCGTAGATGCGGTAGGGGATGCTGCGCGCCCTAAGAGCTTCCTCCAAGACGCGCGACTGGGCGTTGGTGCGGTAGAGTACGGCTATGTCGTTGTAGTTGAGGTGATATTTCCGTCGCACCTGCATGGCCCGGGAGGCTATAGCGTAGGCTTCCTCATAGTCGTTGTAAGCCTGCAAGACCTCCACGCGTTCGCCCACCTCGTTGTTGGAGTAGATGGTCTTCTTAATCTGCTCCACGTTGGCCGCTATGAGCGAGTTTGCGGCAGCGAGTATATTCTTGGTTGACCGGTAGTTCTCTTCCAGCTTGAATGTGCGCAGCGACGGAAAAGTCTTTTTCAGGTCGAGAATGTTGCGTATATTGGCGCCGCGGAAGGCGTAGATGCTCTGCGCGTCGTCGCCAACCACGCACAGCCTGCCGTCGGGGGCGCACAGCTGACGGATGATGACATGCTGGGCAAAATTGGTGTCCTGGTACTCGTCGACGAGAATGTATTTGAAATACTCCTTGTATTTGGCCAGTATATCGGGGTTGTCGCGGAAGAGTACGTTGATATAGAACAGCAGGTCGTCGAAATCCATGGCCCCGGCCACGCGGCAGCGGTCGCGGTACATGGTGTAGATCCTCGGCATCTCCGGCGTGTGGGTGTAGCGGTTGCCCTGTGCTATCGCCTCGTCGGCGGCATAGTCCTCCGGCGAATACAGGTTGTTTTTGGCCTGCGATATGTCGGAGGCCACTTGGCCCGGACGATACGTCTTGGAGTCGAGTTTCAGCTCTTTTATGATACTGCTGATAAGCGATTTACTATCGGCGCTGTCGTAGATAGTAAAGTTGCTCTTATACCCTATCAACTCGGCGTGCCGCCGAAGTATACGCGCGAAGATAGAGTGGAAAGTACCCATCCAGAGTTTGGATGCAACCTCTTCGCCGACCATGGCGCATACGCGCTCGCGCATCTCGTTGGCCGCCTTGTTGGTGAATGTAAGGGCCATGATGCCGTAGGGGCTGTAACTCTGTTCGAGAAGATAGGCTATCTTGTAGGTGATTACCCGTGTCTTGCCCGAACCGGCGCCTGCAATTACAAGTTCCGGGCCACCGATATATTCTACGGCCGCAAGCTGTGCCTCGTTGAGGTCGCGGGCAAGGTCAAGAGCCATTTATCTGAACTGGTTAATTTCAGGCATATATTCGAAGCCGGCCGCACCGAGTGTAGCCACAAGCGCAGCCTTGTCGATGTCCTCGCCTCGGCAAAGCTCGTCGAGACTTTCGTAGTCGTCGCGCAATTTGGTGTTTATATAACTCAGAAGTATGAAAGGGTCTTGCGGAAGAGCCATGGTTTTATTGCTTTTTGCGTTTGGCTATAAGACGGTTTATGTTTTCTCCGGCCCACAGACCGCCGATGATGAGCACTATGCCGACATAGCCGATGAACGACACATGCTCGCCAAGCACGATGGCCGATACCACCAGCGTGACTATCGATTGAAGGTACATGTAGTTGTTCGCCATAAGGGCCCCCAGTTTTTTTACGGCGACGGCCCACAGCACATAGGCTATCGTCGAGGCGCCAAGACCTAGGAAGAGAAGATTGCCGTAGACCTGCGGGGCGCCTATGACATCGGCAAAAGGCTCGCGGTTCGATTCGAACAGGAGGAAGGGCATGGCAGTGAGAAGCCCGTAGAAGAAGGTCTTGCGAGATATGTACCACACGTCGTAGTGTGCGTTTAGACTGCGGAGAATAAGCGAGTAGAACGACCAGCTTACCGCCGCGGCGAGAGCAAGAAAGTCGCCCAACGGCCGCACTTCCATCGACGAGCTGCTGTTGAACACCACGCAGCCCACGCCCATTATGGCCACTGCCGAGCCGAACCATGTGCCGGGCCCGAGTTTTTCGGTCTTGTACACGAGCCCGACGAGCATGGCCGTAATCAGAGGCGAGAGCGATGTTAGAAGCGACACATTGGTGGTGAGCGTATATTCGAGGGCCGTATTCTCCGCTATGAAGTAGAGCGAACCAGCGCACAGACCGCAGAGAACAAACATGCCTTCCTCGCGCCAGTTCGACGCCCACAGACGCTTGTGGCTTATGCAAGCCACTATGGCGTAGGCAATAAGAAAACGATACACATAGATGTGTACCGGTCCGAGGCCGTAATCCAGAAGTACTTTCGACGATACAAACGAATAGCCCCACATGGTAACGGTGACCAGTGCGGCGATGTGGCCTATCAGCGACAGCCACAGCACTTTTTTTGAATCTTTACTTCTTGATTG
>CABRZA010000184.1 GCA_902475285.1 uncultured Porphyromonadaceae bacterium
GAAATTTAATCATATTTTTGACTCGTTAGGAGTCAACTTTTTTCAGAACGAGACATAGGGAGGATAACACGCTTACGGCTTGGATTTGCCTACGGGGGGTTCGGTGAGGCGTATGCGCACTATGGTGGTGCGGGCGAGGCTGCGCTCGATTGCAACGTCGAAATGTACCATGTAGGATGGCAGAAATCTTTGACAGATAAGACGGAGGGCCTCGATTTTCTCAACCCGGTCGCTTACAATTTCGGCGCGCCCAAGAGCTATGGCCGAATGATAGTATTCGGTGAAATTGTTTTTCTCCTCCTCAAACTGAGGTTTGCAGCGGCTCACGGCCGAGAGGCTCACCATGGGGTTGGAAGCGATACAAAGCAGCTTTTCGCCCTCGCCGGCACAATGGAAATAGAAGGTATCGGCATTGCTCCTCACCACCGAGAGCGGCAGCCCGTAAGGCGTACCGTCGGGGCGAGTCATGCTCACTGTCACATAGGGTGCCATATCGAACACCTCCAAAGCCCATGCGGCGTCTTTCTGCCGCTTTGATTTTCTCATCTGTTGCATATCGTTCTAAAATTATTTGCAAAGATAAATCATTTTTCATAAGCAACTCGCAAAAGTTCCTTAAAGAGTATCATGACGGATAGGTCGTGCCGAAAAACTATTTTTCAGAACACGGTGTTTTATTGGAAAATACTGCACATATGAAACAAACAATAACTATAAAAAGGGCTTATGAGCCTGCGGCCCCAACCGATGGGTTCAGATTGTACGTCGACCGCCTGTGGCCGAGAGGACTCTCGCACGAGACTTTCCACTACGACCTATGGGATAAGGAGATAGCCCCGTCGACCGAACTGCGCGAGTGGTTCCATACAAATCCCGACCGGCTGTGGCCCGAATTCGTGAAACGATACAAGGCCGAACTGGCTGCAAATCCGGCGTTTGCAACCTTACGCCAAATCATTGCCGACAAACCAAAAGTAACGCTCCTCTACTCCTCGCACGACGAAGTGCACAACAATGCCGTTGTAGTTCAGGAGGTACTCACCGGCGAACAATAAGCACTTGGAATTGTTCTGATTGTAACCGGCAATATTGCCGCTCCAACCCTTTTAAATATCATATAAAATGCTCGATACAGATTTCAAATTCGGCAAAGTACAGATTCTTGCTGAGCAGGTGGCCGCAAGCACCGACAAAGTACACTTCAAAAACATCTTCGAAAACACCAATGGCGGCGTGTCGCTCCTCGCTTTCCGCCAGGGTCAGGCTCTGGCCGAACACTTGGCGCCGGCCGAGGTAATGGTGTATGTCGTGGAAGGTGAAGTGGAATTCACCATGGCCGACATGAAGCACAGCCTCCGCATGGGCGAGTTCATGCTCATGGGACAAGGCGTGGCCCACAGCGTGGCAGCAAAAACCGATGCAAAAGTAATGCTCGTGAAAGTTAAATCCGACAAATAAACCGTGTATGGAAAGCCATCCTGAAATAATGTTCTGTTACCAGTGTCAGGAGACCGCCCACGGCACAGGCTGCGAAAAGATAGGTGTGTGCGGAAAGCACTCCGACACCTCCGCACGCATGGATCTCCTGCTCTACGCCGTGCGCGGCATCTCGGCCATCAACCGTGCTCTCCGCTCACATGGAAAGGCATCGCGCGCGGCAAGTCACGAAGTTATCGACGCTCTCTTCACCACCATCACCAACGCCAACTTCGACAATCCTTCGCTCGACGGTTTCATCCGCCGTGCCTTCGAGTTGAAGAAAAAACTCCTTGCCTGCGCCCGTGCCGAAGGTGTGGAGCTGCCGGCGTTGCCGCAGATAGAGTTCGAGGCCACGCCCGACGATGCCGTGGCACTCGAAGGCGTCACGGGCGTGCTGGCCGATACCGATGCCGACGTCCGCGCCCTCAAACAGCTCGCCATATACGGCTGCAAGGGCATGGCGGCCTACGCACGCCACGCAGCCAATTTGGGCTACGAGGACGACGGAGTGTACGCCGTGATAGAGAATGCCATGGCCGAAACGGCGCGTACCGACATTGGTGCCGACGAGCTTCTGCCTCTGGTCCTCGCCGTGGGCAATGGAGGTGTCGACGTGATGGCCCTTCTCGACGCCGCAAATACCGGCAGCTACGGCAACCCGGAGATAACACGTGTCGACATAGGCGTGCGCGATCGTCCCGGTATTCTCATCAGCGGACACGACTTGAAAGACCTTGAAGAACTCCTCGAGCAGAGCGCCGGAAAGGGCGTCGACATCTACACCCATTCCGAGATGCTGCCGGCACAGTACTATCCGGCGTTCAAGAAGTATCCCCACTTCGCGGGCAACTACGGCAACGCCTGGTGGCGCCAGACCAAGGAGTTCGAAACCTTCAACGGCATGTTCCTCTTCACATCGAACTGTATAGTGCCCCCGCGTCCCGGATGCACATATCTCGACCGCGTCTACACCACAGGCGTTGTCGATATGCCCGGAACGCACCATATATCCGAAGGGCCCGACGGCAAAAAGGATTTCTCCGAAATAATTGCCCGCGCGCAGCAGTGTCCTCCGCCCACCGAGATTGAACACGGCCACATTACCGGCGGCTTCGCTCACCATCAGGTGGTGGAACTCGCGCCCAAAATCATCGACCTTATCAAGCGCGGCAAGATACGCAAGTTTGTGGTCATGGCTGGGTGCGACGGACGCTTCCCCTCGCGCGATTACTACACGCGTTTTGCCGAAGCCCTCCCGGCCGATTGCGTGATTCTCACCGCCGGCTGCGCAAAATACCGCTACAACAAACTCCCCTTGGGCGACATCGAAGGCGTGCCGCGCGTGCTCGACGCCGGCCAGTGCAACGACTCCTACTCGCTCGTGCGTATAGCCATGGCGCTCAAAGACGCCCTCGGCACCGAGAGCATCAACGATCTCCCCATCGTCTACAACATCGCCTGGTACGAACAGAAAGCCGTGATAGTGCTTCTGGCGCTTCTCGCACTCGGAGTGAAGGGCATACATACCGGCCCCACACTGCCGGCATTCTTCACGCCCGACATCTTGAAGGTGCTCCGCGAAAAATTCGACATCGGCACTATCTCAACCGTAGAAAACGACATAGCAACCCTAATCGACAACGACAAATAAACTACACCTATGGACAATCAAAAATACGTATGTGAAGTATGCGACTGGGTCTACGACCCCGCAATAGGCGACCCCGACAACGGCATCCAGCCCGGAACATCATTCGCCGACCTCCCCGACGACTGGGTTTGTCCCATTTGCGGCGTGGGCAAAGACCAATTCGCCCCCGTGGAGTAAACCGACACCAAAAGCCGCGCTGTGTGAGACGTTCACAGCGCGGCTTTCATTATAACGGCTTTAAATAGCCGTAGGGAATAGTAATTATTGCTTTTTTACGAAGGGATGGACGGCGTAGACATTTTTGCTCTCTTGCTTTTTGTATTCGTATTTAAATAGGTTACCATACCAAGACGTGCCGTATGCCGTTTCGTTAT
>CABRZA010000185.1 GCA_902475285.1 uncultured Porphyromonadaceae bacterium
TTCCCAATGGGAAAAAGTAGGGGTAAAAGGGGCGTATTTAACATTTGGTCGGCGTATTTTTAACTTTTGATTAACATTTAGGGGACGCGCATCGGCTACCCATGCTTATACAAAAAGGCCGCTCCGTGGCGGGAGCGGCCTTAATATCGGTTGTAAAGGAGTATCAGAAGGGGAAGTTGATACCGAAGTTGAATGAGGCGTTGGAGTTGAGGGGAACGAATTCCTTGGTGACTTTGCCGAGTGTGTGGTCCATACCGAGGAAGAGGTTGAAGCCCTTGGGGTGCACGCTGAGCATCCAGCCGAATGCAGCTCCGTAGGTAGCGACTCCGAAGTTTACGTCGGCCGAGAAGCATTTCACGGGAGCTACATTTGCCGAGAATCGAGCCTCGGACCATGTGTAGCGGCCTGCGAGGCGTGTGCTGCTGAGGAAGCCGAATGTGAGCTTGCGGTAATAGGGAAGGGTGTACTCGGCGCCGAAGTTGAGGGTGGCGTGGAGTGCGGATGTGCGGCTGCCAATGTTGCCGTGGTCGGTGAGCTGGTAGAGCTCGTCGAGATTGTCGCGGAGGCGGTCCCACTCGTTGGAGAATGAGTTTGGAGCGTCGTCGTCGGCATTGAAAATGTAGGCGTCGGTATTGAGTGTGCGGTCGCCGTCGGTGGAGGCGTACATGGTGTTGTTGAAACCGATGAAACCGAGGTCGAGTACGGCGGCCGAGAATGTGAAGTCGCGCCATTGATATGTGGCGCCGAGATCGAATGCCAGACCGAAGCCGTTGGGGCCTATGGAGCCGTCGCCGTCGAGGTTTGCACCCGAGACATAGGGCTTGTCGAGATTGTTGAGCTTCTGCTCATACTGGAAGCCGCCGATGTTGGCATAAATGTCGGCATTGGTTACGGCAGTCCAGGCATCCTCGCCGAGTGTGAGGTGGGCTTTGTTGAAGGATGCTTCGAGATTGGCCACACCCACGAGGAACTTCATAGCGGCGCCGACACGCAGCCCGGGCACCGGCTTGATGTCGCGGGAGTGGTTGAGGGCAATTTCGGCGTAGCCACGGCCGGAGGCATGGAGGTCGCGGATGTCGTAGGTTTTGTTGCCGATGCCTTCCTTAGCGAGGGAGAAGAACGACTTTGGCACGACGGCATTGACTTCGGCACGGGCACCTATTGTGACGGTGTTGTATCCGCCGAGCGCACGGAAGCCGACCGAGAGGATATTCTCGCGGACGTTGGCTCCGATGCGATTCTTGTCGTGGAATTTCGACATGGCCTCGGCCACGCCCACATTGGGGTTGGTGAAGAGGGCCGTGCGACCGTTGACATTATAAAGTACGCTGGAAAGGTGCAGGTTGCCGTTGATGCCTACGTTTAGATTGCCGAGAGCGGGCATCGACACGAAACCGTGCTCACCGCCGAATGCGGGGTTGAGCTGATATCGGTATGTGTAACCGTCGACGAAGTAACCTGAGTTGGTGTTTTGCGCCGTGGCGCAGAATGCAGCGGCGAGCAGAGCGCCGCCGGCAAGTGTTCGGAGTATACTTTTCATATGGCGCAAAGCTTAGAGTTCTTTTTCATAATAGCCGCCGACGGTGGCGCGGATGTTTTTGAGCACGATTGTCTGCGAGGGCTGGAGGGCCGTGCCGTCGGTGCCGGCATGCACGCGTGCCACATATTCAATGCCGTCGAGGTGTCGCACTTCTCCGCCTGTGAGGACGATTTCCATGGCCTGGTCCTGTGCGCCGGCTTCGAGAGTAGCGGTGGTGGCGAGTTCAAGGCCTTGCAGGCGCTTGCCTTCTACATCGAGGGGATATGCCATTAGGTCGACAGCCAGGGGGCAGTTGTTGGATGCGGTGAAGCGGACGCGGAGGGTATTTATTACGATAGCGTCGACGTCATCGTCGTTCCAGCCTGTCTCGCGGTCGGAATACACAACGCTCGAACCTGCGCCGAGAGCGAGAGGAGCTATGAGCTCATACGAACCTTTCGCACCGGGAAGGTTGCGGCCGAGGCGGAAGTCGACCACATCCTGCGAGGGAATTTCCGGGTCGTCGAGATGGATGCCGATGCTTTCTGGAATGCCGGTAACCGAGCCGGTGCCGGCAAGTATCTGGCCGAGAGTGCTGAAAGGCACGAAGGTGGGATTGGTATATTGGGCGGGAGTGGTGAGGCCCTCGCTGTGAGGCGCGAGGACGAAGTTGTAGGGGCCTGCCTCGCCTTTGTCGTATCCGATTGTGAAGTAGCCGTTGTCGGGGCGGTAGTCGATGGCGCTGCCGGGACGGTTAGCGGTGAGGGTAATGCCGGTGCGGCAGTCGAGGCTGTTGTCGGCCACGGGGTTGTTGACTTGCAGATAAATCTGGGGGTTCTCGAGCATCAGCTTGGTTTCGGGGTCGGAGAGGAAGTCGGGGATGTCGGAGAGGCTCACAGGAGCAATGTCCATGCCATTGAGCTTGTAGTTGATGCGACCGGTGAGAGAATTTACTTCAAGGTCGGTGAGGCCGTACTTCACGGTAAATTCGAGAGTTTCGGGGAGCGGGCGAGGTATGCCGCCTACGAGTTTGGGCTCGATGGTGAGGTAGCCATCGAGCACGCGGAAATGGCTTTCGAACTTCATGGAATGGTCCACGATTTTCACGCCGTTGGCCACGAAGTCGATTGCAGTCGCTGTCAGCGACGCAAAAGCCTGTGTGCCGGCCACATCGTATCGGTCGATGAGCCATATGCCTGTTGCGGCGTCGTAGGTGCCGTGCGTGGTGGTGGCGGTGAGCCCCTTGGGCATGCTTATGCGGAGGTCGGTGAAGGTCATGTTTTCGGCGTCGTCGTCGATATTGAGAGCGCGGAGGTCGATGGAGAACACCACGGGCTTGATTTCGGCGGAATAGAGCTCCTCGACAGCGGGGTCGATGTCGTCGGAGTCGTAAGTGAAGTCGTTGCCCATCTCCACGATATGGTATACATATTTAGCGGGAACGTCGGCAGCGGCTCTGGCGGCATGGGGTTCGTCGAGCACCATCTGCAGATTGCGGTAGGAATCGCTGAGGTCGGGAGCGTCGGATGTCACATGCTCGATGTATATGTCTTCCGACTCAAAAGTACCGCTTTCGGTGAGGGCATAGAACTCGTTGCCGCCCATAGAGATAGGCTTTATTCGGCTGTCGTCGTCGTATGTAATTACATCGGCCAAGGTGACGGCGTCGATGTTGACCGGCAGCGTGAGATTGTCGACGGTGATGCGTGTTGTGGTGTCGATGTCGTCGAGACTGTAATTGTCGTCTACGCAAGCACCCAGCATCACAACGGCGGCAGAGCCCACTGCGAGGAGGTGAAATTTAAATTCCATTTGTATTGGCAGTAAATTATAATGAAAGGTTTAGAATAAATCGAATAGATTACACGCTTAGCGAGAGGAATCACCGCTCGGCTTAGTAAATTATGGCTAAGAGCAACTACCACGATAACCGTGA
>CABRZA010000186.1 GCA_902475285.1 uncultured Porphyromonadaceae bacterium
CGTCGGTTTTGTGCTTGAATCCCCAGACTCCTGTGTCGTCTGGGGTTAACCACTATATCGTCGCTTCGCGACTCTTGCTAAAACACGGCCTTTTGCAACACCCTCTTAACAATAACATCGTCGCTTCGCGACTCTTGTCAAAACGCCGACTATTGACCTCCCTTCTTCATTACCTTTTTCGTGACACCACGAAAAAGGTGCCGCAAACCATTGGCTTGCGGCACCATGCGAATCAAAAAAAACTAAATCTTTACTCCTCGGCGGCGACGGCTTCGGCCTCTTTGGCCTCGGCGTCGGGCTGGATGTTGGGCAGCTCAAGGCCTATGTGGCGCTTGGCGTCGACGCCTTTGAGTACCAGGCCGAGCACCAGGGCTGCCACGCCAAGGCATGCCAGCATCACCAGCGGCCAGGTGTAGTTGTAGCTCACGGCAGCCTCCTCGGTGCTCATAAGCCCCTTGGCCACCTGCTCGGTGATGTCGGTGTTGGTCGAGTCGAGCACCTTGCCTATCAGCAGCGGGAAGAGCCACAGGCCGATGTTCTGTATCCAGAATATCAGGGCGTAGGCCGAGCCGATGATTTTGGCGTCGACCAGCTTGGGCACGCTGGGCCACAGCGACGCCGGCACAAGCGAGAAGCTCGCGCCCAGAACAAGGATGGTGACGTAGGCCACTACGACGCCGCCCACGTCGTTGCCCTTGAACATGGGCAGGATAAAGGCGAACGTAAGGTGGCAGAGAATGAGCAGGAACGAGCCGAAGATGAGCATCGTGGCAGCCTTGCCCTTGTGGTCGACGTAGTTGCCCAAGATAGGCGTGATGCCCACGGCAAGCAGCGGGAAGACGGCGAAGATTGCCGCAGCGCTCTGGCGCATGTAGCCCATCACGCAGTATACCGCCAGCGCCACCACTGCCACGGCGAGCATCGGCAGGCGCACCTTATTGTTCTTCGAGAAGCTGAACGCGAACGAGCCCGCGGCCACGATGAGCATTATCACATACTGGATGTAGGTGGCAAGGTCGCTCTGCCAGAACTCGCCCACCTGGTCGGGGTGCAGCGTGAGGTTGCATTGAAGCATGTTCACGGCGTATTTCTGGAAGGGGAAGATGGCCGAGTAGTAGAGCACGCACAGAAGCGCCACAAGCCAGAAGGCCCAGCTCGACAGAATCTTGCCCAGGTCGGAAATCTTGAAGGGCTCGTCGGCCTCCTCGGCCTCGCCCGTCTGCGAGTCGAGCTTCTTGTCCATAAAGAAATAGGTGATGAACATTATCAGCGCAATGATGAGCAGCACCACGCCGAAGGCCACCGAGCGCGACACGCTCACCTCGCCGCCGAAGTTGGCCACAAGGGGCGAGAATATCATGCATGTGCCCACGCCCAGACGGGCGAGCGCCATCTCAGAGCCCATCGCCATGGCCATCTCGCGGCCCTTGAACCACTTGACAATGCCTCGGCTCACCGTGATGCCCGCCATCTCCACGCCGCAGCCGAAAATCATGAAGCCTATGGCGCTGAATTTGGCCGACGCCGGCATGCCCTCGTAGAAAGGCGAGATGCCGAGCTCGTCGAAGCCCGGGATATAGTTCAGATGGTTGGTGAACCACACTTCAAGACCGCTGCCCATGAAGGCGTCGGTGAGGGCATACCAGTTGATGGTGGCGCCCACGAGCATCACGAAGCCCGAGAGAACGGCCGTGAAACGCACGCCCATCTTGTCGAGGATGATGCCCGCGAAGATAAGGAAGAAGATGAACACGTTGAGGAAGGTCTCCGAGCCCTGCATGGTGCCGAAGGCCGTCGAATCCCAGCCGCGCGTCGACTGAAGGAGGTCCTTGATGGGCGACAGTATATCCATGAAGATATAGGAGCAGAACATGGCCAGCGCCAGAAGGGCCAGCGCCGTCCACCGCGCCCACGACTTGTCGCGCAATGTAGTGATAACTTTTTCTTGCATTATAGTGACGTTATAATTGGTTTTTCTCTATTTTGCCGTGCAAAATTACAAAAAATATGCTTTTTCGCCCTACATTTTGCCCGAAATATCCCCCGAATAAAATTTTTTAACCCGCCATCGCGCCAATGTGGCGGAAAAACACTAATTTTGAAGAAAAATTTGCTATGCCCACACAGAGCCAACCCTCCCGCCCCTACACCTTCGACCGCGTGGTGCGCATCGTCATCGCCCTCCTTGCAATCGCCGGAGGCGTGTGGCTCGTCACCGTGCTAAAATCAGTCCTCCTCCCATTCCTCGTGGCATGGCTCGTGGCCTACATGCTCGAGCCATTCGTGCAGTACAACAAGCGCCTCCTCCGCGTCCGCTCACGATGGCTCCCAATCACCATGACACTCTTCGAAGTATGCCTCGTCGTGGCCGCGCTCGGAGTCTTCGTCGTACCCTCAGTCCTCGACGAAATGCACCGCGTGGCCGACTTCATCGGCCGCTACACCGCCTCCGGCGCGCAGGTGCAGTTCATATCGCCCGATGTGCACCAATGGATAAAGGAAACCGTCGACTTCGAAAGCATCGCCGGACGCCTCACCGGCCGCGACATACGCGGCATCCTCAGCGCCCTCGGAAGCTTCATTGCCGGAGGCTACAACATCGTCCTCGGAATATTCAACTGGTTCCTCGTAATCCTCTACGTAGTCTTCATAATGCTCGACTACGAACGCCTCCTGCGTGGATTCAAGCACATGGTCCCCCCAAAGTACCGCCCCACGGTCTTCGCCGTCGCCGACGACGTCAAGCGCTCCATGAACCACTACTTCCGCGGCCAGGCCCTCGTGGCCTTCTGCGTCGGTGTCCTCTTCTGCATAGGCTTCCTCATCATCGGCCTCCCCATGGCCGTCGTCATGGGCCTCTTCATAGGCCTCCTCAACATGGTGCCCTATCTCCAGCTCATATCCCTCATACCCACCACATTGCTCTGCCTCGTGTGCAGCACGGGCGAAGGCGTCGACTTCTGGAACATCTGGCTCGCCACCATGGCCGTCTACATCGTGGTGCAGTGCATCCAGGACTTCATCCTCACCCCCAAAATCATGGGCAAAGCCATGGGCCTCAACCCCGCCGTAATCCTCCTCTCCCTCTCCGTGTGGGGCACACTCCTCGGCTTCATCGGCCTCATCATAGCCCTCCCCCTCACCACACTCCTGCTGGCCTACTACGACCGCTACATCTCCACTCGCGACGACGGCGAAACCCCCTCCCAGCACCGCTCCGACACCCGCGCCCTCCACCGCATCCTTGACGAACCGTGAGTTCCGCGCAGTGTCACCATCCCCAAAGCCTACCGCCTCATACCCATCACCATTGCCATACAAACACCACAATATTGTAGAAAGATAATATAAATGGCAATATTACTCATAAAAAGAAGACAATTGTTCACTTTTGAGTAGT
>CABRZA010000187.1 GCA_902475285.1 uncultured Porphyromonadaceae bacterium
ACAATCTCAAAAATATCGACGTCGAGATTCCCCGCAACAAATTGGTGGTTGTCACGGGGCTTTCGGGGTCGGGCAAATCGTCGTTGGCTTTCGACACTCTCTACGCCGAGGGGCGGCGGCGATATGTGGAAAGCCTGTCGGCCTATGCGCGGCAATTCATGGGCAAGCTGCGCAAGCCAGAATGTGATTTCATCCGCGGCCTTCCGCCGGCCATAGCCATCGAGCAGAAAGTAAACACCCGCAACCCGCGCTCCACAGTGGGCACGTCGACCGAAATCTACGACTACATGCGCATGCTCTTCGGCCGCATAGGCCGCACGGTGTCGCCCGTCAGCGGCGAAGTTGTGAAGAAGCACACTGTGGAAGACGTCCTTGCTGCCGCCTCAGCCTACCCCGAAGGCTGCCGGGCGCTTGTAGCCTCTCCATTCACTGTGCCCGAAGGGCGCACGCTGGCCCAACAGCTCGAAATATTCGCCAAAGAAGGCTACACCCGCGTGGTCGACGGCGGAGGCAACTTATACGAGCTCGACGAATATACCGCGGCCGACATTCCCCTCCTGCTTATCGACCGCACGGTGATTTCATCCGACACCGACGATGTGTCGCGCATGGCCGAGTCGGCCGAAACGGCATTCTTCGAGGGCCACGACGAATGTGTCCTCATGGTGTGGGACGACGACGGCACCCTCCACCGCCACAACTTCTCAAAACGCTTCGAGGCCGACGGCATGGTCTTTCCCGAGCCATCGGAGCAGATGTTCAACTTCAACAATCCCTTCGGCGCCTGCCCCGTGTGCGAGGGCTTCGGCAACACCCTCGACATCTCGGAGGCTCTTGTCATACCACAGCCGCGCCTGTCGCTCTTCGAAAACGCCGTGGCCCCGTGGCGCGGCCCGAACAGCAGCCTGTGGCAACGCAACTTCATTGCACGCGCGGCCGACTACGACTTTCCCATCCACACTCCCTACCGCGACCTCACCGACGCGCAGCGCAAACTCCTGTGGGAAGGCGACGGCAACCGCCTGCAAGGCATCATGGCCTACTTCGACTATCTCGGAAGTCAGCGCCACAAAATGGACGCGCGCATACAGCTCAGCCGCTTCAAGGGCAAGACGCGCTGCCATGCCTGCGGCGGCACGCGTCTGCGGCCCGAAGCCCGCAACGTATTTGTAGGCGGTAGCGCAATAGGCGACCTGGTCACCATGCCGGTCGACGAGCTTCTGCCATGGTTCGAGAACTTGCAGCTCTCCGACAACGAAGCCCGCATAGCCGGGCGTCTGCTCATCGAAATCAAGAACCGCCTCGGCTTCCTCTGCGACGTCGGGCTGGGCTACCTCACCCTCGACCGCCTGAGCAACAGCCTCTCGGGCGGCGAGAGCCAGCGCATAAACCTCGCCACCTCGCTGGGCAGCAGCCTGGTGGGCTCGATATATATCCTCGATGAACCGTCGATTGGCCTCCACCCGCGCGACACCGGGCGCCTTATCGGCGTGCTCAAAAAACTTCGCGACCTCGGAAACACCGTCCTTGTGGTGGAGCACGACGAGGAGATAATGCGCGCCGCCGACTATATTATAGATGTGGGGCCCGACGCCGGACGCCTGGGCGGACAAATAGTATATGCCGGCGACGTCGACAAGATTACATCCTGCCCCGCGAGCCACACCATGCAGTACCTCACCGGAGAGTGCCGCATACCGGTGCCGAAGCAGCGGCGCAGGCATCGCGACTACATACGCGTGGAAGGTGCCACCGAACACAATCTGAAAGACATCACCGTCGACTTCCCCCTCGGAGTGATGACTGTCGTAACGGGCGTGAGCGGCTCCGGCAAGTCGACGCTCGTGCGCGACATATTCTACCGCGCCCTCCTGCGCAAGCTCCGCAGCGAGGGCGATGCACCCGGAGCCTTCGACGGCCTCTCAGGCGACACCTCGCGCATCGACGACGTGATTTTCGTCGACCAGAATCCCATAGGCCGCTCCACGCGTTCCAACCCGGCCACATATCTCAAAGCCTACGACGAGATACGCGCCCTTATGGCATCGCAGCAGGCGGCGCGACAGCTCGACCTCACGCCGGCGTCCTTCTCGTTCAACACCGAGGGCGGCCGTTGCGAGGCTTGCAAGGGCGAGGGATACATTACCATCGAAATGCAGTTTCTCGCCGACGTGACGATAATGTGCGAGGAGTGCCACGGCCAGCGCTTCAAGCGCGACGTACTTTCGGTGAAATACCGCGGCAAGAACATCAACGACATCCTCGACCTCACCGTCGACGAAGCCATAGCTTTCTTCGGCGAGGGGGCTTCCGCCGCCGAGCGCCGCATTGTAGAGCGCCTGCGGCCACTTCACGACGTGGGCCTGGGATACATAAAGCTCGGCCAGTCGTCGTCGACGCTCTCGGGTGGCGAGAACCAGCGCGTGAAGCTCGCCTACTATCTCAGCCAGGGCAACACGCGGCCGTCGCTGTTCATCTTCGACGAACCCACCACGGGCCTCCACATGCACGACATCAATGTGCTCATGTCGTCGTTCAACCGTCTGCTCGACCTCGGGCACACACTCGTGATTGTAGAGCACAATCTCGACGTGATAAAGTGCGCCGACCACATCATCGACCTCGGCCCCGATGGCGGTGCCGGAGGCGGCAGCGTCGTGGCCACGGGCACACCCGAAGAAGTGGCCCGCTGCAAGGAAAGTCTAACCGCGCCATACCTGGCCGAAAAACTCGCCGAAAAATGAAACCGCTTCTCCGCGAGCACACCACGATGCTCGGCGTCCTCGTCCTCGGCGCTGCCGGAGGCAAGCTGTGTCTGGCCGAATGGAAGCACACGCTGCGGCCGGGACAGGCCATGCGCCGGATAAAGCGCGCCGATATCGAGCCGGCAGAATTCTGGGCCGACAGCTATGTGCTCGACCAGGCCGCCCGGCAGCTCGACGAGTATTTCTCCGGCACGCGCACCAAATTCGACATTCCCCTACTCTTCTGCGGCACCGACTTTCAGCGTTCGGTGTGGGAGACGCTCACCCATATCCCCTACGGCGTGTGGCTGAGCTATTCAACCTTTGCCGAGATTTCAGGACACCCCGGCAGCTGCCGTGCCGTAGCCGGCGCCGTCGCAGCCAACCCGATAAGCATCATAGTGCCGTGCCACCGCATCATAGGGCGCAATTTGAAACTCACGGGCTATGCCGGCACCATCCCGGTAAAAAAGTCGCTCCTCGAACTCGAAGACACCTATCACCGATGCAGTCTAAAATATTGACGTTCTATTAGTTAGTATTAAAATTTATTACTGTCCGCTAAACTTTAGAGGGCGATTGAAAAATAGGACCGCTTCCATT
>CABRZA010000188.1 GCA_902475285.1 uncultured Porphyromonadaceae bacterium
GCCCTAATTTTGTTTTATTGAAGAAAAGTTGTTAACTTTGCAAACCGAAAGGTGCGTGGCTGCACCATTTAATTCGTCCAAATCACTTTTATATTTTGAAATTTTCCAGCCTGCGCAGCTCTCTCCACAGCGCAAGGCGTTGCAGCGGATTCGCCTATGCCCGAGCATGGCGTATACCCTGCGGATATGCGCGGCCCCCGTCCCCGGACATTTAATGGAACGCGCTCCCCATTAATCCCGAATTCAGTAGCTTCACACATCGAAGATGTTCAATATCAATCAGCTCAACGATATGACGGACGCCGACCTCAAGGCGGTGGCCGAAGAATTGGGTCTTAAAAAAATAGACCTTTCACAGAAAGAAGATCTCGTGTACCGCATCCTCGACCGCATGGCCGAGGTGAGCGCCGCCGAGCGCCCCAAACGCGCCGAAGGCGACGTCGAGAAGACTCCCAAGAAACGCGGCCGCAAGCCCAAGGCTGCCGCAGAAACGCCGGCAGCAGAGACTGTTGCAGCGCCCGAAAACGACGCTCCGTCGGCCGCTCCCGCCGACGGTGCACCCGCCGAAACCACCCGTAAGCGCCGCGGGCGTCCGCCCAAGGCTCAGGCAGCCGACGAAAACACCCCGCAAGCCGAGGTTTCGGCACCCGAGGCCTCCGAGGCTCCCGCTGCGCAGACACAGCAGGAAACCGGCGTGGAAACCCCGGCGACCGAAAACTCTGCCGACAACGCCGAGCCTCAGGCAGCCCCTGCCGGCGTCGCCAAGCCCGACGACACTCCCGAGCAGCCCAAACAATCGCGTTTCGCACCTTCGCACGACAGCTCTTTCGGCGAATTTTTCCCGCGCAGCGAAGGCCGTAAATTCGTGCCCCGCAGCCAGCGCGAGCGCGAGGAAAGCGCAGCGCGCCAGGCGCAGCACCAGGCGCCGCGGCCCTCACGCCCCGACACCGAAGCCGAGGCTGCACAGCCTCAGCAGGCCACCGCCCAGCCCCAGCAGCAACACCAGCAACCCAACGGCAAGAAGAACAAGAAAAACCGCCAGAACCAACAGCCCCAGCAACCGCAGCGTCCCCGCTACGACTTCGACGGCATACTCGAGGCTACCGGCGTGCTCGAAATCGTTCCCGACGGCTTCGGTTTCCTCCGCTCGGCCGATTTCAACTACCTCGCCTCGCCCGACGACGTATACGTCACCATGCCGCAGATAAAATCGTTCGGCCTGCGCCAGGGCGACGTCGTAGAGGCCACGATCCGCGCTCCACGCGAGGGCGAGAAATACTTCCCGCTCACCAACGTGCTCCGCGTCAACGGCCGTCCGCTCGAGTTCATCCGCGACCGCGTGGCATTCGAGCACCTCACGCCCCTCTTCCCCGACGAGAAATTCAACCTCACCGGCGGCCGCTCGTGCACGCTCTCCACGCGCGTGGTCGACATGTTCGCCCCCATAGGCAAAGGCCAGCGCGGCCTCATAGTGGCCCCGCCCAAGACCGGCAAGACCCTTCTGCTCAAAGACATCGCCAACGCCATCGCCGAGAACCACCCCGAGACCTACATCATGATTCTCCTCATCGACGAACGTCCCGAAGAAGTCACCGACATGCAGCGCAGCGTCAACGCCGAAGTAATCGCCTCGACCTTCGACGAACCCGCCGAACGCCACGTCAAAATCGCCGGCATCGTCCTCGACAAGGCCAAACGCCTCGTGGAGTGCGGCCACGACGTGGTGGTGCTCCTCGACTCCATAACCCGCCTTGCCCGCGCCTACAACACCGTGGCCCCCGCCTCGGGCAAAATACTCTCGGGCGGCGTCGACGCCAACGCCCTCCAGAAGCCCAAACGATTCTTCGGCGCCGCACGCAACATCGAAGGCGGCGGCTCGCTCACAATCATCGCCACAGCCCTCACCGAGACAAGCTCGAAGATGGACGAAGTGATTTTCGAAGAATTCAAGGGCACCGGCAACATGGAGCTCCAGCTCGACCGCAAGCTCTCCAACAAGCGCATCTTCCCCGCCGTCGACATCATGGCATCGAGCACCCGCCGCGACGACCTCCTGCTCCGCAACGAGACCCTCAACCGCATGTGGATTCTCCGCCGCTACCTCTCCGACCGCAACTCCATCGAGGCCATGGAATTCATCAAGGACCGCATGGAGCGCACCCGCGACAACGACGAACTCCTCCGCACCATGGGCGACTGAGCCCCTCCCCACCCCACACAGCCCGGCCCCACAGCCGGGCTTTAACTTTATTTAGCGAAATTATCTCGTCCCGACGCATCAAATGCCCCGCCCGATGCGTAGATAATAATATAAAATAGCTATCTTTGCGCAATTTTTCAAACTATCACTCCTTGACATATGTATTGGACACTCGAACTGGCCTCGAAACTCGAAGACGCGCCCTGGCCCGCAACAAAAGACGAGCTCATCGACTACGCAATGCGTAGCGGCGCACCCATGGAAGTAATCGAAAACCTCCAGGAAATAGAAGACGAAGGCGAACCCTACGAATCGATCGAAGACCTCTGGCCCGACTACCCCTCGAAAGAAGACTTCTTCTTCAACGAGGACGAATATTAAGACTCAAATTTACGCATAACATACTGATTACCAGCCATATAAGTAATTAGAATTTGTTTGTATGGCTGGTGCTTTATGGTCTAAAATAGCCGAATTTGTTTGTATAAAATACAACATTTGCCCCGATTTTTCCGTTTTGTTTGTATATAATTCACTACCTTTGCAGACATGTGGGAATATCGTAAAAATACAAACAAATAACGGCCTATGGGAAGAACAAAGAGATTATACCCATTAGGGAAATACCGTCTCAGGACGCCAAAAAATCCGGATAAGAACAAGGCTTATCCGGTGGACATAGAATATACTTGGAACCGTAAGGTGATCCGACGCACTACCAATATCTTCGTGAAGATTGCAGACTGGAACCAGAATCTTCACGCCGGGCGCGGTGGTGTTCGCCCATCCTACGGCTCGGAGTCCAAGCGCATCAACAGTGTATTACTTGCCAGAGTAGAAAGGACAGATTCTTTACTTGCCGAATTTGCCCAAAACAATCCGCACCAAATAACGGAAGAAGTTATAGATGGCTTCCTTCTTGAAAAGCCTGTTGCCGTAAGGAAAGATAACGGTAAGGACTTTGTTGAGTTCGTTACTGACAGGCTGGATTCCGAATATTCCCGAAACCGTATCGGCCGTAGTCGCTATGAAAACGGGAAAAGCGGCATGAATATGTT
>CABRZA010000189.1 GCA_902475285.1 uncultured Porphyromonadaceae bacterium
TGGCGACAATGGTAAGAATTACCCTCATGTACTATGTCGATTTCTACAGTCTGTTCAACAACCCCGAAAAAGAATGGGAAATCATCCTGTCCGAGGCTTCCGGAGCTCCTCCGGAACCATCTCTGTTTGACTGAGGGGGCTTGTAACCTTAAAAAGAAGACTCGACACCGTAAAATCAGCGTTCGAGCCATGCTTTATTGCGCTATCAGAGTTTTATCGGACAGCAATATTTTTGAATGAATGAATGTTATTTCGTGCGGGCAAGGATGAGGGCCGATACGGGCTCTACCATCACGGTGCCTCCGCTCGAGCTTCCGAGGCCTTCGGGATTGAGCTCCCCGTCGCGGGCAATCACCGTCCAGTCGCCGCGTGGAATTTTGGCGGCAAACGGGGTGTCGGAACCGTTGAACACAATCTTTATTTCCTTCCATTCGTCGCCGTTGGCGTTGTTGCGGATAGAGTAGGAGATAATGTTGGGTGTCGTTACCTTGTCGAACACAATGTTGCGGGCGATATTTTCGGCCGTGGTCATACGGAAGGCAGGGTGAGCCTTGCGCAGGGCAATAAGGTTGCGGTAGTATTCGAACTGGGCTGCGTTTCGGCTTTTGAGTGTCCAGTCGATGGCGTTGATGCTGTCGGGCGACTTATAGGAGTTGTGAACGCCTTTCTTGTCGCGGAATACTTCTTCGCCCGCGAAGATGAAGGGGGTACCTTGCGACGTGAAGACTATGGTTTGTGCCAGACGGGCGGCGCGCTGACGTTCGGCCTCGGTGCTTCCGGGCATCGACTTGGCGAGCTTGTCGGTGAGGGTGAGGTCGTCGTGGCACGAAACATAGTTGATGATTTCGGTGGGCGCTCCGGCATAGGGGAACTTTGAGTTGTTGCCCTTGGAGTAGTCGACTTGCGGATGTGCGGTGGCGGCGACGATGCCGATCTTGACGGTTTCTTCGTTGCCGGGTTTGCCCGTGGCGAAGCCTCGGTCGGCGGCGTTGCTGTAATGGCCTTTGATAGCATCGCGTATGTCGTCGGAGAAAACGGCTATGCCTTTCATTTTGTCGACATTCTCTTTGAGAGCGCGACGGTCGGCAGGAAGGGGAGAGTCGCCGGCGGTCCATCCTTCACCGTAGACGAAAATCGAGGGATTGATTTTTTTGAGCTCGGCGGCCACGCGGTTCATGGTCTCGATGTCGTGAATGGCCATGAGGTCGAAGCGGAACCCGTCGATATGATATTCGTCGGCCCAGTATTTAACGGAGTTGACGATGAAATCGCTCATCATCTGGCGGTCGGACGCCGTCTCGTTGCCGCAGCCCGAGGCGTCGCTGTAGGTGCCGTCGGGGCGGTGACGGTAGAAGTATCCGGGCGCGGTGAGCGAGAAGTTGGAGTCGTCGTTGTTGGCGGTGTGATTGTACACCACGTCCATCACCACGCCGATTCCGGCATCGTGGAGTGCCTTGACCATTTCCTTCATCTCGCGTATGCGGGTTGAGGGGTTGGCGGGGTCGGTGCTGTAGGAGCCTTCTGGTGCGTTGTAGTTGTATGGGTCGTAGCCCCAGTTGTATTGATTGGAGGGGAGTTGGCTCTCGTCGACGGAGTTGTAGTCGTAGCTCGGAAGGATATGCACGTGCGTCACGCCGAGCTCCTTGAGGTGGTCGATGCCGGTGGCTACGCCTTCCGGACCTGTTGTGCCGGGTTCGGTAAGTGCGATAAATTTGCCCTTGTGCACAATGCCCGATGTGGGATGCATGCTGAAGTCGCGGTGGTGCATTTCGTAGAGCACGGCGTCGGTGATATTGTCAATGGCGGGACCACGGTCGTCGTTCCAGCCTTCGGGGTCGGTTGCGTCGAGGTCGACTATTGCGGCTCGATGGCCGTTGGTCCCTACGGCCTTTGCCCAAATGCCGGGAGTTTCGGCAAGCTGCTTGCCGTCGACAGTGACGGCGAAGGTGTAGAATTTGCCATAAAGTTTCTCGGGTACCGATGCGCGCCATGTACCGCTGTCGGATTGTGTCATGGTGAGGGTGTCGACAGCGGGCGTATTGCGGTCGGTATTATAAATCAGAACTTTTGCCTCCTGTGCCTTCGGCGACCAAAGGGTGAAGTGTGTGCCGGAATTATCGACACGCAGTTCGAGGTCGTCGCCACGGTAGGTAGGCCAGCTGTCGTACTGCTCGTCGTCGAGAGGCTGAGCCTGGAGCGATGCAGCGGCAAGGCCGATACCGGCCGCCGCAAAGATGTGTCTTATTGTCATATGCAAGGTTTTGATTTAGGTGAATGAATCACAATGCTATTAATATATAACGCTCGCAACACGCTTTTATTGTGCCCTTGTTATTGGCGGAAGTCGGAGGGTGTCATGCCCAAATTTCGCTGGACATAGCGTGTGAAGTAGGCCGGAGAGGAGAAATTGAACATGTCGGAAATCTGGACGAACGACAGTGAGTGGTCGTGCAGACGTTTGGAGATATCGAGTATTGTATATCGGTTTATCCAGAAGTTGGCCGAATGGCCGCTCACATTCTTGCAAATCTGAGAAAGATATTTTGCTGTGACGCAAAGTTTCGAGGCGTAGTGTGTGACTTCGCGGTGCTGACGGTATTCGCCGGCGTCGAGCATTTCAAAGAAGCGTGTCATGATGTTGGCCGTCTGGGTAGATACAGAATCCTCACCGTAGATACGGGCGTGGAAATCGAAGAAGTCGAGAATAAGCATCTGTACGGCACAGCGGAGACTTTCTTCATAAAAGCGGTAGCAAGTGCAGCCGAGGCGGAACTCCACATTGTCGAAATCCTTCATGCAGAGGTCGTACTGGAATTTACTCAGCGGCATCACCGGGTTGAGGAAGAGCGCAATGCTTCCGCGTGTGCCGTAGTTGGTGTTGGGTGTAGAGGCGACGGTAAACGACGACATGATGTAGAGTACGCGCACCTCAAAGTCGGCCGACGCAACGAAATTTTCCATAAGTCGCCCGTGGTGGACTATGATGAGGTCGCCTTTTCGGAATGTGAAATCGCGTCCGTTGAATGTGAAAGATGCCTCTCCCGCCGTGCAGAGAGCATGAAGAATATAGTTCTCCATCGGTTCTGTGCCGACGCTGTCGAGGTTGTGGGCAACGACGACCTTGTCGCTTATGCTATTATTGAAACACTCCATAAGCAAAATTACTAACATT
>CABRZA010000190.1 GCA_902475285.1 uncultured Porphyromonadaceae bacterium
AAGGTAGCCGAGATATTCTTTGCCATGGTTGCAAACCAAACAACTTATAATCCGGAAAGAGTAGGTATAGACGAGAAAGTATTACTCGAAAAACGGATTATAAGTTGTTTGGTTTGCAACCATGGCAAAGAATATCTCGGCTACCTTGTGGGCAGTGGCAATGACTGCGGCTTTACCTCCGGCCCGTGAACGTATTCTGCGGTAGAAGTTCCCCAATTGGTTCTTCGCATTGGCGAGCGAAGAAGCGATACTTCTAAAAATCAACCCGACATTGTTCAGACGGTGTGGCACGTGGCTTGATATTCTTTTTCCTCCTGATATCTTGGTGTTCGGTGAGATGTTGCACCAACAGCAGAACTGTTTGGAAGACGGGAACTTCCGGGTAAAGTCGTGCCCCAGTTCACTCATCAGTTCAAGTGCGGTCAGGTGGCTTATGCCCGGTATCTCAAAAACGTTCACTCCCCACATTTCGTATGCTTTCCTTTCCACGTCGAAGCCCACGGTATGCCTGGTCTTTTTATAATCGCGGCGTTTTTTTGCCGGGCTATATGAAGTATCTTCCACTTTGGCAACCTCCGCACGGTAGTTTTCCATGAGTTTCTCCAGTTCTGCATCGCACTCGCCAAGTTGGGTACAATAATGTTTGAAAGTATCATAGTTTTGCCTGAGGACAAACATGAGGTCTTCTTCCCAGTTGCCCTCAAGTGCCTTGGCTATTTCCTCTTTCGGAGTCTTGCACTGGATGTCAGCCAGGTCCGCAAGTCTCTTGGGGTCACGTTCACCTGCAAGAATGGCCTCGATGATACGTATGCCGGATTTTCCCGTAATGTCAGACAGGACAAGCGTAAGTTTTATGTTCATCTGCTGCATGGCTTTCTGCATACGCAGGACTATGCTTGAGGCCTCACGCGAGAGGGTGTCACGGTGACGGGTGAGTGTCCTCATCCGTTTGGCGTCGTTGTGCGGTTGGAAACTTGCCTTGAGCAACCCGTACTGGTGCAGCAACATCAGCCATTCGGCATCCGACTCGTCGGTTTTCCTCTCCGTTATGTTCTTCACGTCCCTTGCGTTGGTCAATACGACATCCAGTCCGTCTTCCTGAAGGCGGCAGAACAGCGGTATCCAGTAAACCCCGGTGGATTCCATTGCGACTGTCTTTATGCCGCACTCCCTGAGCCATGCCGAGATGGCATGCAGGTCGGATGTATATGCTCCGAACGCGCGGTTGTTGTCCTTGGATCGGTCGGCAGGGACGCAAACTTGCATGATACCGTCCGCGATGTCTATCCCCGCCGCATCGGGATTAACTATCCGAAGTTCCGCACCTTTGGCGGTCTTGACTTTTTTTGCTTTCTTTGCCATGGTAATATCGTTACTCTTGTTGATGGATAAATGGCATAAGCCATGTCCTGTCGATGAGCATTCTTCTATACGGCCTCTGACGACCAATCTTCGATTCGCAGGACAAGGAGCCATACTCTTTTGTGGGATTGAAAACCCAAGAAAAAAACGGCTTGCTTCTTATGCCTACAGCAAAGGTAACTAAAAACGTTTCTGCCGCCATAGGCGGCGGAAACGTTCTGTGTTCCACTCTGATTTCAATCAAGACAAAGGCTTGGCTTTACTCTTTTCGCCCCACGTGCGCTTGTACTCCCAGACGATATTCCCCGCGGCGTTGAGCGAGAAGGTCTGGTTGGCCCCCGTATTGGAAATGGCGATCGAATGTTCGGTATCCTCGCCCGGGCGGATGTAGAAGTCGGGTACGGGATCGCCGTTGTCGTCGGTGCTCTGCCCCGTGAAATCGTAGGTGTAGCCCGTGTTGCCGATCCAGATGCCCGTCCAGGGGTTGTTGTCGCTCGTGAGCAGGTCGCCCATGTGCCAGCGCATGTCGTCGTCCCAGCGCAGCCCCATTTCGAGGCAGAGCTCGATGCCGCGCTCACGGCGCACTTCGAGTATCCACTTGTCGGTCACGGTATTGAGGAAATAGGCCTCCATGTAGGGGTCGGCCTTGTCCGGGACGACCGGGGTCACGCCGGCACGGCTGCGCAGTTGCGCGATGGTCTGATCCCATACCGCGGCGTCCATTTCGCCCAGCTCGGCCTTCGCCTCGGCGTAGTTCAGCAGCACCTCGGCATAGCGGAGGATCGGCAGCGAATTCCAGCTCGCGGCCTTCGACAGCACGTTGTCGGCATCGTCGTCGATCGACCACTTGATCGGATGGTAGCCCGTACGGGTCACTTTCCAGTTGGGCGAATAGAGCCGTTCGCGGCCGCTGATCTTCATCTTGTAGGTCGGGCTGATGACCGTCTGCGCCATGCGGGCGTCACGGCCGTCGAACTCGCGGATGAAGTCGATGGTCTGGTAACCGTCGATGTCGGTGAACGGCGTGCCCCGGGTCGTGAGGTAGGTGTTCATGAACTTCTTGGTCATGGCGATCTTGGCACCGTAGGTCGGCGAATAGTAGTACCAGCTGGTCTCGTGGAACGCCGAGAGCTCCTTGCTGTACTCACGGCCGAAGATCACCTCCTGCGTGAGCAGCCCGGCGCTGGTGAAGAGCGAGCGGTAGGCGGTCTTCACATCGCCCGTGACGAGCGAATAGGGCCCCTTGTCCATGATCTCCTTGGCGGCGGCAGCGGCCTCGCGCAGGAATTTGTTGTCGGCGTTATACTCGGCCTGCCACGGTTTGTCGGACGACGGCTCGCGCGAGTGGTACTTGCGGAAGGTGCCTTCATAGAGGCAGACGCGCGACTTGAAGGCCAGTGCCACCCACTTGTTGATGAGCGCCGAGCCTTTCGTGAATTTGGCGTCGGAGAGGCAGTAGGTGCTTGCGAAGGTGAGGTCTTCCAGCACTTTGTCCATGACGTACTCGCGGCTGTCTCGGGGTTTCATCATCGCTTCCTTGTCGCTGGCCGCGATCGTGAAGTCGTACCAGGGCACGGCGCCGAAGGTCTGCACCTTGTCGTAGTAGAACCAGGCGCGCCAGAAACGGGCGACGCCCTCGTAGTGGTTGTAGATCTCGTCGCTCACACGCCCCTTGCACTTGTGCATATTGTCGAGCATGTAGTTCACGCGGCGAAGGTTCGTCCAGTTGCTCTCGGCCCATCCGGTCTGGTTGT
>CABRZA010000191.1 GCA_902475285.1 uncultured Porphyromonadaceae bacterium
CACATAAGCAGCTGATGTTCAGCAACGAAGTAGGGGCGCAATACATTGCGCCCGCTCAGGCGATAGTAACTTTATAAACCATAGCAGTTTGCATTAGAGAGGCGGCCGCAATATATTGCGCCTCTGCTTTGCCTCTGAAAATCAGGGTTTTGCCCCTAATTTAGTGACATTGCTATTTATTGCGCCCCTACTTCGTGGCTGAAATTCAGCTATTTCTGTGCTATGGTAGTGACACGCATCTATATTGCATAGATATCAATAATGTATTGTCATGGAAATAAATATACCTGATTTGCCGGCCGGCACGCGGGCGGCGTGGGCGGCAAAGACGCTGCATTTCAATTTCGACGCCCGCACGTCGCGCGGCGCCATGAGGGTGAAGGACACTTTCTATGTCCTCCTCACGGCGCCCGACGGACGCCGCGCCATAGGCGAGGTGCCGCTCTTCCACGGTCTCTCGGCCGAGGATACGCCCCGTTTCGCCGACGTCCTCGCGGCTGCGTGCGCCGACCCCGCCGCCACGCTGGCCGCGCCGCCGTGCAGCTCGGTGGCCTTCGGCTTAGAGAGCGCCGCCGCGGCGCTGGCCGGAATGTCGCCGTCGGCATGGAGCGGGGGCGCAAAAGGACTGCCCATCAACGGCCTGGTGTGGATGGCCGACAAGGCCACGATGCGCCGTCAGCTCGAGGCGAAGATTGCCGCTGGCTTCGGCGTGGTGAAGTTGAAGATAGGCGGCATCGACTTCGACGACGAGCTCGAGCTGGTGCGCGGCATACGCAGTGCCTTCGGCGCCGACGTGCTTGAGGTGCGCCTGGATGCCAACGGCAGCTTCGGCACCTACGACACCGCCATGCGTCGCCTTGACCGCCTCGCGCCCTACGGCATTCATTCTCTCGAACAGCCCCTGCCGGCAGGACGCACGGCCGACACGGCGCGTGTCTGTGCCTCGTCGCCCGTGCCAATAGCTCTCGACGAAGAGCTCATAGGTATGCGGAGTTTCGAAGACAAACGGCAGTTGCTGAGCGACATACGTCCGCAGTACATCATCCTCAAACCCGCCCTCTGCGGAGGCTTCCGCGCCGCCGACGAATATATCTCCATTGTAGGAGATGGCCGCTGGTGGGCTACGTCGGCATTGGAGTCGAACGTAGGTCTTTATGCCATAGGTCGTTGGCTCGAAAGTCACAATCCCTCGATGCCCCAGGGCCTCGGCACAGGGGCACTGTATACCGACAACGTCGGCGGCAACGCCCGCATGGAGGCGGGATGCCTCTACGGCGACGGCTTCGCCCCCGAGGCCGCAATAGACCTTCTCGAATGGAACGGCTGAGCGACTTCCGGGCCGAATGGCTCTCCGATGCGCCTTATATAGAGGCACATACGTCGGGCTCGACGGGCGCGCCCAAGGCCGTGCGTCTGTCCAAGGCCGACATGCGCGCTTCAGCCGAGGCCACAAATGCCTTTTTCGGCATCGGCGCCGCCTCGGTGCTGGCCTCGCCGCTGTCGACGGCCTATATAGCCGGAAAGATGATGGTGGTGCGTGCCGATGTAGCCGGTTGCCGCCTGATTGAATTGCCCGTCAGCGCCGAAATTGCCGTCCCTGAGGGCGTTACGGTCGACCTGCTTCCCGTGGTGGTGCCGCAGCTCGACTCGCTTCTGCGTCAGCCCGGGCTTGCCGCCCGTGTGCGCAACGTGCTCATCGGAGGCTCGGCTCCGTCGGACGACGTGTGCCGGCGCCTCGCCCTCGCGGGCTATCGGGCATACATAAGCTACGGCATGACAGAGACTTGCAGCCATGTAGCGCTCGCCCGCGCCGACGACCCGGGGCGTGTGTACCGCGCCATGCCCGGTATCGCTTTCGAGACGACGGCCGACGGCCGGCTCGTGATTCTCGCGCCGAAATTCTCGTTCAAGAGACTCGAAACCACCGACGTTGTGGAACTCCTCGACGCCTCGTCCTTCCGCTGGCGCGGACGTGCCGACGGCGTAATCAACAGCGGCGGCATAAAACTCTTCGCCGAGGAGCTCGAGCGCCTCTACGCCCCTTGCCTGAAAGGCATTGCCTTCGCCGTGACATCGCGCCCCGACGCGCGCTGGGGACGCGCCGTGGTGCTTGTGGCCGAAGGCGACGCCGACAGCATCATGAGGCTCTTGCGTGCCGAAATCGCCGACCACCGCCTGCTGCCGAAGGCCGTCGTTGCCGTCGAAAAATTGCCCCTCCTACCCAACGGCAAGCCCGACCGCCGGCGGCTGCTCACCCTTTGAGTTCGGCCAGCGGCCCTGCCACGAAGGGCCGCTCGGCCATGCGCGGGTGCGGCACCGTGAGGCGCGGGTGTGCGATGGCAAGGTCGTCGATAAGGAGGATGTCGAGGTCGATTTCGCGGTCGCGGTAGCTGCCGTCGGTATTGCGGTGCGGCACCTGCGATATCGAGCGCTCTATGCCTTGAAGGATGTCGAGGAGCGCCAGGGCGTCGTCGACGGTCCACGGCCTCTCGCGGTGGAAAGTGAGTTCGGCCACGGCGTTGACGAATACATTGTCCGACACAAAGCCGTCGGGCGCCGACTGCACGGGCGTGGAGCACCGCACGGCCAAGGCCCCCGTCCGCATCGCCATGGCCGCCAGTGCGCGCCCGATGAACGCCGTCCGCGGTTCCATATTGCTCCCGAGCCCTATATATACTTTCGATGTCATAGTTTTATTTCATTGAAAAAGTAGCTTTTCGGCAACGAGGTAGGAGGGTGTTGCAAAAGTCGATTATCAACGAAATGTAGGGACGTCGCTTTGCGTTGTTGGATTGGTTCCCAATACGTTAACCCAACGTGCCAACGGCATGTCCCTACGGGATGGCGGTTTTTGCAACACCGCCGCCAGATTGTCGGCAACGAGGTAGGGGCGCAATATATTGCGCCCGCCCAGGCGGTACATTCTTTCCTTATGTTTATAATTAGCATTGGTTTTGCGGGCGCAATGTATTGCAATGTCACTAACTTAGAGGCAAAACACTGATTTTCAGAGGCGAAGTAGGGGCGCAATATATTGCGCCC
>CABRZA010000192.1 GCA_902475285.1 uncultured Porphyromonadaceae bacterium
GGGGAGGGAATTGTGGTGCGGAATGAAAAAAATTTCGTACCTTTGTATGAAATTTTGGCTGCTCGTGCCGCGAATGCTTAGATGCGCCGGAGGGCACGGGATGTTAAGGCCTGATATACATTATGATATAAAGCATGTTGGAAGACGATCGCATCTTTAAGATTAATATTGAGAACGAGATGAAGACGGCCTACATCGACTATTCCATGTCGGTGATAGTGTCGCGTGCCCTGCCGGATGTGCGTGACGGCATGAAGCCGGTGCACCGCCGTGTGCTGTTCGGTATGAACGAGATGGGCAACAACAGTAACAAACCTCACAAGAAATCTGCCAAAATCGTCGGTGAGGTGATGGGTAACTATCACCCCCACGGCGACTCGTCGATCTACGGTACGGTTGTCCGTATGGCCCAGTGGTGGTCGCTGCGACACACGTTGGTCGACGGTCACGGTAACTTCGGTTCTATCGACGGCGACTCTCCTGCGGCGATGCGTTATACCGAAGTGCGCCTCGACCCTCTGGGCGAGGAGATGATGCGCGACATCAACGCCGATACCGTGGACTTCCAGCCCAACTACGACAATACCCGCAAGGAGCCGCTGGTTCTTCCGACCCGTTTCCCGAATATCCTGGTGAACGGTGCGTCGGGCATCGCGGTGGGTATGGCTACGAACATGCCTCCCCACAACCTTACCGACTCGATCAACGCGTGCATAGCGCTTCTCGACAATCCCGAGCTGGAGGTAGCCGATCTGCAGCGCATAATCATCGCTCCCGACTTCCCCACAGGCGGTATAATCTACGGTTATGACGGCGTGCGCGAGGCCTATGAGACGGGTCGCGGCCGCATTGTGGTGCGTGCCAAGGCCGAGATTGAGCAGAAGGCCGAGCACGAGCTTATTGTGATTACCGAGATTCCTTACGGCGTGAACCGTGCCGAGCTCATAAAGAGCATAGCCGAACTTGTGGTTGACAAGAAAATCGACGGCATAGCCAACATCAACGACGAGAGCGACCGCGACGGCATGCGCGTGGTGATTACGTTGAAGAGCGACGCCAACGCCAACGTGGTGCTCAACAAGCTCTACAAGCTTACGGCGTTGCAGTCGTCGTTCAGCGTGAACAACGTGGCTCTGGTGCACGGTCGCCCGAAGACTCTCAATCTGAAAGAAATAATCGCGGCCTTCAACGACCATCGCCGCGAGGTGGTGACGCGCCGCACGCGTTTCGAGCTCCGCAAGGCCCAGGAACGCGCCCATATATTGGAGGGTCTGATGATTGCGGTGCAGAACATCGACGAGGTTATCCACATAATCAAGACGTCGGCCAACACGGAGGATGCGCGCTCGCGCCTGACAGAACGTTTCGGTCTGACCGAGCCCCAGACGCAGGCCATAGTGGACATGCGTCTGCGCAGCCTCACCAATCTTGCCGTGGAGGAGTTGCAGAAGGATATCGACGACTTGCACAAGCGCATTGCCGAGCTTGAACTCATCCTCTCGGACGAGAATGTGCTCCGCGAACTAATCAAGAGCGAGATGCGCGAGGTTGCCGACAAGTTTGGCGAAACGCGCCGTACGAGCATAGTGTACGCTGCCGGCGACGCCAATGAGGCCGACTACTACGCCGACGACGACATGATCATCACCATCTCGCACCTTGGCTATATAAAGCGCACGCCTCTGACGGAATTCCGTGCACAGAACCGTGGCGGCATGGGTTCGCGCGGCAGCAGTGCCCGCGACCAAGACTTCATCGAGCATATTTACACGGCGTCGAACCACGACTACATGCTTTTCTTCACCGACCGCGGTCTGGTGTACAAGATGCGTGTGTACGAGTTGCCCGAGGCCGGCAAGAGCAGCAAGGGCCGCGCGCTTCAGAACCTTCTCAACATCGAGAACGGCGACAAGGTGCGGACCTTCATCCGTTGCCGCCGACTGGACGATGCGGACTATACCGCAAGTCACTATCTGGTGTTCGCCACGGCAAAGGGTTTGATAAAGAAGACTCTGCTGAGCGAATATGCCCGCGTGCTCGCCAAGGGTAAGAAGGCCATTATCGTCCGTCCGGACGACCGCCTCATCGGGGTGGAACTCACCGACGGCTCGAGCCAGATACTCATGGCCAACCGCCACGGACGCGCGGTTCGCTTCGAGGAGAGCTGCCTGCGCGCCATGGGGCGTGTTAGCGCCGGCGTACGAGGCATGAAGCTCGACGAAGGCTCCGACGACGAGGTCGTAGGAATGGTAGTGCTTCCCGAAGGCAGCGAGAACACCATCCTGGTTCTTTCGGAGAAAGGCTACGGCAAGCGCTCGCTGCTCGATGCCTACCGCACCACCAACCGCGGCGCCAAGGGCGTTAAGACCATGTCGGTTACCGACAAGACGGGCGAACTTGTGGGCTTCGAGAGCGTTAACGATGATATGGACCTGATGATAGTGAACCGTTCGGGCGTGATGATACGTGTGCACATCGCCGATATCCGCGTGATGGGCCGCGCCACGCAGGGCGTACGCATAATCAACCTCAGCAAGCGTGCCGACGAGATCGCGTCGGTATGCACTGTGGCTTCCGACCCCGACGTCGAGACCGAAGCCATCGCTCCCGACGCCGAAGAACTTCCCGAACTTCCCGAGGAGGAAATCGACGACACGGTAGAGGAGGACGCCGACGAGACAACGGACGCTACCCAAGACGAAGAATAATTCACCTAAACACAACTTAATACCCACGCCAATGAAAAAGATGACATTGTTCATTCTTGGCCTCGCCCTCTCGCTCGGCGCCACAGCGCAGACACAGGTGGTGAAAGACGCCGAGGATGCCATGAAGAAAGGCGAACCTTTCGCCACAGTCGAAAAGATCATCACACCGGCTTTGACAAACCCCGAAACGGCGCAGCAGGCCAAGACATGGTATGTACCTGGCGCAGCAGCCTTCAAACAGTATGACAAGATGCTCGGCATGAAGCAGTTCAAGCAGCTGAAGACTGCCAAGGACAGTATCGAGATGGATCTGCTTCTCATTCCGGC
>CABRZA010000193.1 GCA_902475285.1 uncultured Porphyromonadaceae bacterium
GATCATAATCATCTGCCTCTTCTTTTTTATCGAAAGTGCGGCTGATATTTACGCAAATAATTCTGTCGTTAGGGTCAATTTCTATATATTGAGAATCCATTGAGATGAATTTTTTTGCCAAAGTTACGAGAATTTCGCAAGATATGAAAACAAAGCATTCAGCACATATTAACGAACCAAAACTGAACCAAAACGAATGGAGGTTCGCGAGATGGCCGGTTATTTTTTGCCGGTGAGGAGGGTGGCGGTGGTGGTGGCGACGGTATCGCGGATGGGAGCGGTTATTTCGCGAGCGCAGCGCTTGGGGTCGGCCACGAGGGCGGCGAAATAGTCGAGGCAGCGCTGAGCCATATCGTGGGCGTCGCAATAGCGCACGGTGTCGGCGACAAGACCGAGTATGCCGCGGAGGAGTGTGGGCGGATAGTAGAGAGCTATAAGGTTGGCCGTAAGTACATTCACGGCCCCGAACATAAGGCTTGCCACGTGCGTGGGGTCGATGCCGTAGGCCACGGCCTTCTTTATGTGTGCCTTGACCACAGATATACGCCCCTTTGAAATGCGGCCGCGGCGCGTGCGCTGCACCTCTTTGGCTATGGCTTCGAGCTGCGCCTCGACAAAGACGTCGGGGTCCGGGTTGAGGAAGAACTCGAAATAAGCCTTGGCATCGGCCGACGAGTCGTAGGCCGCGAGCACCACTTCTTCGAGCTGCTCCTTGGTGAAGCCGGCTATCTCCTTGCGCAGACGTGTTTTCGACATGATATTAAGCTTAAAATCCCCGGAGAAAACGTGTTTCCCCGGGGATGATTATACTTATTTAACCTCCTGAGGTTTGAGCCACTTGTCGAACCAGCGGAAGAACAGGCGCTGCCAGAGCACGGCGTTCTGCGGTTTGAGAATCCAGTGGTTCTCGTCGGGATATATCACCATCTCGGCCGGTATGCCGCGAAGTTTGGCGGCATTGAAGGCTGCCATACCCTGCGAGGCAAGGATGCGGTAGTCGAGCTCGCCGTGCGAAATCATGATGGGGGTGTCCCAGCGGTCGACGAAGCGGTGGGGCGAGTTGGCGAAGGTGCGCTGTGCGGCGGCGTTGTCCTTCTCCCAGTAGGCTCCGCCCATGTCCCAGTTGGCAAACCACATCTCCTCGGTTTCGAGATACTGCTGCTCCATGTTGAAGATACCGGCATGTGCCAGCAGGGCGGCGAAGCGCTTGTTGTGATTGCCGGCAAGATAGTACACCGAGAAACCGCCGTAGCTTGCGCCTGTGGCACCGATGTGTGCCTCGTCGACATATGGCTCGGCGCGCAGGGCGTCGACTGCGGCAAGATAGTCGGCCATGTTCTGGCCGGGATAATCCTTGGAAATCTGTGCGTTCCATTCCGTGCCGAAGCCGGGAAGGCCGCGACGGTTGGGAGCTATCACGATGTAGCCGTTGGCGGCCATAAGGGCGAGGTTCCAGCGGTAGCTCCAGAACTGGCTCACGGCCTGCTGCGGACCGCCCTGGCAGTAGAGAAGCGCGGGGTATTTCTTGGTGGCGTCGAATTTCGGCGGATATACAACCCACACGAGCATCTCCTTGCCGTCGGTGGTGGGCACCATGCGCTTCTCCACCGTGGGCATGGTGAGCTGGCCGAAAATGTGGCCGTTCACATCGGTGAGCATACGCTCCTCCTTCTTCTTGCCGCCTATCACCATAAGTTCGTTGGGACGGAGCATGGAGTGGTTCATGGTGAGCACGCGGCCGTCGGCCAGGGGGGCGAGCGAAGTGTAGTCGGCGCGCTCCTTGGTGAGCTGCTCTATGGCGTGGTCTTTGAGGGCGATGCGGAACACGGGCACCACGCCGTCCTTGGCACCGATGAAGTAGATGCTCTTGCCGTCGGGGGCCCAGGCAAACTCGTCGATGGTATAGTCCCACTTGGCGGTGATGTCTTCCTTGGCGCCGGTGCGCATGTCGAGTGTAAACAGGCGGTTGCGGTCGCTCTCATAGCCGTCGTGCTCCATCGAGAGCCACGCCAGCGTGTTGCCGTCGGGCGAGAAAGCGGGCAGAGTGTCGTAGCCCATCATGCCCTCGGTGAGATTGCGCGTGGTGCCGGTGGCAAGGTCGTAGGCATAGAGGTCGGAGTTGGTGCTCAGGGCATATTCCATGCCGGTTTTCTTGCGCGACACATACACCAGCGTCTTGCTGTCGGGGCTCCATGCAAACGATTCGGCGCCGCCGAAAGGCTTCATCGGAGCCTCGAATGGCTCGTCGGCCATGATGTCGCGGAGGTCGCTCACTTTGTCGCCGTCGAAGGTGCCGATAAAGGGATGGGGAATCTCAGTGACCCACTCGTCCCAGTGCTTGTACATTAGGTCGTCGACGATGCGTCCCGTAGCCTTGGGAAGGTCGGGATACACGTCGGCCGGGGTGCGGGCATACTTCACGTTGCCTATCACCACCACCTTTGTCTCGTCGGGCGAGAAGAGGAATCCGGCTATGCCGCCCTCGCGGTCGGTGGCCTGACGACGGTCGCTGCCGTCGGCGGCCATGGTCCAAAGCTGTGCGTTGCCCTTGTCGTCGGGGTAGACGAAGGCTATGCGTTTGCCGCCGGCAATCCACACGGCGCCCCCTTCGCTCTTGGGGGTATCGGTTATGCGGCGCGGAGTGCCTCCGGCCACGTCGAGGAGATAAAGGTCGGTGTTCGAGGAGTTGGCGGCGAGGTCTTCGTAGCCTATGCCGAATACGAGGGTGTTGCCGTCGGGGGCGAGAGCCGGGGCCGACACGCGGCCGAGGGCCTCGAGGGCGTCGATGTCGAAGTTGCCCGAGGCCGACGTGAACGGGCCCTGGGCATTTGCGGCGCCGGCAACCACAAGTGCCATTGCTGTCATTGCTGTCTTATACATCATGCTTGTTGTTTGGTGTTTTCTAACGCAAAATTACGCACATTTTTGCAAACCTCAGTCCTCGGCCGAGGCGTTTGTTCATTTTTCTATGGTAAAAATTATTAAAGAGTAGGCGCGGTTGCAAAAAATGGCTTAACTTTGCAACCGAGTA
>CABRZA010000194.1 GCA_902475285.1 uncultured Porphyromonadaceae bacterium
GAAGACCGTCTGCGCAACAATCTACGGCTTATCACAGATGTGGCCCGGCGTGCCGGCGTGGAAATAATCATGGCATTCAAAGCCAACGCATTATGGCGCACCTTCCCCATAGTACTCGAATATATTGACGGCGCTACTGCAAGTTCGGTCAACGAGTTGCGGTTGGCGCGCGACGGCGGCTTCCGTCACATACATTCCTATACGCCGGCCTATACCGACGCCAACATCAACGACTTCATAGCCGGCAGTTCGCACATCACATTCAACTCGCTGGGCCAGCTTATGCGCTTCGGGCCAAAGACGGCGGCCGCCGGCGTATCGGTGGGCCTGCGCGTCAATCCGAAGTGCTCCGTGATAGACACCGACATCTACAACCCCGCCACCCCCGGCTCACGTTTCGGTGTCGATGCCGACGACTTGCGTGCCCACGGACTGCCAACTTGGGTCGAGGGCCTGCATTTCCACGCTCTGTGCGAGTCTGACGCCGCCGACCTCGAAAAAGTACTTGCGGCCTTCGAAGAGAAATTCGGACAGTGGCTGCCGCAGCTCAAATGGGTCAATTTCGGCGGCGGCCATCTTATGACACGCGAAGGTTACGACACGGAACGCCTCGTAGGCATTCTCCGCGGATTCAAGGAGCGCCATCCCAACCTCCATGTAATACTCGAACCCGGCAGTGCCTTCACTTGGCAGACCGGCGACCTCATAGCCTCCGTTGTCGACACGCCCGTGAACGACGGTATCCCCACAGCTGTGCTCGACGTGAGCTTCGCCTGCCATATGCCCGACACTCTCGAAATGCCTTATCTGCCGCGTGTGGCCGAAAGCGTCGACGAAGGCACGCCCAACGCACGCCGGTGGCGTCTGGGGGGCAATTCGTGCCTCAGCGGCGACTATAAGGGCGACTACTTCTTTACCGTCGATCCCAAACCTGGCGATACTATAACGCTCTGTGACATGAACCACTATACGACGGTGAAGACTACGATGTTCAACGGCGTGGCGCACCCCGACATCGTCCTCGCCCGTCACGACGGCGAATGCATATATCTGCGCCGTTTCAGCTACGACGATTACAAACACCGCATGAGCTAAACCGAACCATGGCCACCGAACCGCGTTTTTCGATTATTGTACCGGTATACAACCGGCGCGACGAAATTGCCGACCTCTGCCGCAGCCTGCGCGAGCAAACAAGCACCGACTTCGAACTGATTGTTGTGGAAGACGGCTCGCCCGAGCCCTGCGGCGACATTGTCGAGGCCGCTGCGGCCGACGGCATACGTGCCCGTTATTTCTTCAAGTCGAACGAGGGCCGCTCGATAGCCCGCAATTACGGTATGGAACGCGCCAAGGGCGAATACTTCGTTTTTGTCGACAGCGACTGCGTGATACCTCCGCAATACATAGCCGAACTCGGCCGTTTTCTCGATGAAACACACGCCGACTGCTTCGGTGGCCCCGACGCCGCGCACAGCTCGTTCACCGACACACAGAAGGCCATAAATTATTCCATGACCTCATTCCTCACCACCGGGGGCATACGCGGCGGCAACGTGAGCTTGGAAAAATTCGTGCCGAGAACATTCAACATGGGCTTCTCTCGCGCAGTCTACGAACGCGTGGGTGGTTTCCGCGAGATGTTTTCCGAAGACATCGACATGAGCACGCGCATCCGGCAGGCCCGATTCACAATCATGCTCTGCCGCCCGGCATATGTGTGGCACAAGCGCCGCGTAGACTTCCGCAAATTCTTCCGTCAGGTGTATGTCTTCGGCATGTCGCGCATCACGCTTAAATTGCTCTATCCCGACTCAATGAAGGCCGTGCATGTTCTGCCGGCGCTGTTTGTCGTGGGGTGCATCGCACTTATACTGCTGGGCATATTCGTATCGCCGTGGTGGTTGGTACCTCTGGGAATCTACTTTGCCGGCATATTCATCGGGGCGTTGCTTGCCACGAAATCGCTGAAAGTGGCACTTCTTGCCATTCCGGCAGCTGTGATACAACTCGGCGGCTACGGTATGGGATTCATCCGCGCGTGGGTGTCGAAGATACTCTTCCGCCGCGGTCGCGACATAAATCAAGAAGTTGAAATACGACGTGGGAAATGAGTGATTACCAATTGCCCGAACAGCGCGCCAAAAACCGCTTCGCCGACATGCCCGACGAGCTCAAACCGCGCGAGAAGGCGCTTGCCTACGGCATCAAGGCGCTCGACAACGTAGAACTTATGGCCATAATATTCGGTACCGGCATGCACGGCAAGGATGTGATGGCCATGTGCCGAGAGATTCTTGACGACAATAAAGGTCACATCTCGCTCTTCGCCCGTATGGACGTACGCGAAGTAATCGAGCGCTACAAAGGAATAGGGCCGGCCAAGGCGCTCACGGTGCTTGCGGCTCTGGAACTCGGCGCCCGCTCTGCATCGGATGCGCTACTGGTGGAGAATCCGTCGATTACGCAGGCCAAACTTGCCTACGAATTTATGCGCGATAAACTCGGCGACCTCGACCATGAGGAGTTCTGGGTGCTCTTTCTCAGGCGCAACCTCACTCCTCTGCGGGCTATGCGCGTGGGGCAAGGCGGTTTGGATGCCACTTACGTCGACATCAAAATAATAATGCGTGAGGCCATCAAAGCCGGCAGCTCGGCCGTGATGCTGTTCCACAACCATCCGTCGGGAAATACCAATCCCAGCAGCGCCGACATAGAACTGACGCGCCGTATAGTCGCCGCAGCCAAGACGCTCGAAATCAGCGTGCCCGACCACATTATAATGACCTATTCCTCTTATTATTCTTTCAATGACAACGGCATTATGCCAAGTTGCCGTTGATGCTAATACGACAACAGCCTATAAGATAATTAATTCCCGACTGTCGTAGGTTTACTTTCCCACCCTACTGTATACACCGATTCGCGGCCGTTACGCGACTCTGTGTACTCTTCGACACGCGAGCTATATATTGAGGCTGACATTTTGTAGGAAAAATCAGTGGTGATATCGCCGTTGTTC
>CABRZA010000195.1 GCA_902475285.1 uncultured Porphyromonadaceae bacterium
CACCAACGATTTCGATGGCGTAAAGCCGATGAACATTGTCATAAAACTGATTGCCGTAAAGATAACCGAATCATGGCCCTTCTACTGCTCCACCTGCAAGCTGAGCGAAGAGCCGGGCAAATACTCGGGCGACAAAGCCACCGTCGACCTTTTCCTCGAAATCCTCCATCTCAAAGCCTCGGAGCCACTGACTCACACCGATGGGTAAGCGCCTATTCTCTTTGAAATTTTTTGATTACCAATGCGGAATCGGGTCGACTTCGTACAGTTTGACAGTCCCCGTTGAAAGGGAGGCGGCAACATCAACCAAACGTTGGTTGGAGGAGCCGCGGAAAAGAAGATCGGTATTCCGCAGGGCTGCCACGTAAGGACCGTCGACAAGCACATCGACAAAGTCGAGCAATGGCCGCGCCCCCGTTACCACGTCGGTCGCTACCTCTTCAAAGAGGAAACCAGTGTAGCACCATATCCTCAGCCCCTCCGCGCGAATGGCCTCGGCAAGCGGAAGCAAAGCCTCGGCCTGATACACTGGGTCGCCGCCCGTAAAGGTCACGTCGAATCCGTTGTAGCGTATCACGGCGAGAAGCTCGGCCACCGAGCGGTCGCAGCCCGCGTCGAAAGGCCACGTCGACTCGTTGTGACACCCCGGACAGCGGTGCGCGCAGCCGGCGAAATAGACGGCTGTGCGCAACCCCGGGCCGTCGACACTCGTACCTTCCACGATGTCGACCACTCGCATAGGTTTATTTGTGCACGACACGGTCGTTCAGTTCAGCAAGTTTGGCATTGTTCCAACGGTCGGTCGTACCCACGAGATAGCCCGTTATTCGCTGCAGACGGTCGATGGCATGGCTGCCGCATTTGGGGCATACATCAAGGTTGGCGCTCGCATCCTCGTAACCGCAGTTCATACAGCGGTTGCGGTTGTGGTTCACCGAGCAATATCCAATGTTGTTCTGGTCCATAAGGTCAACAATCGCCGAGATGGCGTCGGGATTGTGCGTGGCGTCGCCGTCGATTTCCACATAGAAGATATGTCCGCCGCCCGTAAGCGCATGATAAGGCGCCTCTATCTCCGCCTTATGGCGCGGCGAGCAGTGATAGTATACGGGCACATGGTTTGAGTTGGTGTAGTACACCTTGTCGGTTACGCCCGGGATGATGCCGAAAGTTTTGCGATCCTTGGCCGTGAACTTGCCCGACAGGCCTTCGGCAGGAGTGGCAAGCACCGAGAAGTTGTGCTGATAGCGCTCACAGAAATCGTTCACACGGCTGCGCATATGTCCCACGATGCGGAGACCAAGAGCCTGCGACTCCTCGCTTTCGCCGTGGTGCTTGCCCGTAAGAGCAATGAGGCATTCCGCCAAACCGATAAAACCTATGCCGAGAGTACCCTGGTTGATTACCGATTCTATGGTATCCTCCGGACCGAGCTTCTCTCCGCCGTTCCAAAGCTTCGACATCAGCAGCGGGAACTGCTTCGCCAGCGCAGTCTTTTGGAAATCAAAACGGTCGCACAGCTGGCGCGCAGTGATTTCGAGTATGTCGTCGAGCTTGCGGAAGAAGGCTTCTATACGCTCGTTCCGGTCCTGTATCGGCATGCACTCTATCGCAAGACGGACTAAGTTGATAGTAGAGAACGACAGATTGCCGCGGCCTACCGATGTCTTTTCGCCGTATCGGTTCTCGAACACTCGCGTGCGGCAGCCCATCGTGGCCACCTCGTAGAGATAGCGATTGGGATCGGCGGCGCGCCACTTCTCGTGCTGGTTGAAGGTGGCGTCGAGGTTCACGAAGTTGGGGAAGAAACGGCGTGCCGTCACCTTGCATGCAAGGCGGTAGAGGTCGTAGTTGCGGTCGGTGGGCAGATAGCTCACACCACGTTTCTTCTTCCATATCTGTATCGGGAAGATGGCCGTGGCTCCGTTGCCAACACCCTCATAGGTGCTGTGAAGAAGCTCGCGGATGATGCAGCGCCCTTCGGCCGAAGTATCAGTACCGTAGTTTATAGAGCTGAACACAACCTGATTGCCGCCGCGGCTGTGTATTGTGTTCATGTTGTGTATGAAAGCCTCCATTGCTTGGTGCACGCGGCTCACAGTGCGGTTCACGGCATGCTGGAGCAGGCGCTCATCGCCTTCCAGTCCTTCGAGCGGACGGTACTCGTAGTCGTCGAACTTCGTTTCCTTCATCGACGAGAGATCACGGCCGGTAAGGTTCTCTATGTTTGTAACCTCTTCTTCGAACGACGAACGGACGAACGGAGCCAGATAAAAGTCGAAAGCAGGAATGGCCTGGCCGCCGTGCATTTCGTTCTGAGCCGTCTCGAGCGATATGCACGCTATGATCGATGCCGTCTCGATGCGCTTGGCCGGACGCGACTCGCCGTGACCGGCCACGAAACCGTATTCCAGTATGTGGTCAAGCGGATGCTGAACACATGTGAGGCTTTTGGTGGGATAGTAGTCCTTGTCGTGGATATGAAGGTAGTTCGAACGCACAGCGTCGCGGGCCTCCGCCGACAGCAGATAGTCGTCGACGAAAGGCTTCGTCGTCTCGCTCGCAAACTTCATCATCATTCCCGCTGGTGAGTCGGTGTTCATGTTGGCATTCTCGCGGGTGATGTCGTTGTTCTTCGCCTCAATGATTTCGTGGAACATGTCGCGAGTCTTCGCCTTACGCGCTATGCTGCGCTGATCGCGGTAGGCTATATAACGCTTCGCAACTTCCTTGCGCGGACTGTTCATCAGCTCGAGTTCTACCATGTCCTGGATTTCCTCTACGGTCATCCGCTCCGAGCCATGCGCCCCTATTCGGTCGGCAATCTTCTGTATCAGCGACTCATCTTCGCCCAACTCTGTCGTGAGCATAGCTTTGCGAATCGCAGCCTTGATTTTTTCTTCGTTGTAACCAACGATGCGGCCGTCGCGCTTACTACTGTCTGTATCATGTGAGGGTATTTGTGTTTTCAGTTTGGTGATGCAA
>CABRZA010000196.1 GCA_902475285.1 uncultured Porphyromonadaceae bacterium
TTTGACATCAGGGCAATAATTCGTAATTTTGCATTATGGAAAACGCAACTGTAAAATTAGACACCATACGGAGCCTCAACGACCACTATGGCTTCGAACATCGCCATCCGATGATTGCCGTGGGGCACTACGAAGGCGAGCTGGAGCCCGGCGCCACGACCTACGACTTCGGTGTCTACGCCATATTCATCAAGGAGACCAAAGGATGTGAGATGAATTACGGACTCACGAAATACGACTTCGACGAGATGTCGGTGACGGCCTTCGCTCCGGGGCAGAAAGTGACCGCGCGTGTGGAGGAAGGGATGCAGCAGCCGCGATGGACACTGCTTGCCTTCCATCCCGATTTCCTTGCGCGCACAGCATTGGGGCGCAAGATGTCGACCTACGGATATTTTTCGTACAACAGCAACGAGGCGCTTCACCTCTCGAAAGAAGAGGTCGAACTCCTCGGTGCCGTACTGGCGCTGATAGAAAGGGAGATGAACCACAGCATCGACCGCCACTCGCGCACCATCATAATTTCGCATCTCGAAGTCTTCCTCGACTACTGCCTCCGCTTCTACGAGCGGCAGTTCTACTCGCGCGAGGTAATCAACGACACTGTGGTGGAGAAATTCAGCAGCATGCTCGACAGCTATATGGCCCTCGACATACGCGAGCACGGCCTTCCGACGGTGTCGTATTTCGCCGACAGGCTCAACCTTTCCGCCGGCTACTTCGGGGAGCTTGTAAAGACCAGCACCGGCACTACGGCCAAGGATATGATTGCCGAGCGTCTGGTGAGTGCAGCGCGCGAGCTTCTCAACGACCTCAGCCTGTCAGTGACGCAGGTCGGCGACATGCTCGGCTTCGAATACCCTCAGCATTTCGTGCGCTTCTTCAAGCGTCGCACCGGCCGCACCCCGAAGGAGTACAGAACCCTGGCGGCCAACTGATTGTGGCGTCGGACACAAACATAGTCGAAAGCCGAATTGTCGCGCGGGCGCTGATTATCGGGAGAAAATTGCTAACTTTGCCTCGGTTTACAAAACAAATGGAATATGGTAATTTTCAAACTTACATATAAGAAAGCTCTCAGCGAGGTGGAGAAGTACCTGGCGGCGCACCGGGAGTACCTCGACGAGTATTATGGCAAAGGTCTTTTCGTGGCGTCGGGTCCCCGCGAGCCACGCGTCGGGGGCGTGATTCTGTGCAACGCCGGCTCGATGGACGAGGCACGCGAAATCATCTCCCACGACCCGTTCTTCCGAGAGGATATCGCCGACTACGAAATCACATTCTTCCACAGCACCAAGCACAACACGGCCAACTTCGAGGCTGCGCAGGAATGAGAATTGTAATACAACGAGTTACGGAGGCGCGGGTGTGCATCGGCGGCACGGTGCACAGCGAGATAGGGCGCGGACTGGCGGTGCTCGTGGGTGTGGAAAACGGCGACACTGCCGACGACGCCAAGTGGCTTGCGGCCAAGACGGCGGCTCTGCGCATCTTCGACGACGAGGCCGGTGTAATGAACCGCTCGGCAGCCGACACGGGCGGCGATATTCTGGCGGTGAGCCAGTTTACACTCACGGCGTCGACGCGCAAGGGCAACCGGCCGGCGTATATACGCGCGGCCGGTCACGACGTGGCGATACCTCTCTACGAACTCTACTGCGACGAGTGTTCGCGTCTGCTCGGGCGGAAGGTGCGGCAGGGCGTGTTCGGCGCCGACATGCAGGTAGCGCTCGTGAACGACGGCCCCGTGACCATCATCATCGACTCGCGCCTGAGGGAGTGAACTCGCGGGGAAGGATGATGTTGGGGACGGCGAGGGCCGAGGCGAAGAGGGGTGCTATTTCTTCGGTGCGGAAGCCGGCGATGCCGCAGCCTATCTTTGTGACGTAGAATGTGAGGTGCGGGTGAGCGACGGCAAAACGGATGAACTCGTCGACGTAGGGTCGGATGGTGTCGACGCCACCCTGCATGGTGGGGATGGCGTACGACTGTCCTTGGAGCCCTACTCCTTGGCCCATGACGGCGCCGAAGTGGCGCCGGGCCACACGTGCGGCGCCGCCGCAATGCTGCCCGGCGAGATTGCTGCCGAAGACAAATATCTCGTCGGGGCCCAGCGAGGTGATGCAGTCGGGGGTGAAGGGTTTATTTTGCATGGTGCTGTTTTTCGGGGGGAATTACTCGAAGTAATTGTCGTTGAGATTTGCGTCGGGGGCGGATTTTGAGACGCGGTTGAAGAAGCGCATGCGAGCACATTTTTCTTTCTCGAACATAGCTTGTGTGCCAGCCTGAGTGGCTTCGAAGGCGAGACGATTGTCGATAGCCATAGCATCGGCCACGGCGTCGACGTCCTGATTGGCGCCGATGTAGGTGAATACCCATCCTTCTTTCTTCATTGCCTCGACGAGAGCGCGGATGGCGCGGCCGTTGAATTCACGGGAGGCATTTTCGTAGCCGTCGGTGATGATTGTGACGAGGACCACATCGCCTTGTTTTACTTTGGGGTGGAGTTCGTTGATGGCGTGGCCCATGGCATCGTAGAGCGGCGTGCCTCCGTTGGGGCGGTACTGTTCGGAGGTGATGTCGACGGCTGCGAGAGCGGGAGTATTGGAGTAGATGCGGTTGTAGTGTGAGGTGTCGAAGGCGACGAGGGTTACGGAATGTGTCTGGTCGGGGTGCTCGTCCTGAGCGGCGCGGATGGTCTGGAGGGTTTCGTTTACGCCGGAGAGTGCGGGGTTGTAGATGGATATCATCGAACCGCTTTCGTCGAGGATGATGAGGTTGTGGACGTGTTTTTGATTTTCGGTGCTCATAATTGTATATTATGGTTTTTTTAGTTTGCTCGGAACTTATATACCATATATACGGATAAGACATTTTTTTCGGGAAAAATCAACATGTCAATGTGCGCTTGAAAGATTATACGGCTCTTTCGGGCCCTGGGGCTTGCACAGCACAAAATTACGACGGCCCCGAACGTATTATC
>CABRZA010000197.1 GCA_902475285.1 uncultured Porphyromonadaceae bacterium
AGAAAAACGGGTAAATTTAATATAAATTAATATTTGATAAGCTATTTTCATTGCAATGACTGTATCCGGCCGAGTCTCGCGCAATTTTTTGCCTATTTCGCCGTTATTTCATCAGGCCCCGACGGGCAGCTGAACAATCATGAACAGAATAGTAATACTCATAATATTATCCCTCATCGCGCCGTGGGTTGCAGCCAAGGGGCCCGTGAAAATTTCGGGCCTTGTGACCGACCAGGACAACGAACCGCTCGAGTTTGTCACAGTCAAGCTCGCGGGCAAGGTGATTCTCGGCACCACAACGGGCCTCGACGGACGGTATTCGTTCACTGCCCCCGAGGCCGATACGATACGCGTGGTATTCTCCTGCATAGGCTACGAGGAATCGGTGCGGCGGCTCATCCACCCCGAGGGCGAGGTGACTCTCAACGTGAAGATGTCGCCGGCCACCTACGCCCTGGGAGGCATAGAGGTGACCGACTTCCAGAAGCAGACGGGCGGCATGCAGCGCCTCGACTCGAAAGATTTCCGACTTGCGCCCGACGTGAGCGGCGGCTCGGTCGAGGCCATGCTCACCACGATGGCAGGCGTCAACAGCACCAACGAGATGTCGAGCCAATACAGCGTGCGCGGAGGTTCGTATGACGAGAACAGCGTGTATATCAACGGCATAGAGGTATACCGTCCGCAGCTCGTGTCGTCGGGACAGCAGGAGGGCCTGAGCATCGTCAATCCCGACATGGTGGGTGCTATCGGCTTCAGCACCGGCGGCTTCTCGGCCAAGTACGGCGACAAGATGAGCTCGGTGCTCGACATCACCTACCGCCAGCCCGAGGCCTTCGAGGGTTCGGTGGGCCTGTCGCTCATGGGGGCGTCGGCGGCCGTGGGCACCTCCTCCAAACACTTCTCGCAGCTCCACGGCGTGCGCTACAAGCAGAACAGCTCTCTGTTGGGCTCGCTCGACGAGAAGGGCGACTACGACCCGCGATTCTTCGACTACCAGACGGCCATGGCCTACACCTTCAACCCGCGGTGGAAGGTATCGTTCCTGGGCAACATCGCGGTGAACAACTATAAGTTCATTCCCCACAACCGCACGACGAAGTTCGGCACGTCGACCGACGCGAAGGAGTTCACCGTATATTTCGACGGCCAGGAAAAGGACCGCTTCGAGACATATTTCGGCGCGGCCTCCATCGACTTCAAGCCCAACAAGGGCAACCTCTTCACACTCCAGGCGTCGGGTTTCCTCACCAACGAGCTCGTGGCCTACGACATCTCGGGCGAGTACTGGCTCGACCAGGCCGGTACGGGAGGTTCCGACAGCGACGACAACATCGGCGGCGAGCTCGGCGTGGGCCGCTACCACGAACACGCGCGCAACCGCTTCCGGGCGTCGGTGTTCGCCTTGAGCCTCCGCGGCGAGACGGGTCTCAACCGCCACAACCTCGAATACGGCATCACCTACAAGCACGAGAGCATCTACGACCGCTCGCGCGAATGGGAGCTGCGCGACTCGGCCGGCTTCTCGCAGCCCTTCGACCCCGACGCCCTCAAAGTGATATACAATCTGGGCTCCAACCACGACTTGGGCTCCAACCGCATGGAAATATATGCGATGGACACATACCGTCTCAGCACCTCGGCGGGTTATCTGAACCTCAACGGCGGCATAAGGATGAGCTATTGGGACTTCAACAAGGAATTCCTGGTGAGCCCCCGCGTGACGGTTGGCTTCGTGCCCGACAAATGTCCGCGCCTGTCGCTGCGCTTCTCCACGGGCCTTTACTACCAGTCGCCGTTCTACAAGGAGTTCCGCATGCCCGTGACAGATGGCGACGGCAACATAACACTCAATCTGAACAGCGACATCAAGAGCCAGCGATCGTATCAGGTAATCGTCGGTGCCGACTATACGTTCCGTGCCATGGGGCGCCCCTTCAAACTCACGGGCGAGGCCTACTACAAGGTCCTTGGCAACCTCATACCCTACGAAATAGAAAACCTGAAACTCGTCTACTCGGGCCTGAACCAATGCAGCGGCTTCACCACGGGCTTGGATTTCAAGCTCTTCGGACAGTTCGTGCCGGGCACCGACTCGTGGGTGAGCTTCTCGCTGATGAAGACTCAGGAGAATCTCAACGGCGTGAAAGTGCCCCGCCCCACCGACCAGCGCTATGCCTTCGCGTTGTTCTTCACCGACTACTTCCCGAAAGTTCCGAAGCTGAAATTCAACCTTCGCGGCATCTTCTCCGACGGCCTGCCCATGACGGCGCCGCGCGGCACCCGCGACAAGGGCTACTTCCGCGCCCCGGCCTACAAGCGTGTTGACATAGGCCTTGCCTACGCCCTTCTCGAACCGCGCACCGACGGCACGCGCCGCAGCGGCTTTCTGGGCAACTTCAAGAGCGCATGGCTGGGTGTCGACATCTTCAACCTCCTCGACATCAGCAACGTGAACAGCTACTATTGGGTAACCGACGTGAACCGCCTCCAGTACGCCGTGCCCAACTACCTCACCCGCCGCCAGTTCAACATCCGCCTCACCGTCGATTTCTAAGGAAGACTTGCACCGCGCCGACTCCAACAAATAATTTCATGACGGTAATTGAAAAGAATAACGTCGACTGGCTGAAAGTCATTGCAGCCCTATCGGTCCTTATCTCTCATTACGCCATGTATGCCATAAAGCATATAGACCTCTATCCATCGGTGAACTATATAATTTGTGGGCTGGCAGGCTATTGGGGCCCGGTGGCTATATTCTTTTTTCTCAGCGGCTACGGCCTGATGGAGAGCGAAAAAAAGCACCATTGCCCGACACGGTTCTTCTTCGGCAAGCGTCTTGCCAAAATCTACGTCCCTGTATTGATTGTTACGGCTCTTTGGATGCCTTCATATTTCAATTTTCTTTCGACCGAAGCATCC
>CABRZA010000198.1 GCA_902475285.1 uncultured Porphyromonadaceae bacterium
ATTGCGACGAATTTGTATACATACGTCGATACTTGTAAAACACATATCATATTAACCAAATCCAATACTACGACATGAAAAAAGCATACCTCTTTCTGTTGTCGCTCCTTGTTGCAGTGGCTGCCAACGCCGCCGACTGGTATCTTGTGGGCAACAATCTCAACGGTGCGTCGTCGTGGACCGATAATGCGACCTACAAATTTACGCCTTCGGCCGACGATGCCAACGTTTTCACTTATGAAATAGCTTCGCTCGCCGGCAACTTCAAAGTGAAGGAGGCCGGCACGTGGAACACTTCTTTCGGCTCCAACGGCTCTGCCCTCAAAGAAGGCGTGGAGTACCAGGCTCAAAAGGACGGCGGCGACATCTCCGTCGACGGCATTATCAAGAACGCTACCGTAACCATCAACACCGCTACCTATAAAATTACGGTCACGGGCCAGTCGGAAGTCGACACCTACGACGTGGTTTATCTCGTGGGCGACTTCGGTTCGGGCTGGAACGAGAGCACTCAGGCCTATCCTCTCGCCGCAGTAGACGGTGAGGAGAACACTTTCTCGGGCACCTATACGCTCGCTGCCGCCACAAGCTACTTCAAGATGCGTGCAGGCAACACCATCTACGGTACTGGCGGTCTGGATATTGCCGTCGAGCTCGATACGCCCTATGCGGCCAAGAATTCGGGCAACGCTTACAGCATCGGCGCAGGTGAGTATACCTTCACATTCAAGGTGACAGGCACTACGGGCACTCTCACCGTTACGGGCAAGGGCATCGACCCCACTCCCGTGGTGCACATACCCGCCGCTCTCTATCTGCTCGGCAATGTCGACGGCTCGGCATGGTCCACCACTGCCGGCACGCCTCTTGCCGTGGCTTCCGAAGGTGTTTTTGCATCCGATGAGTTCGTAGTCGACGACGCCGGCGAAGGCTTCGGCTACTTCTCTCTCTCCGAGACTCTCGGCGCCGACTGGGATGCCGTAAACGGTGCTTACCGCTATGGCCCCGCAACTGCCGACTACGAGCCTGCTTTCACCGAAGGCGTGGCCCAGGAAGCCCTCAAAGCGTATGTGCCCAATGTCGACGCCTCAAGCTGCAACAGCTTCAAGGTGGCCGCCGGCAAGTATGCCGCCACAATTGCATTCGACGCCGAAGGCAACGCATCCATGATTCTCACCGCCAAGGGCGGCGACGATCCCACCCCCGAGCAGCCCCTCGAAGTGTCTTTCAACTTCGCTTCGCTCGAAGATATGGGAGCATATCTCGGCAAGACCCTCTCTGAGGACGACTTCGAGGCCGACGGCACCACGGGCAACTATCTCTACCTCCTCGACGGTGCCATAATGGTGAGCGGCAACGTGGTGCTCCTTTCCGAGAAGACCGAAGGCGTACCCGCCACCACCAAGGTGACTGGACTGCGCCTCTACAAGCAGGGCGGTTTCTCCGACACCTCGAAGGCCCTCCACGCCCGCGACTACAAGAACAACACCATCACCCTCTCCGCTCCGCAGGGCTACGCATTCACCAGTGTTAGCTTCACCGGCACCAAGGTGACTTCGGGCATAACCCTTGCCGAGGCCGACGCCGAGCTGGGCACCCTCGCCGTGGCCGACGGCGCCAACGTATTCACCGCCGTTGAGGGCAAGGATGTGAAGGGCGTACACTTCAACATCACCGCAACCATCAACATGAGCTCCATCGACGTGGTGCTCCACAAGATTATTCAGGGCGGCGACGACCCCGAATTCTTCTTCCCCGAGGCTCTCTACCTTATGGGTAACGTCAACGGCTCGGCATGGTCGACCGCAGGCGGTGCCGCGCTCGAAGGCGAAGGCGGCGAATTCTTTATCGACGAGTTCACCGTCAACGATGCCGGCGAAGGCTTCGGCTACTTCTCCTTCGCCGAGAAGACCGGCGCCGACTGGGATGCCGTCAACGGCGGCTACCGCTTCGGTCCCGAAACGGCCGACTATACCCCCGACATGAGCGAGGAATACTGTGTCGAAAATCTTACCTTCTATGTACCCGGCGTCAACGCATCGAGCTGCAACAGTTTCAAGGTAGCCGCCGGCAAATATAGCGCGGAGGTATACTTCAGCGAGGAAGGTGCCGAGATGATTCTCACTTATCTCGGCGGCGGCGACGACCCCGATGTATATGTCCCCGACGCTCTCTACATTTTGGGCAATGTCGACGGCTACGAGTGGTCGACATCGCGCGGTGTTGAGTTTACCCGTGACGGCAACGTCTTCACATCGGCCAAGTTCACCGTCAACGACGCCGGCGAGGGTTACGGCTACATATCCTTCGCCGAAGCTGTCGGTGCCGACTGGGGTGCCGTAAACAGCGCCAACCGCTACGGTGCCGCTGTTGCCGACCAGACAATCGACTTCGTCGAGGGCGTCGGTGAAACAGGCCTCACCGTCTACATGGTGAACGTCGATGCATCGAGCTGCGCCAGCTTCAAGATCGAGGCCGGCAGCTACACCGCAGTCGTAGTCTTCACCGAGAATGACCCCATCCTCACACTTACCAAGAGCTCCGACGGCATCGACGGCATCGAGGCTGCCGAGGCTGCCGAAGCCCGCTGGTACAACCTCCAGGGTGTCGAGGTCGCTCGTCCCGAAGCCGGTGTCTACATCTGCGTGAAGGGCGGCAAGGCCTCCAAGGTCATCGTTAAGTAACAGTCTCACGAACCTTATTTAAAGCGCTTCCGGCAACCGCCGGAGGCGCTTTTTGCGTCGCTCCGACAGACTAAAACAAAAAAATATCGCTAAAATTGCTCCGCTTTTGATAATAATCGCTATATTTGCAAGCTGAAACCAACCGTGAAAATTTTATTAATTAATAAACCATAATAATTCAATGCAAAGCAAAGGAAAATTAGGTAGCGTCGTTGCCGGC
>CABRZA010000199.1 GCA_902475285.1 uncultured Porphyromonadaceae bacterium
AGCCAAAAATCAGCGGCAAAAATTTTCATAATTGCCGAATAAGCCGTATTTTTGCAGTCGCTAACTGTGCACCGACGCGCAGCAGCTCCCAAAAACAGCAAACGCATAACACCTTATAAAAGCAATGGAAGAAAATAAGAACGCCCTCGGCGAGCATGAGACGGCCGAAGACATCGTGACAAAAGCACGCAAGAATGCCAAGACAATCATGTGGTGCCTCATAGTTGCCGCAGTAGTGGTCGTGGGCGTGCTTGCATGGATTTTTGTAGCGCAGAACGGCAGCCGCAAGGCCGACGAGCTCATCGCCAAGGCCGACGCCGCCACCGCCGACAGCGTGGCCATAGAGCTCTACCAGAAGGCCGCCGACGCCGGCTACAAGAGCGGCAACCGCGCAAAGGCCGAACTCGGCATTCTCTACTATCAGAAAGGCGACTACGAGAAGGCCCTCACCTACCTCAACGACTGCTCGCTCAACGACGATATCGCCGAAGCCGGCGTGGAGACTCTGCGCGGCGACTGCTATGTGAACCTTGAAAAATACGCCGAAGCTCTCGACTGCTACGACGACGCAATCGACGCCGCCGACGAGAACCCGCAGATCGTGCCCTTCGTGCTCATAAAGATGGCACACATCTACCGTCAGCAGGGCGACTACGCCAAGGAAGCAAAGGCCTACAAGACCATCCTCGACGACTATCCCACCTACGTCAACGGCACCCGCGCCGACATCCGCCGCTACTACGAGCGCGCAAAAGCCCAGGCAGCAGAATAACTTTTACATCCTTACAAATAGACCCATGTCCGGCCCGCAGCGATGTGAGCCGGACATTTCCGTATTCCACCCTTAGCGGAGACCACCTACGCCACCCCTCCGCCCGTGTGTAAAAAACTGCCCCATACAGATAATTTTGGAATAATACACGTTGTTTAGTAATTTTGCACATCGCCTTTACTGAAACCATAATGAGACATTTCTGCTTTATATTGATGCTTCTGTTGTGCTGGGGTGTCGCGGGCGCCCAGGAGCAAGTGCTGCGTGCGAAAAAAGATTCGGACACCAAGAAATACGGCTACGAAAACGTTGGCGACAAGATGTACTGGTGAGCCGAGGCGCACAAACTCGGCAATAAAAAGGAGGAGCTCAACTCCGACCAAAAGACCGAATGGGTGATAGCGCCGCAGTACGACAAGGTATCGAAGGAATTCTCCGAAGGCCTCGCCGCCGTCGAAATCAACGGAAAGGTCGGATTCATCGACCGCCACAACCGCTTCGTTATAGCCCCGCAGTTCGACCCCATGGACGATATGGACGGCTTCCACTACGGCATGGCAGCCGTGAAAAAGGACGGCAAGTACGGCTTCATCGACAAGCGCGGAATATTTGTGTTCCGCCCGGGCTTCGACAAGGCCGAGAACTTCGACGACGACCTCCTCGCCGTGATAAAGATGGGCAACAAATTCGGGTGCATCGACATATGCGGCGACACCGTGGTGCCCTGCGACTATCTGGCCAAGGAGATAATGAAAACCTTGCCGGTGAAGAACAAGCCCTTCAAGGAAGCAAAGAAAATGGTGAAGTCGCGCTGGCTGTCGGGCTATTACAGCGAATTTATGGAGAGCATCGTGGCCAGCGAGGAATACGCCGACAAGCTCATGGCCGACCCCGATTTCTGTCCGCGCACCGACAGCATCCCCGCCGTGGCCGACGGCGAAGTTTCTCCCGTGGCCGACGGCTACTACCTCTGGAAGCGTGGAAAATATGTGGGCGTGGTCGACAGCTACGGCCGTCAGATTATTTCCCCGACGTTCAACAGCATCGCCTATCAGCCCAAGGAGCACATCTTTGTGGTCGAAGAAGCGGCCACTTTCGGCGGCAAGCCTGCCGTAGGGCTCATCAACCGCGCCGGCGGGTGGATTATACCCGGCGTATTCGAGTCGGTGGGCAAGTATAGCGGCGGTGTGGCCACGGCTTCAGTGGGCGACTATACAACGAAGGTCGACGTAAACGGCGTGGTCGAAACCGAATTCATCGAGAAGCTGCTCCGCGCCAGCGCCGACGAGCAGGGAACTTTCTACACCGAGCGCCTCATAGGCATATGGCCCACCTGTGCCCCGGCGCACAACAACATGGGCATCTACTACGCCTCCAACCGCGACGACCTCAAGCATGCCATCAACCATTTCACCGTGGCCCACCGTCTCGAGCCCGACAATGAGGACTTCAAGACCAACATGAAGGCCGCCAAGTCGGAGCGCAACGGGCGCCGCTGGAACCGCGTCCTCACTGGCCTCCAGATTGCCGGCGCCGTCCTCACCATAGGCGCCATGACCTACAGCGCCGTCTCGGGCAACACCGCCATGAGCTCCGCCGACTTCGCCACTGCCGGCACGTCGTCCTACAGCGACTCCAACTACTCCACCCCGAGCTCCGGCTCATCCAAAGCCTCCAAAGCCGCATCCTCCAAAAAGGACGACAAAGGCATAAGCATGAGTCAGGCCGTGAGCATGAAAAACTACCAGACCTCCTACGACCGCTACGAGAGCATGGTGATCGACTGCAACGTCAACCCCGAGAAACACCGCCCGGGCGACAAGCGCGAATACCAGCGCAAGATGAAAGAAATCCGCCGCAAACTCGAACAAATGGGCGCCCCCCACGTCTACCACTCCCCCCACGAAGACAACTGATTGCATAAATCGAGAGCACATAAAGTGCATCAATCCAAACAATGGGAAGAATGCCTGGAATTGATTCTTTCAAATAGCGCGGCACAGAAACATGAGGGTGTTGCAAAACTCAAAAGTAGAAAACAATCATTTTTGGGCGCACACATCCAAAGCACTGGTTAG
>CABRZA010000200.1 GCA_902475285.1 uncultured Porphyromonadaceae bacterium
GCTATTTTTCATAGGATTATCGTAACTTTGCATCGTCGTAACCAAATCCGATACCATGAATTTACGTCCTTTATCATATTTTTCCGCCCTCATTTTTTGTATCTTCGTCGCGGCCGCATGCTCCCAGCAGAAGACATACAAGATAGGTGTCTCGCAGTGCTCAAGCGACGATTGGCGAACTAAAATGAACCACGAAATCGAGCGTGAGATGATGCTTCACGAAGACGCCGTCGTCGAAATACGCTCCGCCGACGACAGCAACGAAAAACAGATTGCCGACATCGAATACTTCGTCGACAACGGTTTCGACATCATCATCGTCGCACCCAACGAAGCCACCGAACTCACTCCCGTAATCGACCGAGTGTACGCCGGGGGAATGCCCGTAATTATCTTCGACCGCGACATCCTCTCCGACAGCTACACCGCCCGTATCGGCGTCGACAATGTCGCCCTCGGCCGAGCGGCCGCTCGCTACGCCCTCAACATCACCCCCGCCGCACCGTCGGCCGTCGAAATCTACGGCCTCCCGGGATCTACCCCCGCCGAAGACCGACACCGTGGATTCGCCGACGAATTCACCGCCCGTGGCGGAACGCTCGCCGCAAGCGCCCCGGGCAACTGGAATCCCCGCGACGCTCGCCGCGCGGCCGACAGCATCTTGGCCGCACATCCTGGAATCGACCTCGTCTACGCCCACAACGACCGCATGGCCATCGCCGCCGCCGAGGTCGCCGACAGCCTCGGCATCCGCAACAAGTTAAAGATATTAGGCATCGACGCCGCCCCCGCCATTGGCATTCAGGCCGTGGCCGACAGCGTTATCGACGCCACATTCCTATACCCCACCGACGGCCACCGCCTCATCCGCACCGCTCTCGCAATTCTCCGCGGCGAGCCCTTCGAACGCGAGCAATCGCTGCCCCTCGCTTCGGCCGTCGACCCTTCGAACGCCGACATACTCCTCCTGCAAAACGAAACCCTCGCCGACGAGACTCGCAAGATGGCGGTCCTCAAAAGCAACATCGACGCCTATTGGGCCCGACACTCCGCGCAGACAACACTCTTCTACGCCTGCATCGTTATCATCGTCCTCCTCGTGGGCCTCGTCTTCCTCGTCCTCCGCGCCTACTGGCAGCGCCGCCGACACCACGCACTCCTCCAAGAGCAGTACAACACAATCGAGGCCGAGCGCGACAAGCAGAAAGAACTCAACCGCCGCCTCGAGGAGGCCACCCAGTCGAAGCTGATGTTCTTCACCAACGTCTCCCACGACCTCCGAACGCCTCTCGCCCTCATAGCCGAACCCGTCGCCCAGCTCGCGGCATCGCCCGCACTCGGCGAGCACGACCATACTTTGGCAAAGATTGCCGACAAGAACGTCCACATCCTCCGCCGACTCATCAACCAGATTCTCGACTTCCGTAAGTTCGAAAACGGCAAGCTCGACCTCTCCCTCGCCGAAATCGACCTCGGAAAGGCCGTCGTCGAGTGGGCCGAATCCTTCGCAAACCTCAGCCGCCGTCTCGGTCTGAAACTCAACATAGTCCCCGCCGACACTCCCCTCGTCGCCGCCGTCGACCCCGAGAAGATGGAACGCGTCCTCTTCAATCTCCTCAGCAACGCCTTCAAATACACTCCCGCCGGCGGGGAAGTCACCGTCAACTACGGCCGCCGCGGCAACAACGTATACTTCTCCGTCGCCGACACCGGCGAAGGCATCAGCGAGCGCGACCTCGGCAACATCTTCGAGCGCTTCTTCCAAGTCGACAAGGTCCATCCCAACGGCTCTGGTATAGGCCTCAGCCTCTGCAAGGCCTTCGTCGAGCTCCACGGTGGCAAAATATCCGTCGAGAGCCGCCTCCGCGAAGGCTCGGTCTTTACCGTCACTCTACCCGTTCGCCATGTGGCCGACAAACCCGTCGAAATACACAAGGCCATGCCCGACGACGAAATAGAGGCCGAACTCGACGTAATCGACACACAGACCGACTTCGACAACGGCCGCCCCCTCCTACTCGTTATCGACGACAATGCCGACATGCGCCGCCTCATCGCCGCTCTCCTCGGCGCGGAGTACAACATCATCGAGGCTCCCAACGGCGCCGAAGGCCTCCGACGTGCCGCCCGACACGTGCCCGACCTCATCATATGCGACATGATGATGCCCGTGATGGACGGCCTCGAGTGCTGCCACCGCCTCAAAGAAGAGCTATGCACCTCACACATTCCCGTCCTCATGCTCACGGCATGCTCCATGGAGCAGCAGCGTGTGCAGGGCTACGAGAGCGGTGTCGACGGATACCTCTCCAAACCATTCTCCGCCGACATCCTCGCGGCACGCTGCCGGGCTCTCATCGCCAACCGGAAGCGAATACAGCAGCTCTACCAGACCACTACGGCAACACCCGTACGCACGCCCGCGAATCCTCGCCCGCAGCCACAGGCCAACACCGACATCGACAGCGACTTCTACAACCGTTTCCTCGAAATATTCGGTCGCACCATGGCCGACGCATCCACTTCGGTCGACACCATTGCCTCCGAAATGGGCCTCGAACGCTCGCAGTTCTACCGCAAGATAAAGGCCCTCACAAACTACTCCCCCGTCGAGCTTATCCGCCGTCTGCGCCTCCAAGAAGGACGCCGCCTACTAACCTCCACCGAAAAGACCGTCAGCGAGATAGCCTACGAAACCGGCTTCTCCACACCGGCATACTTCACAAAATGCTACCGCGAAGCCTACGGCGAAACCCCGTCCGAAACCCGCTCCAAACTCTCACCACATACCTTATAAGTAACTCGCAAAAATTAGCTGCGAATGGAATTTGAAGTATTTTGGATTG
>CABRZA010000201.1 GCA_902475285.1 uncultured Porphyromonadaceae bacterium
GCCCTTTGGACATATTGGGATGAAAAGAATCAGCGAGGATATGACTTCGCCGAAGTCGACGGCCAGCAGCAAGTAACAGTGAAGAACATCTCCGGCCAGTTCAAAATCAGAAAAGGCGTGGGTTCTTCCGAATGGTGGTATGGCCCCGATAATGCAGACAAGGCACTAACCTTTGATGAGGATTATTGCCTCGACACCAACAAGGCCACAAGCGCAGCTTCTGTCAGTGAAGAAGTGGTGAATTTCGCCGGCGAAATTACGATTACCCTCGTCGACGCAGCTGTCAGCGACCACCAAATTAAAATCCGTGCAGAGGGTAAGGTGGTTCCGGTTGCGGAATGGTATATAGTAGGCCAAAACTACGGCAATTGGGGGCTCGCCGACAACTGCAAGCTCGACCCCACTGAAACCGAAGGCGTATACACCAAAACCTTCGCCGGTGGCTTTGACGGCGGCGACTTCAAATTCCTCTTGCCTGATACTGCCGGCGATAATATATGGAATGGCACTCAGATTGGCCCCAACGACGACAATAATAACCAGACCATTCAGTACAACCAGTCTGTAACCGGTAAAATCGGTGGTAGTAAGAATTTCTCCCTTGCTGCTACTTCTGTCCCTGTGGTCCTCACACTCAACGTAAATACAGGCGAGTTCAAATTTGAAAAGGAAGAAGCTCCCGAAGAACCCCTCACATATTACTTTGTGTGGGGCGACGGTGAAAAGCAGTTCGAAGCAGAAGGCGCGCGTTTGGCCGTGCGTCTCGATCAGATGCCCGCTAAGTTCCATGTCGAGGGTCGCCGCGGCACTCAGGTCGTCACCCGCTGGGGACAAGATGAGAATACCACCTACCGTCTCGGCAGCTATTTCTCCGATTACTATCTCAAGCCCGGCTATACGGGTGAGGGTGCCCTTGCCGACAACCTCGATTGGCATCGCGTTATGGTGCTCATCACCAACACCAAGGCCAACGACGACGGCGAACTCACAATCTCCGTGCTCCGCGACTTCTTGCCCTCCATCGCAAGCGACTCCCGCTGGTTCCTCGAAATCGAAGGCGTCAACACCCTCACCGAGTTCCGCTTCGGCATGGCCGGCCACTACCTCGACTATGCCGAGGTGCCCGCTGCATTCCGCGTGGTAGAGCTTAAGGCCGACGGCACACAGGTGACCTATGGCACCACCGACGAATCCCAGGCCGGCGGTTATGAAACCTACCTCACCGCAGGCGCCCGCGACAAGGTGGGATATCTCCGCACCTCCGCCGCCCTCACCAACCTCTCGCTCGTGCTCTCTATCGTGAACGAAAATCAGGTTGCCCTCCAGTCGGAAGCACTCGAAACCCTCCCTATCACCGAAGAGCTATACATCCTCGGCAACACCTTCGACTATGTCAAGGCCCATAACGACGATCCCAACGCATATCCTCTCGACAACTCCGGCAACGTGCGCTGGCACGCCAACATAGGCACTCCGCTCGCTAAGATTGCCGACGGCGTGTTCTACGGCGAAGGCATCGAGTTCTTCCGCTCCTACTCCGACCAGACCCACTCCGTATTCTCCTTCGTTACCAAGCTCGCCCAATCGGCCGACGGCTGGACTGAAATCGCCGGCAACCGCCTCGGCGCACGCATACAGCGCTACGACCTTGCCAAAATCGACGGCCTGCGCCTGAGCTTCAAGGCCTACGCCAACGAGAACGCCATCCTTATAGAGCCCGGCGTATACAATGTGGGCGTGAACCTCAACACCCGCACCGTCACCATAATGAAGCCCAACGAGCTCCTCGACGAAAACGACGACCTCTACATCGTGGGCGACCTCAACTACTACTGGCACTTCACCCGCAGCGTCAAGATGGAGCGCAGCGAAGACGGCGGCAAGGTGACCTACACCGCCGACGGCTTCAACCTCGTGCCCGCCAACGCATACTGGTGGAACAAGGACGCGACCGAACAGCACGTCAATTACGGCCGCATCATGATTGTGAGCAAGCCCGTCGAAAACGTCCTCATCGACCGCGGTCCGTCCGACGAAGAAGTCGAGGCCGGTCGTGTGGCCGCACCCCGTCGCGCCGACGAGAACCCCGTGCCCCCGGTTGAGGACCACGGCCTCAGCGGCATCAACCTCGGCACTCGCTACAAGGTAAGCAGCGAGCCCGACACCGACGGCAACTACAAGCTCAGCCCCGTAATCGGCGGCATCAACGACGACATCGAGCCCACCAGTTTCCCCGTGGGCAACTATAAGTTCACCATCACCTCCGACGCCAACGGCAACAAGACCCTCTCTAAGGGCGCCGCCACCATCCAGACCGGCGTAGAGAACGTGGCCGACGACAACGCCGACGCCCCCGTAGAGTACTACACCCTCCAGGGCATCCGCGTGGCCAACCCCTCGGCCGGCATCTACCTCCGCCGCCAAGGCACCGCCGTCACCAAAGTCCTGGTGAAGTAAATAATAAGAATTGGCAATAGGGAATAGACCCTACTCCACTGAGGCCCGCGCCACCCGCGGGCCTCTGTCTTTTCTCCTCGGCATCATCCGGCAGTGAAGTTTTCACGCAGAGGCGCAGAGGGCGCAGAGAAATAAATAATTCAGCTCGCGCGGGAGCGAGAGCCCCTCCGCGTTCTTTGCGCCTCTGTGTGATTTTTCCCATCCGGTAGTGAAGATTTCACGCAGAGGCGCAGAGAAAAAATTCGTAAAATTTGCCTAAGTCAAAGCCTTGTCATAAATTTGTGCCATGGAAAACGATGAATATAATGATTTGACAAGGACGATAATAGGAGCAGCTATCGAGGTGCATCGCACCCTTGGCCCGGGTC
>CABRZA010000202.1 GCA_902475285.1 uncultured Porphyromonadaceae bacterium
TTACAATAAAAATCAAATATTTAACATTAATATGCCTGTGATGCTTCTTGCAGTGCTTTGGCGCTCCGCACACGCTTTTGCCCCATTGAGGATTTTTTTGTAATTTTGCAGTCGCAATCGATAATAATATGAAGCTACTCATAACCGGATGCAACGGCCAGTTGGGCCGCGAACTGCGCCGCGAGCTCGAACGTCGGGCCCCGGGAATAAGCACATATGTCGATAAGGACGAACTCGACCTTACCGACCGAAAGGCCGTCGAGACTTTTCTCATGGCCGGTGATTTCAGCCATGTGATAAACTGCGCCGCCTACACCGCCGTCGACCGCGCCGAAGAGGAGAAGATGCAGTGCGCCGCCGCCAACGTCGACGCCGTGAGCAATATCGCCCGTATCGCCGATGAGCTCGGATTCAAGGTGTTGCATTTCTCCACCGACTATGTCTTCGACGGAAACGCTTGCCGCCCTTACAGCGAGAGCGACAAGCCCGAGCCTCTCTCGGTCTACGGCGTGACCAAGCGAAAGGGCGAGACAGCACTTCTCGGCCTCGCTCCCGAGAGCATGATCATACGCACCGGCTGGCTCTACGCCCCCGACGGCCATAATTTCGTGCGAACAATCCTCGCCAAAGGGCGCCAGGGTGCTCCCCTCAGGGTGGTGACCGACCAAACGGGCACTCCTACCTATGCCGCAGACCTCGCCGCCGCTGTGGCCGACATTGTCCTTTCGGGCCATTGGTCGGCAGGTATATTCAACTACTCCAACGAAGGCGTGGCTTCATGGTACGACTTTGCCGTCGCCATCCTCGAAACCGCCGGCATGCGCGAGGCTGCCGATGCCGTTGTGCCAGTGATGACGTCCGACTATCCTACACCAGCGACGCGTCCGCACTATGCCGTGCTCGACAAATCGAAAATCAAAGCTACCTACGGCATCCGCATTCCTTATTGGCACGATGCTCTCCGCCGCTGCATGCAGCGCATCGACCTCAACACCCTCTGACAATCATGGCCAATCTCAACGACGAAATAAGCCGCCGGCGTACATTTGCAATTATCTCGCACCCCGACGCCGGCAAGACAACGCTCACCGAGAAACTCCTCCTCTTCGGCGGCGCCATCCACATTGCCGGCGCTGTAAAAAGCAACAAAATCAAGAAAACCGCCACGTCCGACTGGATGGAAATCGAGAAGCAGCGCGGTATTTCCGTGGCAACGTCGGTAATGGGCTTCAACTACGGCGACTATAAGATCAACATCCTCGACACTCCGGGCCACCAGGACTTCGCCGAGGATACCTACCGCACGCTAACCGCCGTCGACAGCGTTATCATCGTAGTCGACGTGGCAAAGGGCGTCGAGGCACAGACCAGAAAGCTCATGGAGGTGTGCCGCATGCGCAACACACCGGTGATTATATTCGTCAACAAGCTCGACCGCGAGGGCCGCGATCCCTTCGAGATTCTCGACGAACTTGAGGCCGAACTCAAAATCAACGTCCGCCCCCTCTCCTGGCCAATAGGCATAGGCGCCCGATTCAAAGGCGTTTACAATATATTCGAGCACTCGCTCGACCTCTTTACCCCCGACAAACAGCGCACCACCGAGCGTGTCGAAATCGACGATGTCAACGACCCGCGCGTCGATGCAGCAATCGGCGACGACGAAGCCGCGCACCTCCGCGACGACCTCGAGCTCGTTGAAGGCGTATACCCCGAATTTGACGTCGATAAATATCTTGCCGGACGCCTTGCGCCGGTTTTCTTCGGCTCGGCCCTCAACACCTTCGGTGTTAAGGAACTCCTCGACTGCTTCGTGCAGATTGCACCCTCGCCGAGGCCCGTTGAGGCCATTGAGCGAAAGGTGGAGCCGCAGGAACCGGCCTTTTCCGGCTTCGTGTTCAAGATTCACGCCAACATGGACCCCAATCACCGAAGTTGCATAGCATTCGTAAAGGTATGTTCGGGTCGCTTCGAGCGCAACGCACCATATAAGCACATGCGCTCGGGCAAGGTGCTGCGCTTCGCTGCACCCACGGCGTTCATGGCCCAGAAGAAGAGCATCGTCGACGAGGCATTTCCCGGCGACATCGTCGGCATCCCCGACACCGGCAACTTCAAAATCGGCGACACTCTCACCGAAGGCGAGGAGCTCCACTACAAGGGCCTCCCAAGTTTCTCGCCCGAGATGTTCATGTACATAGAGAACACCGACCCCATGAAGGCCAAGCAGCTCGACAAGGGCATACAGCAGCTTATGGACGAAGGCGTCGCACAGCTGTTCACCCATCAGTTCAACGGCCGCAAGGTCATCGGCACCGTGGGCCAGCTGCAGTTCGAGGTCATTCAGTACCGTCTCCTCCACGAGTACGGCGCGCAGTGTCGTTGGGAGCCCATGACGATGTACAAGGCGTGCTGGATAGAGAGCGACGACCCCGCAGCCCTCGACGCATTCAAGAAGCGCAAGCATCAGTTCATGGCCCTCGACCGCGATGGCCGCGACGTTTTCCTCGCCGACAGTCAGTTCGTCCTCACCATGGCCCAGAACGACTTCCCAAAAATCCGCTTCCACTTCACCAGCGAATTCTAAATGCTCTAAAAATTATGAAAGCACAATTCTATCCGGCAATCATAGTCGCACTTCTGGTCTTTATGGCCCATTTATGCGCTCCCGGGGCTCATGCATATCCACCTATATACACCAATCAGATACAGTATCAAAAGTCCTTCACTTCGGGGGGAGTAGAGTATACTATGTATTGGGTTGACCAT
>CABRZA010000203.1 GCA_902475285.1 uncultured Porphyromonadaceae bacterium
GCCCAGATAACCGCGAAGGGTTATACTATTGCTTAACCAAACATATAAACCGATATGGAAAAGAAGAATTTTACCGTGGTGACGCTTGAGGCGGAAGCCGATATGTGGATAACGCAGACCGAGGCTGTGGGCCCGGAGGAACGTGTGCTGACAAAGAAGGTTTTCCTTGCGGCTGCGGACTCTGAGGAGAACTGGCGCGAGGTCGACGAGGCGGAAGCCGAGGCTTACCGCAAGGAGGCCGAGGTGGCCAGGACGTTGCGCGAGGCCGAGGAGAAGGCCCGCATGGAAGCCGAGGAGGCCGAACGCCTTGCAGCCGAAGAGGCTGAGATGGCAGCCGCCATGGGCGGCGAGGTTACCGAGGAGGTGCCTTCGGACGATAATAACGAGGACTTGCCCGCGAGTTTTGCGTAGACCTTCTCACGGTCGGTTGCGCAAAGCGGTCCCATAGCTCACGGCTGCCGCCACGGCGCCAGCCCGACGGCCCACCCCTTCCCCCTCGGCATGAAGCCGGGAGGCACTAAATCGCTCCGCTGCGGCGGCCGTCGAGGCTGTCGCGGCGGAGCGTGTTTGCTGTTGCCGGCAACAGCACGCAGCATCTTGCTTACGGGCCGTCCTCCGTCGGCGGCAGCGCCGGCTCCTTTTGTGTACAAGTGTGCGGCTCACCGCTCCGCGTCGCCGCGCACACGCACACTCGGTCGACAGCGCTTCCGCTGATCCACGTCGGCTGCCCCGTCGGCCTTCGGCCGCGCTCGATGCCACGACACACACACCGCCAAGATTGCCTCGACAGGCCCTCTCCGTTACGCTCGCACACCTCCTGCCTATCATGCCGAGCCTTTACCGCCCGCAAGGGGCAGAGAAGTAGTTGCTTTGCATGGACCGTCGCACGCTCGGCCACGCAAACCATCCCCATAGCTCACGGCTGCCGCCCTGGCGCCATCCCGACGGCCCACCCCTTCCCCCTCGGCATGAAGCCGGAATGCACTACTCGCTTTGCCGCGCCGGTCACCGAAGTGCAGGAGGAGCGTGCTCGCCTCCGCAGGCTGTGGCACTCGGTGTCTCGCTCACAGCACAGCCGCCGCCGGCGTTGGCACCGCCATATGCTGCCGGGAATGTCCGCGCCCCGCTGCGCGCGAGCACGGGCACTCCCGTCATTGATAGACAGCGCCAACTGGCTTGCCGGCTTCGGCAGCGCTGACAGCCTTCGGCAGCGCTCGACGCCACGGCGCACCCTCCTGGGTCCCTGCACTTCGGCACCCGTCGCAGCTCCGCTCGCACACCTCCTGCCTATCATGCCGAGCCTTTACCGCCCGCAAGGGGCAGAGAGGTTGGCCACACACGCTCCATTTCGGCCGAAGGCCTACATTTTGCGTGTGTGGCCCCTTTACCATGCGGCGAAAGCTCGAAATTGGGCTGCCGACAATCTGCAATTCGGCAAAATTGCCCTGCATATTCCGAAAAATCGAGGGGCGGCGGGCGCCCGAGCTTCATAGGGCGGTCGGGGGCTCTTCCGACGGAAATGGGGGAAAAATTCCCCCTCGGCCCCTTTTATGCGCCGATAAATCAGCGCTTTGCGATTTTTACCCCTGGAAATTTGTAGATTTCCGTAAAAATCACGGCTCCGCACGCAAGAAATCACGCCTGAAAATCAAGCTTTTACACCGCCCAGAAAATGGGCGGTTTGCGGTTCCTTCCGAGCTCCGCTAAGGTGGCGCGTCCGCCAATTGCAGGGGTGCAATCGTCGGAGCCTCGCGCCCGAAGTATAATTCGCCACGGGCGAAATATTATTTGCATGTGTTGACTATTTGTCGTATATTTGCAGTGCCAACGTAAATAAGAGTAACTCTCTTCCGAGTGGGCCACGGTTATCGGCTCGACATTTCATCGAGCATTTTTTATGCTCTTTCAGTCATAGACGGCTGCTGTATTCTACAACTTTTGCTCCTCGGAGGAAAATCTTGTTTACGTTTGGCGACGGAATATGGCAGCCGTCTTATTTTCAACTGCCTTTAATGCCAAACAGTAAACAAGTAAAATGGAAGAATCAAAACAACTCACAGCCGGCCAACAGGTCGTGGTCGACGCCTATCTCACCGACAGCCACCCCGCCGAGACCTTCGACGACAGCACCTGCCGTCTGGTCGACACGCAGACTATGATGCTCGAGATGGCATCGATGTGCAATATCGACGAGAACGCACTCTGCGACTATCTCGCCTCCAAAGGCTACCGCGCCCACTACGGGAAAGACGACGGTATCAGCGGCTGGATACTGAAAGAATCAATGGTCGGGAGGAGTGAAAACCAAAAATAAGGGTTATCCCGACGACTGAATCAAACGCCACGGCCGGCTTGGCTCGTGGCGTTTTGTCGATTCGTCATGGGCGGGCGAAATATTATTTGCATGTGTTGATAATTTGTCGTATATTTGCGGTATAAATCTATTTTGCCATATGGTAGCTTTATTGACACTTATCATCATATTGGTGCTGGCTTTCTCGAATGTGCCGGCGCCAGAAGGCAGCGGCGGTCTACCATGGCTCGGTGGGGCAAAACAGGCTAAAAGGAAATACCAAAGAAGCTCAGTGTTCGTCCGCGGGGGAAAAAAAGTTCGGCGAGCAGTGGAAAACGACTATACAGCAGTCAACGATATATTAAGACTTAAAGCCGGTTTTAGAACAGAATCGACTAACGTTAGCATACTTGACCCGGTGAAAGCAAAAATTACGTCGCGGTTGCCGTTGGGAACGGAGGTGGCAAT
>CABRZA010000204.1 GCA_902475285.1 uncultured Porphyromonadaceae bacterium
GCCGGAAGTTTACGAAATTTCAGGCAGGCGTTTTAAGGGCAGGTTGGCAGGTTCAACTGGCAAGTGCAAAAATAGCGATTTGTTTGAAGAATTCTTCTTTTGGAGTGGCTTTTTGCTGCGAAGCCGTGGGTGTAGACTGAAAATTTTGTATCTTTGTGCAAAATATGAAGCAACTTATGACCATACGATTGTTTGCCATTTCCATGATATTGGCGTCGCTTGCTGCTGGAGCCGCCACGGTCGACGCGCCATCGCGTGTGAGGCTCTTGCAGGCGCGGGCCCACGGTTCGCGTTCCGAAATGCCGTTGCGAGCCTTTGTTATTGCAGGCAGCGAGCCAGTGGCCGACGGCCTTACGGTGCTTCGCGCATGGGGCGGAGGTGCCTACCTTGTGGAGGCGCCAGCACGGGTGCTCGACGTCCTTGCCGCCTCCTCCACAATCGACTGTCTTGCGCTGGAGCGCACCCTGTCGGCGACCAACAATATTTCGCGCTCCGACACGGGTGTCGACCTTGTGAATATAGGGGCGGACCTCGGCGAAGGGGCGCGCTCCGACGGATATACCGGCCGCGGAGTGTTGGCCGGCATTTTCGACTCCGGCTTCGACTTGGCCAATCCTTCCTTCGCCGACGCCGACGGCCGTTGCCGGATAGAGCGTGTGTTCCGCTACGCCGACGACTCCGATGGCGACGCCGTAGTGTTCGATACTCCCGCCGACATCACGGCCCTCGGTACCGACGACCCCGCCATGCGCCACGGCAGCCATGTGCTGGGCACGATAGCCGGGTGCTATCGCGGTTCCGTCACGATGGGCGACGGCACGGTCTACGCCAAATCGCCCTTCGACGGCATGGCTCCCGACGCCGACATAGCCATAGGCTGCGGTCCGCTAACCGACGCCTGCATAGCCGACGGCGTGGCACGCATCGTCGACCATGCCCGCGCCCAAGGCAAGCCCTGCGTGGTGAATCTCTCGCTGGCCGACATCCTCGGGCCGCACGACGGCTCCGACGCCTTCGCGCAGGTGCTCTCGGCCATGAGCCGCGACGCCGCCGTGGTGGTGTCGTCGGGCAATTATACCGGCACGGGTGTGTCGTTGAGCCGCACATTCACCGAGTCCGAACCCGCGCTGCGCACCTTCATCCGCCCCGTGGCGTGGAAGCCCGACGCCGACGGCGCCGTGGCCGTGTGGAGCGCCGACAACCGGCCGCTTCGGCTGAAATTGGTGGTGAAGCACACCCTCACGGGCGAGGAGGTGGCAACCTATAATATATCGGACGATGCCGGGGCCGACCCCCTCGTGCTTGTCACGCCCGATTTCAGCGGTGAAACCGACCTTGCCGTCACCGCTTCCGACGCCCTCGGGAAGGCCTACACCGACAGCTATGTTCTGGCACTGGCACAGCGGGCGCCGTCGGGAAAGCACGGATATTACATTCAGTTCCATATCGATATTCCCAAAACCAACGAGGGTGCGCGCTACAATCTCGGCCTCGTGGTGGAGGGCGCACCGGGCGAGCATGCCGACATGTGGATAGAATCGGAATACGGCACCCTGCACGGCCTCTTTGTGAAGGGCTGGAGCAACGGCGCCGACGACTGCCCGCTCAGCTCCATGGCATGTGCGCCGGGTGTGGTGTGCGTGGGGGCGTCGGCCTCGCGCCTGGAATGGCCGAAGGTCGACGGCACCACCGAAACAATATGGCAGTACGACACCTACACACTCGGCGATGTGGCGCCGTTCTCGTCCTATGGTGTCCTCTCCGACGGGCGCACGCTGCCGCATGTCGTGGCGCCTGGTGCCGCTCTTATATCTGTGCTCTCCACGCCCTTCGTTGAGGCCAACGGCGCGACAGCGGCATGTGCCATTGGCCACAGTGACGGTCGGACGGACTATTGGTTCGCCGACTTCGGCACCTCCATGTCGGCGCCCACTGTTGCCGGAGCCCTGGCGCTGTGGCTCGAGGCCGATCCGTCGCTATCCTCCGACGACATCCTCGAAATCATCGATTGCACCTCGCGTCGCGACGCTGTCACCGATGCCGCCCCGGTGAAGTGGGGCGCGGGCCGTTTCGATGCCCATGCCGGTATCCGCGAAGTGCTCCGCCGCCGCTCGGCCCTCGCCGGGCCGTCGGCCGTCGAGCCCTGCATGCAGGTCGCTGCCGACGCATCGGGCATCATTGTCGCGCTTCCCGGAGTCGCCGGTATCGACGCACGCCTCACCACCCTCTCGGGCGTGGTCGTGGCTCAAGCCTCCTCCGCCTCCGACACCGTCACACTTCCTCGTCCAGCCCCGGGCATCTACATAGTCACCTCCGGCCCACATACCGCCAAGCTCCACCTCCGCTGACCTTCGTCATATAATTATAGACTATGAATGATGCATTGGTAATCAGACCGGAACGAGAGTGTAATTTCGATGAAATCCGCGAAGTTGTAAAGACGGCTTTTGCCGGAGCCGAGCATACCGACGGCGATGAGCACAATCTCATCGACAGGTTGCGCCTGACGGAAGAATACATCCCAGACCTTTCGTTGATAGCCGAAGTCGATGGCCGAATTGTGGGATATGCAATGTTCTCTCGAATTTGCATCGGGAATACAAAAGCTGTTGCCCTCGCCCCATTGGCAGTACATCCCGCTTTTCAGAACCGCGGAATCGGCAGGGCTCTCATAGAGGCCGGACATCGAAAAGCGAAAGAAGGCGACTATTGTTGCTCGGTAGTACTGGGGGCGCCCGAATATTATT
>CABRZA010000205.1 GCA_902475285.1 uncultured Porphyromonadaceae bacterium
CTTTGTTGTCAGAAATAACCCCTGACTTCCATCGGTCGTCCGGGGTTGACAATGATGTCGTCGCTACGCGACTCTCAACGGTATCGCACTAATGCCAAAATACATGTGGCACACTTGTGAGTAATAGTGTTGGATTTGCAACACCCTCATAAAAATGTCGCCGTCATGCGGCTACTTGCACGGCCTTTGGCCGCGCGCACCAGTTTATAGCATAAGCTACTGATTTTCAGACAAACGAAGTAGGGGCGCAATATATTGCGCCCGCGCAGGCGATAGTAACTTTCTAAACCGTAGCAGTTTGCATCAGAGAGGCGGGCGCAATATATTGCGCCCCTACTTCGTTGCTGACAATCAGCTGCTTATGCGTTATGAAGTGGCATCGAGATTAATCGCGTCCCTAAAATAATCACCTGGCGGCTTCGTGGAGGTAGGCTTCGAGGCCGGCGACGATTTTTGCGGCGAGGGCACGGCGGTAGCCGGGGTCGGCGAGGAGCTCTTCTTCGGGGAGGGAAGACATGAAGAGGGCTTCGACGAGGGCGTTGGGATACTCGGTGGGTGCGTTGAGCGAGAAGTTGAAGTTGCCCGTAAGGCCGAAATTGGCGACTCCGAGGGTGAGTATCGACTCGTGGAGCGCTGCGGCGAGGGCACGGTTGGAGATGTGCTTGTAGTAGCAGCTTGTGCCCATGGTTTTGAGGGGGTTGCCGGAGGCGTTGTTGTGGACGCTTATGGCGATGTCGACGTTGGCCTCGCGCCATATGTCCTTGCGTTCGGTCATAGACGGTCCGGTGTCGCCGTCGCGTGTGAGGACAACTTTGGCGCCCTTGGCGCGGAGCATCTCGGCGACGTTGAGGACGATGTCGAGGTTAACGTCTTTCTCTTTGAGACCCGATGGGGAGTATGCGCCGGGATACTTGCCACCGTGTCCTGCGTCGAGGCCAATGGTTAGGTCTTTGAGTGCGAGCGACTCTGGACGGTGGCGCACGTCGACGAAGAGGCGATTGTCCTTGTACTCAACATGGTATCCCCACTGATATTTGTCGCGGAGGCGTATTACGATCGTGAGCTGGTCGGATGCCGTCTGGCGGAAGTCGACGAAGTCGATTATGCCGAGATTGTTGTACTGAGTAATCCAGTTTGAGTTGTTGGTTACGCCGTAGAGTGTGACGAGGATGGTCTGCGGGTCGATTTCGGCGCGGCTCCAATACGGCACGCGTGCCGGGAGAGCAAGTGTGATGCGGTCGAAAGCGCCCATGTTGCTTATGGTTGCCGAGCCGGTGTTTACGGTGGATGGCATGACTGACGCGGGCTCGACGTATTCCTTGGGGACATATGCGGTGCGGTTGTCGCCGAGGGCCACCTGATAGAGGCGGTCGGTCTGTCCGAGGGCTTTGAGGACGATGTCGTGGTCGAGGTAGCCCATCTTGGAGCCTCCGAGGCGGTCGCCGCCGTTGCCGTACTGGATGTAGGCACCTGGGAGAGTCTTCACAGCAATGGGTTCGGCAAGAGGCTCGGTTGCGGGTGCCGCTGCACGGGCGGGAGCCGGACGGTCGGCCACAAATACGGTGGTGAAGGAGGTTGAGGCTTTGTCGCGCCCCTTGCGTGCGGCGAGGGTTATTTTGTTTGCTCCGGGGCGGAGGGTGAGTTCGGCACCGAAGGAGCCGGTGCGGTATACGTGTGCGGTGTCGCCGTTTACTGTGGCAGTAGCGCCGTGCTCGGTTACGCCGATAACATACAATGTGGAGCGGTATACGGTGTCGAGGCGCGATTCGTCGTCGCAGTACACTTTCAGGGGCAACTCGCGTGCGCCGGCGGAGAAAGCCATGATAGTGGAGACGAGAACCAATAGGGTGTGTTTCATATAGTTGTAGTTTTAGGCTAAGTGAAAAGGCTCCTTACTATCGCGAGGCTCGCGAGGGAGTCGAGGGGCGCGATATGTATGGAGTAATAGCGAAGGATGGTGTCGAGAGCACGAGCACGGTCGGCACGGGGTATACGGAGCATGCCGCAGTGGCGGAGGGGCACTCGCGCGAGGGCGCGGAGGGCGTCGCAATCGTCGCCGGCGACATAGTCGGGATGGAGCGGAGGCGCCGGGGCGAGACTGCCGCTGCGGAGGTCGAACACCGAGCCTTCACCCTCGAGGTTGGGCGATATGCCAAGGAAATATGTGAGGTGATAGAAGAACGATGCGTTGAAATTTGCCGTTGCGGCACCTTCGGCGGCGGCGAAGTGTGCCACGGCGTCGAAGAGGAAGTCGGAGAGGTCTTCGTCGGGGGGCGACTGGCGCAGGAGGACGTCGAGCGCGTCGGCGAGAAACTGTGCGTTGGCCGTCTTGACGGGCGAAGCAGCGAAGGCGAGGGAGTTCGGCAGGGGGGCCACGTCGCGGAGGGTATGTATTGCGCGCTGGGGGCGTATGTCGGCCACGGCCTCGAATGTGGCGAGCGGCGACATCAGGGCGCGCCGGCGAGCGGCTTCGCGCCCGTGGCCGGCGGCGACGGCGAAAGAGAGGCGGCCATCGCCGGCGGTCCACACCGAAAGGAGGTTGCGGCTGTCGGCAACCTTAACGGTTCTCAAAGCTATACACTTTACTGCCTGCACCATAGACTTTTAGGATGTTTCTCAATACGCGCGTGGGCTGACACCCACTCGGATAAAAATGTCGCCGCTGACGCGGCTTGCCCGCTTTGTTGTTAATTTACACGGGCTTACGCCCGTGCCTACAAAATTGTCGCCG
>CABRZA010000206.1 GCA_902475285.1 uncultured Porphyromonadaceae bacterium
TATGCCACTAAGTTACAAAAACTTTTTGACATGGCAAAGCCCCGGCTTGTGAAAGTCAGGGCTTTGTTTTATGTTTTACAACATGTTACAAAAAAGAGGCTGCGCCTATTTTGACACAGCCTCTTTGTTTTTGATTGAATCGCGATCAGCCGCACTTGCTTGTGCCGCAGGAGGTGCATATCAGACACCCCTCCTGATATACGAGTGTCTCTTGGCCGCAGTTGGGGCACTTCTGGCCGCCTGCGCTCGTACCGTTGGGCAGATATTTCTTCAAGGCTCGCTCAACGCCCATCTTCCATGTATTGATGCTCTGCGAGTCGAGCTCGAGGCCTCCGACAAGTTTGAGCACCTGATCGATAGGCATGCCGTAGCGGAGCACGCCGGAAATGAGCTTGGCATAGTTCCAGTACTCGGGATTGAATTTGTCGCTCAGGCCTTCGATGGTGGTCTTGTGACCGCGGCGGTTTATGAACTGGAAGTCGTAGCGCTTGTTGCCGTTCTCGTCCATTGCCTTGATAATGCGGCCATGAGTTATTGCCTTCGGAAGGAAAAGGCCGTCCTCATCGTCGGCAAGACCGGTGAAAATTTCATACGGACGCCCGTCGACGAGCCCTACGAAAGCAATCCACTTCTCCTTGTTGTTTTGGAATCGGATTACGTCGGCCTCGAGCTCTACCGGACGCTTGGCGATTATCGGCATATGCGCGCGCGGCTCTTCGGCAGCCTTTTCTTTGTCCTTCTTCTCTGTTTCGGCCGCAATGAGCACACCCGAACGCGAGCCGTCGCGGTACACCGTGCAACCCTTGCATCCGGCGTGCCAGGCATGGCGATAGAGAGCTTCCACCTCGTCCACACTGATGTCGGCCGGAAGATTAATGGTCACCGATATCGAATGGTCCACCCATTTCTGGATGCGGCCCTGCATGTTCACCTTCTCTATACGGTCGATGTCATTGGCTGTAGCTCCGGCATACGGCGAACGCGCCACCAACTCGTCGAGCTCTGCCTGTGTGTAGTCGGCATTCGTATCGATGCCGTGCACTCGCATCCATTCAAGGAACTTCGGATGGTACACGATATACTCCTCGAACTGATCGCCGCTCTCGTCGGTATAGTCCACATGCGTCGAACGGTCGTTGGCATTGATTTTGCGACGACGCTTGTACACCGGCATGAACACCGGCTCAATACCGCTCGATGTCTGCGTCATCAGGCTCGTGGTACCTGTCGGGGCTATCGTGAGGCAGGCTATATTGCGGCGACCGTTGCGGCGCATCTTCTCCAACAACTCGGGAGCAGCCTCGCCCAGGCGACGGATGAAAGGATTGTTCTCCTCACGGGCGTAGTCGTAAATTTCGAACGCTCCGCGCTCGGCAGCCATATCGGCCGACGAATCATAGGCAGCAATAGCTATGGCCTTGTGCACCGATTCGGAAAAATCGGTAGCCTCGGGAGTGCCGTAACGAAGTCCCATGGCGGCAATCATATCGCCCTCGGCCGTTGTGCCAAGGCCGGTACGACGCCCTTTGAGGGTCTTCTCCTTGATTTTCTGCCACAGATGACGCTCGGGCCCCTTGACCTCCTCGCTCTCCGGATCGGAATCGATTTTATTGAGGATGCAATCGATTTTCTCCATTTCCAAATCGATTATATCGTCCATGATTCGCTGGGCCTTCGATATCACCTTACCGAGCAAATCGAAATCGAAACGCGCCTCGGGCGTGAAGGGATTCTCCACGAAGGAATAGAGATTGATGGCCAAAAGTCGGCAGCTGTCGTAGGGGCAGAGAGGAATTTCGCCACATGGATTGGTCGAGATAGTTTCGAACCCGAGATCGGCATAGCAGTCGGGCACCGACTCACGCCGTATAGTGTCCCAGAAAAGCACGCCGGGCTCGGCCGAACGCCACGCATTGGCCACTATCTTCTGCCAAAGTGCCGAGGCGTCGATTTCTTTCACCACATCGGGATCAGCCGAATCAACCGGATACGTCTGACAGTACGGAGTCCCGCTCTCAACAGCCTGCATGAACTCGTCGTCGATACGCACCGACACATTGGCTCCCGTCACTTTGCCGGGAGTCATCTTCGCGTCGATAAACGCCTCCGCATCGGGATGCTTAATCGATACCGTCATCATCAACGCCCCGCGGCGCCCGTCCTGCGCAACCTCACGGGTCGAATTGGAATATCGCTCCATGAAAGGCACCAGACCCGTCGACGTGAGCGCCGAATTCTTTACCGGCATACCCTTCGGGCGCAGATGCGAGAGGTCGTGCCCCACCCCGCCGCGGCGTTTCATCAGCTGCACCTGTTCCTGGTCGATGCGTATGATGCCGCCGTAGCTGTCGGGCTTACCGTCGAGACCTATAACGAAGCAATTCGACAGAGAGCCGACCTGCATGTCGTTGCCGATGCCGGCCATAGGGCTGCCTTGCGGCACGACATATTTGAAATTGCGGAGCAGCTCGAAGATTTCATCCTCGCTCATAGCGTTCGGATATTTAGCCTCTATACGGGCCAGCTCGCGGGCAAGACGCCGGTGCATGTCGTCGGGAGTAAGCTCATATATGTTCGCGAAGGAATCCTTCAACGCATACTTGCTCACCCACACCTGCGCGGCAAGTCGATCGCCTCCGAAATAGGCAAGCGTCGCCTCTATTGCCTCTTCATAAGTATAAGTCTTACGGGAAGTCATGGTGATTGTTTAT
>CABRZA010000207.1 GCA_902475285.1 uncultured Porphyromonadaceae bacterium
CTTCTGCTCAGAAAATTGTTGCAAAATTGCTTTATACGGGAAAATTTTGCTAAATTTGCGGCGATTATTCATACTTCTAACTATAAACACCAATCATCACACCATGAAAAAAGCGATATTTGGGCTTGCCATGCTCGCCGGACTGACGGCCGTGGCACAGCAACCGAAAATCTACATCGCATTCCAGTGGCACATGCACCAGCCTATCTACACCCCGGGCGAAACCGTTATGGAAACGCATCAGGGCGGCTCGCTGAGCTACGACCTTCTCGACGTGTTCACCTCCCGTACGGGTGCCTACACCAACTGGCCCGCACAGGCCGTCGACAAGCTCATTGCCGCCGGCCTTCCCGGCGGTGCGCAGGTGTCGTTCTCGGGCTCGCTGGTCGAGAACCTCAACGTCATCGAAAAGTCGACCAGCCACTTCAAGGGCTGGAAGAGCAACTGGACCAACTACATCTCCAAGACTACCGCCAAAGGCAATCCGCGCATCGACATGGTTGCCTTCGGCTACTACCATCCCCTGATGGCGCTCATCGACGAGGAGGACGCCCGAAAGCAGATACAGAAGCACCGCGCATGCTTTGCCGAGAACTTCCCCGGCATGAACTACTCAAAGGGCATATTCCCTCCCGAAAACGCCTTCGAGGAGCACATGATACCGGCACTGGTGAAGGAAGGCATACAGTGGGCCATGGTCGACAACTCGCACTTCGACCGCACGGCCGTCGACTACCCCTGGATAAAGGGTTTCTCGATGGTAGAACCCAACAAGGCCGACGTAATAAACCCCAACCCCGCCGACTGGAAGCACATCGACGGCCTCTACTGCCCCGGTCAGATTTCGGCCGGATGGAGCCACCGGCCGCACTGGATGAAGTATGTCGACCCTGCCGACGGCTGTGAGTACAAGATGATTGCCGTGCCCACATCGCTCGTATACGGCAACGAGGACGGACGCGGCGGCTTCGGCGCCCTCCAGTACGAGGCGTGCCTCAGCCAGCTCGAGGCCTTCAACGACGACCCCGAACATCCAATCCTTGTGGTTCTCCACCACGACGGCGACAACCACGGCGGCGGCTCGGCAAGCTACTACGGCTCGAACTTCCAGAACTTCGTCGACTGGCTCAAAGCCAACCCCGACCGCTTCGAGTGCACCACAATCCAGGACTACCTCGACACCTTCCCGCCGGCCGACGACGACATAATCCACGTGGAGAGCGGCAGCTGGTGGGGCGCCGGCGCCGACCCCGAGTTCCTCAAATGGAACGGCGACAAGGGCACCTATCCCGGCGCTTCGGAGCCTTACAGCCCCGACCACAACAGCTGGGGCATAATCACCGCCGCATCGAACCACGTTAAGACCGCCGCTGCCATCGCTCCCGACAACGCCGACGTGCGCGCCGCTTGGGATGAACTGATGTGCGGCGAGACCAGCTGCTATTGGTACTGGGACGGCACCGAGCAGTGGGACTCCAAGCCCGCCACCGCCGCCAATCTCGCCGTGGCGAAGGTCGCTTCGGTCCTCGCCTCGGGCGCCGACAAGACCGGGCCATCCATCTACCACCCCCAGCGCGAGCCCTACAACCCCGGCTCGACCGAATGGGAAGTGGTGCAGCCCTGCGACTTCACAGTGTGGAGCTACGTCTACGACCTCAGCGGCCTCGCCTCCGTCAAGCTCAAGTACCGTATCGACAAGGACGGTGTCAACCCCCTCACATCCAATCAGAACGAAACCTATGCCGGCGGCGACGAAGTGGGCCCCTGGCAGGAGGTGCCGATGACAGGAAAGACCATCGTGTCGATTACCAACCCCGTGCCCGACCACAAGGCACAGGAATACTCCGCCGAAGTCAAGGGGCTCAAAAACGTGCTCGTCGACTACTATATCGAGGCCACCGACTCCAAGGGCAATGTTAGCCGCTCGATGATTCTGCATGTATATGTAGGCGACGGCAAGGGCGCAGGGCCCGACCCCATCGACCCCGACCGTCCGTCGGTGCTCGGCTCCTACACCGTGTCGCCGGCCGAACCCACCGCCGACGATGTCATAACCATCACGGCTCCCAACGGCCGCGAGGGCATCATCCTCCACTGGGGCGTCAACTCCTTCGAGAAGCCCATCGAGGCCTACCTCCCCGCCGGCTCGCAGTACCACACCGACGGCAAGGCCGCACGCACGCCCTTCACTCTCAACGCCGACGGCAAATACGAGGTGAAGATCGGTCCGTTCAACAATCCCGAGCAGGCCGTGAGCTACATCAGCTTCGTTACCAACACCGGCAGCGACTGGGACAACAACGGCGGCAAGGACTACCGCCTCAACATCAAGGCCAACAGCGGCGTGGGCAGCGTTGCCGCCGATGAAGCCGCTCCCGAATATTACACCCTTCAGGGCGTACGCGTCGAGAACCCCTCCGCAGGCATCTACATCTGCCGCCGAGGCTCGAAGGTATCGAAAGTAATCTTCCGCTGATTAGCCCCAATCCTACACAGCTCAGCGGCCCCCGCCGGGGCCGCTGACTTTTTAATGGCACCTTCACAACCACAATCTTGAAGAGGGTGTTGCAAAAGGCCGTGTTTTAGCAAGAGTCGCGAAGCGACGATATTAT
>CABRZA010000208.1 GCA_902475285.1 uncultured Porphyromonadaceae bacterium
CTTAACTCATACTTAATACCTAAATAAAATTGCCCGCGAGCCATAAAAGCTCGCGGGCAATTTTATTTACTTAATTGGTTTACTTAATTGGTTTACTTAACCGCCACCTTCTCGGCACCGCCCGACGTCCGACGGATATAGATGCCAGGCACAAGAGCTTCGCGGCTCACTTCCATGCCCTGAAGGTTATACCACCGTGCGGCGGCATCGGCTGCCGCTGCCTCGGCGCTGATTTCCTCGATGCCCGCGGGGCCGTTGTCGAATATTAGTTCAAGACCCGGGAGATCGATGTGACCCTCTTCGTTGGCACCTTCGGTCGGTGCGAAAGCCACCGAGCTCAGATATACTGGATAAACCGCCGCGTCCTCGACATTCACAATGTCGCTCATCCGCACGGTCCACTCCGTCGATTCGGCTCCTATCTCGGGGCAGCTATACAGACGCGGGTTGCGCTCGTCGGCGCCGCGAACGCTCAACTCAATGGCCGTCGGAGCCTTGGCATAGCGGGCGCGGATGCGGATGGCGTCGGGACGCGACCACAGTTCGGCGTTGGCCTGAAGCGTGATTTTCGGTGCGCGGATAGTACCCTGCATCGTGTAGTCGATGGCTACGCCGTTTTCCAAAGCCGTCATGGTGGCCGTCTTCACGGCCGAACGGCGTATCCTCCATTCGCCGAAATCCTCGGCCATGGGCTGAACCTTCGCCTTCGGCAGCTGCACGTCGGCCGTAAAGCTCACCGTCGTCTCGCCGCGCTTCGCCGTGATGGTGGCAGTACCCGTAGCCACGCCCTTCACCACGCCGTCGGCGCTCACGGTTGCCACATCGGTATCGCTGCTCTCCCAGGTGAAGGCCTCGGGGCGGAGAAAATATGTCGTCGAGCCCGTCGTTGCCGATATCTCGGCCGTATAGTCCTTCACGCCGTCGAGTATCACGCGTTCAAGGCGTGCCGACGGAGTCACGGTAGTGATATACACCGGTATCGAGGCCTTGGCAGTGCCAGCGCTAGCCGTAAGCACGCCCTTGCCTTCCTCGGCGGTGTAGAGGGCCTTGCCGTCGGCGCTGATAGTACCCAATTCGGCGGGGCAGCTCAGAGTGTAGTCCTGATAGTCGTCGCTTATCATTACGCCGGCGGCGTTGAAGGCATACACCCGCGGACGATAGATGCCCAGACCCGGTGCGTCGGCACGCCAGTCCATGAAGGCTATTTCGGCCACCTCCGTATCGGTGATGTTGCCGTCGACTGTGGCGAAAATGGCATTGCCCACGGCACGCTCCGAACCGTCGGAGCAGTGATTGCGAACGCCAAGCGCCTGCGTGTAGAGAGTCGACGAACCGCCGCCGTCGAGGTTCACGGCCTCATGGCAGCCCGCTATGATCATCATGTCGCCCAGCATGCCCGTGCTCACACCGGCCGAGCTCGAGCTGCGGCCGTCGATTACCATCATCACTATCTTCGTCCCGTCGGCGCTGATGCCTATGCCCGTGCGCGGATGGCGGTCCTTGGCGTCGCCGCGCTCGGCCTCGCTGTTGAGGTTCACGCCGCCGCCCACATTCTTCGGGTTGCCGCTAACGCACTGCAAGGGTGTGATGCGCTCCCCCTCGGCCGTATAGATGGCATTGTCGATTTCAACGATATCGCCAGGTTTCAGTGCCTCCACGAAAGCCTTCGCTCCGGTGTTGCCCGAACCCTCGCCGCGGCCGAAAAGCACGAAGCCGTCGTCGGGAATGGCGGTGTCGCCCGTACTGTTGGGCTCCGACGTAACCACAAGTTTGAATTTCGTGCCGGCCGCGAACGTCTCGCCATCGGCAAGACGCGCCGTCACCTCGGCGCAGTTGCCGGCATACTCGCCCTGGTTCGACGAACCCCAGAAACGAGGCGTGTACAGCGTCAGCGAGTTCGACGGCGACATCACGTTGATGCCGTGGAACGCTGCCGTAGCCTCGCCGCACGTCGCCGTACCGCGGTAGAAGTCCAGACGGCTCACGCGCGCCACGCCCTCGGTGTCAACCGTAAACTGATAGTTGCTGTTCGAGCTCTTGTACACCTCGCCGTCAACTATGGCAGCACTCGTTGGAGTACCCACCTGACTGCTGCCGTTCGACGCGTAGCCCGACGTCCAGTAGAAATCGCCGTTCACGCCCGCGAAGTACTGCGTCGTGGCCGTCGAGTTATTGACAGCCATATTACGCACCGTGCTGTTGCCCGCAAGCTTCGGGCCTACAACCGTGCGAAGACTCACTCCGGGAGTAGTCTTGTCGATAGTAAGATAGAACACATTCAGAGGATGGGCTCCCGACAGGCGCACTGCCGTCTGCGTTGTGCCCGGGCCCACCTTCGCGTGGAACACCGTATCCATATGCAGCACCTCGTCAACGAGTGTGATGTCGCGCCCCTGGCCGAACGCCGGCACTGCCAACGCCGCAAGAGCGACAAAAAGTAGTTGTTTTTTCATATACATGATTTGTTTTAAGGTTCTCCTGCAAAGTTATAAAATTTCCCCCACCCCCGCAAATAAATCTCTCCCCCCTGCACCGCCGTGCTTGAGCCGATGGATGATGACGTAGCCATGACGTAC
>CABRZA010000209.1 GCA_902475285.1 uncultured Porphyromonadaceae bacterium
TAGCCGATATTCACACAATTGAGTTAAAATACACGAATTGTGCATTCAGCTTCCAGAGGGGTTTTGAACCATTATTTGAACGTAAGTTCGGCAATCTGCCCCGGAGTGGATACTATATGGTCGGCGTAGGCCTGCTGGAGCTCGGTGATAGGGCGGAAACCCCACGTAACGCCCACCGACTCGACGCATGCCCGGCGCGCCGTTTCCATATCCACGCCCGAATCACCCACATACAGCACTTCCGCCTTGGGTGTGGGACACATGCCCAGGGCCTTGAATACAATGGAGGGGTCGGGCTTGCGGGGCATGTTGTCGACATTGCCCAGCACGGCGCGGAAATTGGCGGATGGGAAATAGTGGGCTATGATGCGGGTGACGGCAGCTTCGTATTTGTTGGAAGTCACGGCGAGGTTCACCCCGCGTGCCGAGAGCTCTTCGAGAAGTTCGGGTATGCCGTTGTACGGACGGGTGGCGTCGCAGCAGTGCTCGTCGTAGTAGGCGCGGAAGGCGGCCAGGGCGTCGTTGACGGTTTTCTCGCTGCGGGCATCGTCGGGAAGGGCGCGCTCGATGAGCTTGCGCACGCCGTTGCCCACCATATTGGGGTATACCCACAGGCCGTGGGGCGGATAGCCGAGCTCGCGCATGGCATGGTTGGTGGCGGCGGCAAGGTCGTCGATAGTGTTGAGCAGAGTGCCGTCGAGGTCGAAGATTACATAGCTTTTCATACCTTTTCGTCGTGAGGGTGCGGCGGATAGTCGATAGTGTAATGGAGTCCGCGGCTCTCGCGGCGCTCCTTTGCCTGACGCATGATGAGGTAACCCACATTGATTATATTGCGCAGCTCGCATATCTCGCGCGAGGCCTTGGAGCTCTTGAAGAGGCGCTCCGTCTCTTCGTAGAGGAGGTCGAGGCGGTTCCACGCACGGTCGAGGCGCAGATTGGAGCGGACGATACCCACATACGCGCCCATAATCTGACCCACCTCGCGGGCGCTCTGCGTGATGAGCACCATTTCCTCGTTGTGGCGCGTGCCTTCGTCGTTCCATTCGGGCACGTCGGTGCGCAGAGATATGTGGGGCACCTGCTCCAGGGCGTGGCGAGCGGCGGCGTCGGCATAAACAACGGCTTCGATAAGCGAATTCGACGCCAGGCGGTTGCCGCCGTGCAGACCCGTGCACGAACATTCGCCCACGGCGTAGAGCCGGCGTATCGACGACTCGCCGTTGAGATCGACGCGTATGCCGCCGCAGAGATAGTGCGCGGCAGGAGCAACGGGAATGTAATCTTTCGTTATGTCGATACCCAGCGAGAGGCATTTGGCATAGATGTTGGGGAAGTGACGGCGTGTCTCCTCGGGGTCCTTGTGGGTAACGTCGAGGTACACATGGTCGTCGCCGTGGAGCTTCATCTCCGAGTCGATGGCGCGGGCCACGATGTCGCGCGGCGCCAGCGAGAGGCGCGGGTCGTACTTATGCATGAACTCCTCGCCGCGGAGGTTGCGGAGCACGGCGCCGTAGCCGCGCATGGCCTCGGTGATGAGGAACGACGGGCGGTCGCCGGGATGGAAGAGTGCCGTAGGGTGGAACTGGATGAACTCCATGTCGGCCACAGTGCCCTTGGCGCGGTATACCATGGCAATGCCGTCGCCGGTAGCCACAAGGGGGTTGGTGGTGGTTTGGTAAACGGCACCGCATCCGCCGGTAGCCATCACAGTGACCTTAGAGAGGAAGGTATCGACGCGCCCCTCGGCAATATCGAGCACATAGGCGCCGTAGCAGGTGATGTCGGGGGTGCGGCGTGTGACCATCTTGCCCAGGTGGTGCTGCGTGATGATTTCGATGGCGAAGTGGTTCTCGAAGATGTCGATGCGCTCGTCGGCGCGAACGGCAGCGATGAGACTCTGCTGAATCTCGAAGCCGGTATTGTCGGCATGGTGGAGAATGCGGAATTCGCTGTGGCCGCCCTCGCGGTGGAGGTCGAACTCACCGTCGGCACGGCGGTCGAAATCGACGCCCCACTGTATAAGCTGGCGAATCTGCTCAGGGGCGCCCTTCACCACTTTTTCCACAGCCTTGGGGTCGCTGAGCCAGTCGCCGGCCACCATGGTGTCGTGGATATGCTTGTCGAAGTCGTCTTTTACAAGGTCTGTCACCGAGGCGACGCCGCCCTGAGCGAGAGCCGTATTGGCCTCGTCGAGTGTCGTCTTGCACACAAGCGCCACACGCCCGCCGGCGGCGGCCACTTTAAGGGCAAAGCTCATACCGGCAATGCCCGAACCTATCACAAGATAGTCATATTCGTATGTCATAACAATTGCATTTTGCAGCATGCAAATTTATACAAAACTTCTCAATCCGCCATCCCGCAGGGCGATATTTTTGATGGCGACGCCTCAAATACATTTCTGTGCCGCTTTAATATCGGTGAAATTCCGTAAAAAAGATAGAAATCACCGGAAACAAATAAAAAAAGAACGGAACGTCATCACGACGGCCCGTTTCGAAATACACAATTATCTATAAAACAACTATTTATTGTCCATGATATGCTGTCAATATTATAAATGCTATACATA
>CABRZA010000210.1 GCA_902475285.1 uncultured Porphyromonadaceae bacterium
GTAAATGAATAATACGTATTAAAGAGTTTATAAAAATGAAAAAAGATCTCCATCCCGCCAACTATCGCGAAGTGGTCTTCAAAGACATGTCGAACGATGAAATCTTCATCACCCGCTCGACAGTTGCCACCCGCGAGACAATCGAAATCGATGGCGTGACTTATCCTCTGGTAAAGCTTGAAATCACGAGCTCGTCGCACCCCTTCTTCACCGGCAAGCAGAAGCTCGTCGACACAGCCGGACGTGTCGACAAGTTCATGAGCCGCTACAGCGTGCGCAACAAAAAGTAATTTTTGCGAGCCCGGGCGGCAATGCCGTCATGCCGACGCCTTCTTCTTTGCAGGAACAGGGCGCCGGTAATTTTTTTTAGCAAGAGATATAAGTGATGAAGCAAGGCTCTACTTCCGTGCCTTGCGTGTGAGAAGACGCAGCGCGGCGGGAGAAAGACTGAGAAGATACACCACCACGAGCCATGCTGCGAACACAAGCGCGGCGCGGGTGTGGAACGTACCGTCGTCGGGCGGCGTGAGGCGGTCGAGGGCGTCGGCACCGCCGTCGGGAACGGATGATGGCATCGAAGCAAGAGTACGCTTCCAGCGTATGACTCCTCCGTCGGCATAGACCACGCCCTCGCGGCCCCGCACCATCTGTTTGAGAGCCGTGGCGTCGGCGGTATAGATATCGAAATCTGGACGCGTCCAGTCGGCCCACTTCTCGGCACCGTCGCCGCCCTGCCCCACCACGGCGCATATGGCCGTGCCGTAGCGTCGGCACCACTGAGCCAGCCGGCTAACATAGTGCGCATGGACGAGGTAGTGCATGTCGGGCTCTGGAATTATTACGAAGAGGCGCCGCCCAGTCTCATCGGCGAGGTCCGCGGCCACGTCGTAGCCACCTTCGTCGCGAACCTCAATTCCGCCCCCGAAGGCACTTCCTATGCGCTCGTCGCCGACGACGTCGACGAACGTCCACATGCTGTCGGGGAGCTCGTCGAGGCCGAACTCTGCCCGGCGGCCGTCCTTCTCATATATATATACCTCCTGCTGCGGGGCAGCGCCGTCGGCGCCGGCAAATACCGCCGACCCGACAGGATATGCCCGGAAGTCGACCACGGGCTGCACATGGTAGCCGGCAAAGACCAGTACCAAGGGGAATGCCAGCGCCCCCGTGAGCTCGAGCCACTGCACGGGCGCAGCATAGAGGCCGGGCACGGTGCGGTTGCGCAGCAGCAGATAAATGGCAAAAGCCGTGAGCACCACATTCTTGGCCAAAGTAGCGCCGTTCGATATATGCCACAAGTCGCCGAAACAGCCGCAGTCGGCCACGGGGTCGGCCACGGCGATATATACCGTAAGGGGGAGCATTAAGGCCATCATCGCCGTGGCCACCACAGCCGACGAGCGCTTGAGCGAACCCGTGGCAAGCATTATGCCGGTGGCGAACTCTATGCACGCCAGTGCGGCACAGCCCGTTACGATGGCCTCGTGCGGCACCGAGAGATGCCACACCGAGAGATATTCGCCCACCTTGATGATGAAACCCCATGGGTCGACGGCCTTGGCCCAACCGGAAACGATGAAAGTGACGCCGGTGACAATTCGCGCCGCCCACACGAGCCAACGGCGCAGACGCAGGCGCGTATTAAGCTTCATCAGTGAGCTTTATGATGCCGAAGACAGCATAGTTTACAATGTCGAAATAGTTGGCGTCGATGCCTTCCGACACCGCCGTCACTCCGGCGTGGTCTTCGATTTCCTTGGTACGCTCTATCTTGGTGAGGATAAGGTCGACATACGAAAGCACACGCATGCCCCGCCATGCCTCGCCGTAGTCGTGGTTCTTGCGGGTCATGAGTTCGCGGGCCTCCGCGGCTACGTCGTCGTAGAGCCGCAGGGCATCGTCGGGCGATATGTCCTTGGTGTCGGCATAGCCGTGGCGCAGCTGAATCACGCCTATTATGCCGTAGTTGACAATAGCGATGAATTCGGGAAGTATGCCCTCGCCCACGGCCGACACGCCGGTGGTCTGGAGGGTGCGTATGCGCTTTGCCTTGATGAAAAGCTGGTCGGTGATTGCCTGCGGACGCATTATGCGCCAGGAAGCACCGTAGTCGCCGAGCTTGGCGGCAAATACAGAGCGGCAACGGGCGAGCGCCGCATCGAATTGCTTGTTGGTATCCATGCCGCAAAAATACTTAAAAAGGGCGACATGAGCAAGCTCACCGGCGCGAGAAGAGCTGCGATATGCGCTCCCAGAGCGTGGGAGGATCGGTGCGCACATGCACGCTCACGCGGGGCGACTTGCGGTTGAGAAAAATCACGCTCGAATGCTGCACCAGCGCCACCCATTCCTCGAAAGGCACTATTGCATGTATGCGCTCGAGAGGTATGCGGTGAAAGGGCGATTCGGGGTCGATGCTGTTGATTACCAACGAGTCGACGGGACCATCCATATCTATCTGTATGTTGTGGCGGTTCTGCACGTCGTCGAAAAGAAGGGCCATATCCAAAAAGTTGGGGCTTTCGGGCAGTTTCCTATATTTTTTGTAAAGGGTCTT
>CABRZA010000211.1 GCA_902475285.1 uncultured Porphyromonadaceae bacterium
CAACATGATATTAATCAAAAACTAATTACTAACTTTGCAAGCGATAAGCATCTCTTGTTAAGAGATTTGGAATATCGCAAGCAGTCCCGTTGATACTGTCCTGAATAAATTTGTGCGCAGATTGGACAAATAAAAGTATTGTGCCGCTATTGAGGTGATATGTCGGAAAAGCGGTAAATTTGCATCATGAAAATCAAACTCATCACCATAGGCAGCGTGCGCGAGAAGGCAATAGCCTCCGCGATAGCGACTTATAGCTCGCGCATAGGCCATTACTGGCCTTTCGAGCTCACCGACCTCCCCGACGTGCGCCTCCCCCGCGGCGTGGCCGACGCCGCAAGGCAGAAAGACCTCGAGGGCGATCGCTTTCTGGCACGCATCGACGCGGCCGACTTCCTCGTTCTCTTCGACGAGCGCGGACGCGAAATGACATCGCGCCAGTTCGCCGACTTCATAAGCCGCAAGGCCGTGGAGCTCCCGCGCAACCTGGTGTTTCTCATCGGCGGCCCCTACGGATTCTCACCGGCCGTCTATGCCCGCGCCAACGCCCTGCTCTCGCTCTCGAAGATGACTTTCCCCCACGAGCTCGTGCGCCTCTTCGCCGTGGAGCAACTCTACCGAGCGGGCACCATAAGCCGCGGCGAGCCATACCACCACGACTGACTTTGGCGGTTTGCGTCTTTTTCGTTAACTTTGTCTTATGAAACGTCTCACCTTCATCATAACCCTCGCCGTGGCCGCCGCCACGGTGCTCGCCGCAGCCACACACGAAGCCGCCGGCCGCAAGGCACGCTTCGCCGAGAAGCTGCGCACCTTCAACAGCATCGTAAAGGAGCTGGAAGTGAACTATGTCGACACCCTCAACGCCAACGAGCTTATGGACCAGACCATTGCCTCGCTGCTCTACCAGGTGGACCCCTACACCGAGTACTACCCCGCCGAAGACCAGGACGAGCTCCTCTCCATATCCACCGGCCAGTATGCCGGCATAGGGGCCGTTATCAGCAAGCGCGGCGACAGGGTGATAATCAACCGTCCCAATCCCGACTCGCCGGCACGCCGCGCCGGGCTCCGCGCCGGCGACGTGATTCTGCGCATCAACGGCGACACCGTGACTCCCGACATGGGCACCGACAAGGTGAGCCGGCGCCTGCGCGGACAGGCCGGCACGCACATAGCAATCGACATCTGCCGCCCCTACGCCGACGACTCGCTGCTCACCGTGGAGTTCGACCGCGAGACCATCAAAATCAACCCCGTGCCCTACTACGGCATCGACAGCACCGGCGTGGGCTATATCCGTCTCACCACATTCAACGAAAGCTCGGGGCGCCGCGTGCGTCGGGCCGTCGAGGAGATGTGCGCCCAGCCTGAGCTCAAAGGCATAATCCTCGACCTGCGGGGCAACGGCGGCGGCCTCCTCGAAGGCGCCGTGCAGATAGCCTCGAACTTTGTGGACAAAGGCACCGAAATAGTGCGCACGCGCGGCCGCGACGGCGCCAACGAGCGCGTGTACCGCACCACCACGCGCCCCGTGAGCACCTCGGTGCCGCTGGTGGTGCTCACCGACGGCGGCACGGCCTCGGCCTCGGAGATTGTGGCCGGCTCGATGCAGGACCTCGACCGAGGCGTAATAGTGGGCGAGCGTTCGTTCGGCAAGGGCCTGGTGCAGACCTCCGTCGCCCTCCCCTACGACGCCCTGATGAAAATCACCACCGGGCGCTACTACATACCCTCGGGACGCCTCATCCAGGCCATCGACTACTCGCAACGCGACGACGACGGGCGCCCCGTGCGCAAGCCCGACAGCCTCACCAACGCTTTCACCACGCGCCTTGGCCGCACCGTGCGCGACGGCGGAGGCATCACCCCCGACATACGCGTGGAGAGTCCCGAATCGAACCGTCTGCTCTACAACATCATGGCCGACATGTGGGCTTTCGACTATGTGACGCGCCATGTGGCCCGCAACCCGCAGGCACCGGCAGGCGAGCTGGTGGGCGACTCGGTGTTCGCCGACTTCAAGGCCTTCATCGACCCGGCGTGCTTCAAGTACGACCGCCGCTGCGAAAGCGGTCTCGAAGCCCTGCGCGAAGCGGCTAAGGCCGAAGGATACATGACCGATTCGGTGGCGGCGCAGTTCGACGTGCTGGCGTCGCTCCTGCGTCATGACCTCGGCCACGACCTCGACATCAACCGCGACGCCATCGTCGACATCCTCGAAGAAGAAATGGCGGCGCGCTATTTCGACGAAGGCGGCCAGGTGGCCTATTCCCTGCGCCGCGACCCGGTCTACGCCCGGGCCCGGCGCCTCCTCCTGGACCCCGACGCCTACCGCGCCGTCCTGAGCCCCGGCGAATAATCAGCCCCGGCGATCTTTGATGTTTTCCAATACGCGAGTGGGTTGACACCCACTCGGGGAAAAATGTCGCCGCTGACGCGGCTATTGCGCCTTATTGCTGATTTACACGGGCTTACGCCCGTGCCTACAAAATTGTCGCCGCTATGCGGCTTTTGGCGCGGCCGTTGGCCGCTTCCGT
>CABRZA010000212.1 GCA_902475285.1 uncultured Porphyromonadaceae bacterium
GTTCAAATACATGTGACATACTTGCCAATAATAGACTTGGAGGTTTTGCAACACCCTCCTACTTCGTGGCTGGATATCAGCTGCTTATGTGTTAAGTTAGTATTGCGCGCCAGCACGTTGGTGATCAATGATTTGGCTGGCAATTTGTGCGGGTATGACATGAAAAGAGACTGTGCCGGGGGGGGCACAGTCTCTTTGGGTTTGATTTATTCGAGGTATATCAGAGCACCACTTTTTGTCCGCGGATGATGTATACGCCCGGGGCGATGGTATCGATTTCGTTGCGGCCCGAGGTGAGGTGGAGCGTGCGCAGGTGCATGCCGTTGATACCGTAGACCTCAACGTCGGTATCGGTGTCGGAGTAGATTACGAGAGCGCCGTTCTCGCGGCTTATCATGAAGGCGGGCAGAGTGCCGGCGTCATCGATGCCGGTCTGCACTTCGTTGTTGACGTCGACACTGATGGGGAACGAGGCCACTTCGGAGTCGGACACGGCATAAACCGAGAAGGGTTTCACTGCCACGAGAGATTCGGTATCGCCTTCGGCGCGTGCGCGTGCGGGAGCTTCGGTCATCACGAAGGTGCTGCCGTCGGTGCTGAGCACATAGGTTGTGGCCGCAGGAGCTGTGCGGGCGTCCAAAGAGGCCACGAGAGCATAGTCGGTGCCCTCTACACGAATTTCTTCGGGAGTCTGGGGCACTTCACAGTCGCCGGCAACGAAGGTTACCTGCTTGTCGGCCACTCCGCCCTCATGGGCGAGAAGGCTTACGAGATAGGGGGTGTTGGCCTTGATGGCGTCGGTAAGTTCGAGATTTCCTTCGGCATTGAGCGAGGCGGTCATGTAGAGGCCGTGGTCGTTGCTTACGTCGTTGCGCGCATAGTGCGAGAGGCGGTTGCCGGCGGCGTCGAGCACTTCGGCAGGCTTGAAAGGCACGACAAAGGATTTCCATCCTCGGTCGCCGTACTGTGTCGACGAGAGCTCCATGGCCATGGATATTGTGCTTACTTCGGGGACTTTGAAGGCATTGATGACCCGGAAGTCGGCGGAGGGGTCGATGGTGATGTTGCCGGCCGCCTCGTAAACGCGGCCGGATGCGGCGTCGGCGTCCTGACGGACGAGCACGAAGTTGACACCTTCGGCGTCGGGAAGGTCGACATCCTCGTCGAGATATACGATGCAGTTGGGATTGAGGCCGTCGAAGGCTGCTTGGTCGTAGCCCTGCACACGGGGAGCACCGGCGCGACGGCGCACGCGTGCTGTGGCGTCGGGACGCGCGGAGGTGAATATAATGCTCGTGAGGCTACCGCAGCCGTCGAAGGCGTTGGCGCCCACGCCGGTAATGCCCGAGAAGTTGAGGTTTTTCAGCGAAGAGCAACCCTTGAAGGCGTTCTCGCCGATGACGTCGACACATTCGGGCACCACGACATTGGCGAGGTTGGTGCAACCGGCGAAGGTGTTGGCCTCGATAGCCTCGGCGGCGGGGAGCATGACGGTGACAAGAGTCTCCTTGCCGGCCATGGCACCGTCGGGAAGAGCCTCGGTGAGGCCCGAGAGGTCGAGATGCTCGAGAGCGGGGAGCTTGTCGATGATTTCCTTCACCTTCTCGGCCTTGATGGCGCTTGTGAGGGTTATGGATGTGACGTCGACGGCCTCCTCGGCATCGATGATTTCGGCCTCGGCGGGGCTGAGGCATGCGTTGTTGACAGGCACGGTGTAGACGTTCACGTCCACGTCGGCGTCGGTAACGTCGAGGGTATAGTATCCTTCGTCGTCGGCAGCGAGGATAGTCTCGCCCACCTTGACCATGGGGCGGAGCTGTGAGGCGTCGACATTTTTAAGCTCAACCTTGAATCGCACCTGCGACTCCTCGCGGACGCTTTCGAGCACGGGAGCGAGGGAGTCGAAGTAGTTGAGGACCTCAAAGTCGGTTGCGGCATCACCGTCGTCCTCGTTGTTGCGAACCACTGGAGCTATGTAAAGGTTTTCCGAAGCGCAACGGAAGGTCACGTTGTAGAGATATACCACGTTGATGTTGTGGTTGCCCACAAGGTCCTTACGGCTAAGGTCGTTGGGATTATAGTAGGTAATGGTTACGGTGCCGTCGGCAGCGATCTTGTCGTCGGCGAGCAGCTTGCCGTTGTCGTAGACTTTTACCTGTGCATTGGGGTCGTAAGCATCGACACCTTCGGGACGGTTTGCAGTAAGGTTGCTCTTGGCCGCAATGCAGAGTTGTCCGCTGAAGTCCTGACTGTCCTTGGAGACATTGTCGCCGAGGAACGATACAACTCTCGTCACATCAAGCTTGGCGTCCTTGGTGAAGCAGCGGGTCACATCGTAGTTCACGCCATAGACGGGGTAGTCATAAGCCATGTTGAAGCCAAGATACATCCAGCCATTGATCCAGTCATCGCCGTACCAATCATTGGTTTCATGCGGGGTTGTATATTTGCTGTAATACTCGGGCTTAACGACAACTGTGACCTTGGCATGATGGGTGAT
>CABRZA010000213.1 GCA_902475285.1 uncultured Porphyromonadaceae bacterium
ACATCATATTTCCACAGTAAGCGTAAAGCGGTAGTTGCGCTTGGGCATAGGATAGTTGAGGATTACGTCGTAGTCATGGCTGAAAAGATTGTTTACCTCGGCAAGGACTCGAAGCTGTACCTTGCCGAAGGTAAAGTCGCGGCTTGCCGATATGTCGCTCGTATACCACGGCTGTGTGTAATTGTAGCGTATGTTCTCCTGCTGGTTGTAGCGCTCGCCAACATATATATAGCTGTAATTCAAGTTCCAGCGCCGCCAGCTGAGGTTTACTACGGCAGAACCCGAATGATGCGGTATGTAGGGTATCTGGTCGCGGTAGTAATTGTCGGCGGGATTAGTCACGTCGATGGCGCGCTGGTAGGTGTACTGGCCGCGTACGGTGCACAGAAGCTCGTCGACGGGACATACCGTAACGAGGGCAGAGACGTCGATGCCGCGGATGTCGACACGTCCGAGGTTGAGCATAGTCCAGCGGAACTGCTGGCCTTTGGGGTAGGCCACTATCTTGTCTTTCACATAGTTGTAGTAAGCGTCGGCACTGAAACGCATGGCGCGCACGAAACCTCTGTTCTGCCGCGCGAAGAGAAGACCTGCGTTGTACTGCGTCACGCGCTCGGGGTCGAGCTTCGAATTGCCCATATCGGCATAATAGAGGTCGTTGAAAGTGGGCATGCGGAACGACTGTTTGAAGAAAGCGCGGGCCGACAGCCCTCCGACGATGCGGTAAGAAGCAAAGGCAGCCGGCGTGAGAACATGCTTGTCGGCAGGTGATTCCTGACCGTCGAGGCGGTCGTGGATAAAGGTGCCCAGCACACTGGCCTGCATCTTGAAACGCCCGGCCTCGACAGCCGTGGCGGCCGAAACAAGATTGCTGTAACGAACCGGCTTGGCGAAACCGTAGACGTCGGCATCGAGAGTGTTCCAAAGGAAGTCATAGGCCAGCGACACACGCCACCACGGCAGCACGGCATACTCGTTGGCGGTGGAGAAGTACACCTCGCGCTGCTTGTAGAGATTGTCGATTTTCAGCTGCTTGTCGTCGTTGTTCACATAGTGGGTGCGGTAGAAGGCGTACTTGATGTTGTTGAGCGTGGTGAAGTTGCCCAAAGTGTATCGGAAGTTGCCTTGCGCGAAGGAGTTGGTGTCCCATATGCGCTCGCCGCGCCGCCACACGTTGTTCACGATAGCGCCCGGCACACCGCGCTCCGAATTGTAGTTGTATATCTTGAAATGCCACTCGCCGCGGTCGAGCTCGCCGTTGACGTTGGCCTCGAGGCGCGTGGCGTTGATATCGCCGTTCTGGCGCACGGCGGTGGTGTCGTAGGCCAGCTCGCCGGCAGGATTCACGCGGCGGTAGCGGAACTTGTATTTGCCGCTGGAATTTATCCACTCCGCACCGAGCGACACATTCACCTTCCGCGAAAGGCGGAACTCCATAAGAGCCGAAGGGTTGATGAGGTCGAATGAGCCTGTGCGGAAAGCTGCACGGAGGTGGAAGTTCGAACCGTCGCGGAACTTGGGCGTGCGCGTGCGTATATATATCGTACCCGCCGACCCGAAGTCTTTGGCCGGCTGGAGTATTTCGCTCTTCTGGCCGTTGTAGAGCGAGATGCTCTCCACGTTGTCGAGCGAGAACTGCCCGAGGTCTATCTGGCCGTTCTGGGCGTTGCCGAGCTCCACACCGTCGTAGACAACGCCTGTGTGGTTGGTACCCATAGAGCGGATATTCACGGTCTTGATGCCCCCCACACCGCCGTAGTCCTTCACCTGAACGCCCGAAAAATACCTCAGGGCATCGGCTATGCTGTTGCTGTTGAGGCGCTGCAGCTCCTCGCCGCCGAGCCGCTGGGCCGGTATTACCTCCACCTTGGGCAACGACGCCGTAACCACCACCTCGCGCAATTCTGTGGGGGCCTGCGAGGTCGTGTCGGTCCTTTCGGTCGCCGTCGCACAGATTGCGGCCGAGAGTATAAAGGAGGCTAATACGGTATATATCTTCATATCTGTATACATAAATAATAATCCCGCCGTGGCGGTAATTCCGCCGGCGGGACAAATGTATGCGATAATACCGACACAGGGGTGCTCATACCCCTTGGCGTCGAGATATATCCGGCCCATAATCCCGCAGGCGATATAAGAGGTGAACGGCAGGTCTTCTGACTTATCCTGAGGCAGGCGTCTTCCCGGTCGGACTGACCAGTGACTTCTGTGCCTGACTCTTGCCGGCGGCTTAATGCCGCACGACAGGAATTACAGCAGCGGGTACTGTCGGGGATTCGCACCCCGTTCCCTATTAATGCCATTGGCGGCAGCTACGCCGCCCGGCAACCATTTCTGCGGCAAAGTTACAAATAAAATTCCGCCCTGCCAAATTCAGAGCTTGTTTAATAATAAATGTTGCCGATAGGGCTGCGTAGCTTGCGACGATTTTCGACATGTGACGAAGGAGTGTACTTTGAAGT
>CABRZA010000214.1 GCA_902475285.1 uncultured Porphyromonadaceae bacterium
AAATGCTCTCCGCCTTGCCGTAACTTTGCATTGTAAATAATTAAAACGGTCTAAGATTCAAGGTATTTTTAGGATTATAAAGCTACGAACGCATTAGTAAAAAGGATAAAATGGTTTTAGGTATTTAGTGTTAGAACTTCAAATAGCAAGCACTCCGTGAGGAGTGCTTGTTTGTTTTACGGGAAAAGCGAATTTTATTGCTCGACTGCTTTGAGGATGGCGCGGGTGACGCCGATTAGCTCGCCGGGGAAACGGGCGTAGAGCTTTTCGTTGTCGATGCCCGACTGGATGGCGGCGGCGATGGCTTTGAAGTCGTCGCCCGATATCACGCGGTGATAGGCCGTGACGAGGCCTTGCGCTATGAGTTGGGCAAGGTGCGTCATCACCGTCTCCTTTTTTATCTTCCTTATATCTGCGATTTCGTCGGGGGTAAGGCCTGAGTTGAAGTATGCCAGTGTCTCGCGGAGCGTTGTTCCGGGCCCCTGGCGCTCGAGCCCCTTGAAGCTGCGGATGGCGTCGATGAAGCGGCGTCCGTATTTGGCCGCTTTCTTTTCGCCCACTCCCGATACTTGTAGGAACTGCTCGATGTCTTCGGGCTGTCGTTCGGCCATATCGGCGAGAGTGGCGTCGGAGAATACGAGATACGGCGGAATTTTATCCTGCTGAGCTATGCGTGTGCGCAAGGCCTTGAGCTGCGCCACGAGTTGCTCGGCAATACTCTTGGGGGCGCTTATGGCAGCCTTTGCCTGTGCCCGACGCTCTTTTGCCGAGAGCTTGGGCGGACATACGGCCATTTCGAGACGCTCCTCGCCGCGGAGGATACGCATGCCGAGGGGTGTTGCGCGGAGACGGTTTGCGTCGTCGTAGGCTATGTCGATTACCCCCAGCTGTAGCATCTGCGCTATGTAAAAATCCCACATATCGGCCGTCATAGAGGCGCCGCAACCGAATGTGGGCAGGCGATCGTAGCCTTCGGAGGTGACGTCGTAGCGGCGCACTCCTCGGAGAATGGCGTTAAGCGTGCCCATGGTGACGCGTTGGCCCGTGCGCATGATGCCGCTGAGTGCCTTCTGCGCTGTTATGGTGCCGTCGAAACGTTGTTTAGGATGCAGGCAGTTGTCGCAGTTGCCGCAGTCGCAGCCGCGCTCCTCGCCGAAGTAGTTGAGGAGTATACGGCGGCGGCACACCTGCGCTTCGGCGTACTCCTTCATGCGGTTGAGCTTCTGGAGGTTGATGTCCTTCTGGCCCGACTCCTCGGCGAAGTTGCGGCGCGTCATGAAGTCGCCGAAGTTGTAGAACATCACCGCCTCGGCGGGAAGACCGTCGCGGCCGGCGCGTCCTACTTCCTGGTAGTAACTTTCGATATTTCCGGGCATGTTGCAGTGCACCACCCAGCGGATATTGCTTTTGTCGATACCCATGCCGAAAGCCACCGTTGCCACCACAATCTGCGCGGTGCCCGAGAGGAATGTGTCGAGTGCATGCTTGCGGCTGTCGGCCGACATGCCGGCATGGTAGGCCGTGACACTGAGTCCCAGGGCAGCGAGGGCAGTGGCGGTATCGTCGACATTCTTGCGCGAGAGGCAGTACACCACGCCTGAATCCTGAGGATACTTGCGGGCGAGGTCGCGTATCATCTGCATGCGCTCCTTCTTGCCCGGGTTGTTATGGACGGTGAGCGATATGTTGGGGCGGTCGAAGGAGCTTATGAGAATATGTGGGTCGACCAAGCGTAGGCGCGTTGCGATGTCGTCGCGGGTGAGGCGGTCGGCCGTTGCCGTGAGCGCCACCACAGGGATTGAGGGAAAATTTGCTTTTATTGCTTCGAGAGCTGTGTAGTCGGGCCGGAAGTCGTGGCCCCACTGCGATATGCAGTGCGCCTCGTCGATGGCGAAGAGGCTTATGGGCAGCGCGCGGAAGCGGTCGAGATCGGCCAGAAGTCGTTCGGGTGAGACGTAGAGGAGGCTCAACCTTCCCTGCATGGCGGCGAGGAAGGCTCTCTCGTTGAGGCTCTCGCTTTGGTTGGAGTTGACGGCTGCAGCCGGGATACCGTTGGCCTGTAGCCCTTGCGTTTGGTCCTGCATCAAGGCTATCAGCGGCGACACCACCACGGCACAACGTCCGACGGCCAACAGCGCCGGCAGTTGGTAGCATATCGACTTTCCTCCGCCTGTGGGCATAATCACCAGGGCGTCGCGGCCACGGGCCACAGCCTCGATTACCTCCCATTGTCCGGGACGGAAAGAACGGTATCCATAGAAACGCGTAAGCAATGCCAGCGCGCGGGCATAGAGCTCGGTGTGTGCGGGTGTCATCTCCTTTATAATATAATGAGATGCAAAATTACAGTTTTGAGCGTCGACGAAGGATATAATAGGTGCGTCAAAACCGCAATTTTAACCATAATTAATATCGTAAAGCGGAAAATACCGAAAAAAGTGACTAACTTTGCAGCGAAAACAA
>CABRZA010000215.1 GCA_902475285.1 uncultured Porphyromonadaceae bacterium
AATTCATCGAAAAGAAACTCGACCGCACCAAACAACTTATATATGGAGGTATTTAGCCCAGTGTATCGCGTTTAGAGCTCCCGGCCAGCAATACACTTATAATCCGACACTTATACGAGCAAGTGTTTTGATTCGTCTATGAATACGTAGGAAATTCCACGAGAAAGGCTTAATTTTGCAGAAGTCAATCCTACTTATTCAACCATGAAAAAGTTTCTCATTCTATTTGCGGCGGTGCTCACCGCCACATGCGCCCTGGCGGCCAAAAAGGCTCCCCTGATCAACTCCATCGACCCTCCTTACTGGTGGACGGGCATGGCTAACGACACCCTCCAGCTCTTCGTTTACGGCAACGATGTGAAAAACGCCGACCTCTCCGTCGACTATCCCGGCGTGAAAGTCGCAAGCACGGCCGAACTCGACGGCTCGAACGACTATAAAGTGGTATACCTCACCATAGGCAAAGAAACCGTGCCCGGAACCGTCAATCTTTCGTTCTCCAAAGGCAAGACCACCCAGAAAGTGCCCTACGAGCTGAAAAAGCGCACTTGGAAGGGCAACGACAATCCGGGCTTCGACGCATCCGACGTGCTATACCTCATCATGCCCGACCGCTTCTCCGACGGCAATCCGGCCAACAACAATCTGCCCGGCGCGACAAAAGTAGAAGGCCGCTTCTCCCAAACAGCCGACCGCACCCGCCCCGGCGCACGCCATGGCGGCGACATAGAGGGCATGAGCAATCATCTCGACTACATCTCCGACCTCGGCGTAACGGCCATATGGGTTAACCCCGTGCTCGCCAACGACCAGCCCGGCGGCTCATATCACGGCTACGCCACAACCGACTATTACTCCATCGACCCCCGCTTCGGCAGCAACGACGAGTGGCGCGACTTCGTGGCCACGGCACATTCGCGCGGCCTCAAAGTGGTGATGGACATGATTTTCAACCACTGCGGCAGCAACCATGTGTGGATGAAGAAATTTCCGGCAAGCGACTGGTTCAACCACCAGGCCGAGTTTGAGAACGACGGCACCGTCACATACTCCAACCACCGCCTTTTCTCCATCTTCGACCCCTACGCCTCCGACACCGACCGCGACCTCACCGTCAACGGCTGGTTCACCGCCGGAATGCCCGACCTCAACCAGAAGAATCCCCACCTGATGAACTACCTCATCCAGAACTCCATCTTCTGGATTGAAGACTCCAAAATCGACGGCATCCGCATGGACACCTACCCCTATGCCGACATGATGGAAATGGCACGCTGGTCCGACGCCGTCGAGCGCGAATATCCCAACTTCAACATCGTGGGCGAATGTTGGTACGCCTCCGACGCTCCCAACGCATTCTGGCAGCGCGATTCCAAGGTCAACGCACGCGACCCGCGACTGCGCACCGTCATGGACTTCCTCTTCGTCCTCACCGGCGGCGAATTCTTCAAGGAAGACTCCGCCCAGTACGGCAAGGGCCTCAACAAACTCTACCAGCACCTCGCCATCGACTACCTCTACCCCGACCCGCAGCACATCCTCACCTTCCTCGACAACCACGACACCGACCGCTTCCTACGCGAAGCCCCCGAGAACCTCGACACATGGAAGCAGGCCCTCACCTTCCTCCTCACCTCGCGAGGCATCCCTCAGTTATACTACGGCACCGAAGTGCTCATGCACGGCACACGCGACAAAGGCGGCGACCCCGCCGTGCGCCTCGACATGCCCGGCGGATTCCCCGGCGACACAACATCCGTCTTCACCCGCGAAGGCCGCACCCCCATGCAGAACGAGGCCTACGACTACCTCTCGGCCCTCCTCAACTGGCGCAAAAGCCCGGCCGCCAACCCCGTCATCGCCCGAGGCAACCTCAAACATTTCGCTCCCGTCGACGGCGTCTATGCCTACACCCGCACCCTCGGCGACCGCCGCGTAGTCGTATTTATGAACGGCACCGACCGCCCAGCCACCGTCAAGACATCGCACTACCGCGAAATCCTCCCCGACGGCACCACCTTCCACAACATCTTCACCAACGCCCCCTTCACCCCCGCCGACACCATCACCCTCTCCCCCCGCGCCACCCTCGTCCTCTCCAATTTTTAACGAATTCCCCTACACCCCCCGAGGCAGCCCCGCCCATCCCGGCGGCGCTGCCTCTAAATTTTTTCCAGAAAAGCACATTTTGGATAAGCAAAATCAAATAATATTTGTACCTTTGCATCACGAATCAAAACCTCAATGCCAATGAATTGAATCTCAAACCTCTGAATTAAGACGACATATTAGGAAAAAGCTTTTTTGCTATATCTGGTATCTGAAACTTCGACACTTTCAAATCAACCACGAGTAAAGCGAAAAAGCTCACGCCATACGCGTGGGCTTTACTCATTTATTTTGGTTGATAGGTAGTCGAAGACCTCAGATA
>CABRZA010000216.1 GCA_902475285.1 uncultured Porphyromonadaceae bacterium
TTATTGGCAGTTATTAGCACTTGTTATTGTAGCATTTTGCAACGTGGGCTTCTGCTGTTGTCCGGACCGAGACAAGGGCAATGCGAAGGCCTCGAAAAGTGGGACGGACAACGATGTACAGTTCCCACGCTTTTTCTTTCCTTATCTCTTTCTTGCATAAGGGTTTCCAGGGGGACGGAAGCCGCATCGGTAGTGTCTTGAACCTTAAACATCAACCCATATGCAGAAACTCACCCGACTCCTATGCCTCGGTCTGGCCACCGCCCTGTGCGCCATGCCCATGGCAGCTGCCGACAGCGATGCCGACGTGGTGCGCCTCTCCGACGCATCCCGTTTCGACTACCGCCCCGGCCAAGTAATCGTAAAATTCAAAGACTCCTCAGCCGCCACTCTCGGCCATAAGAGCGGCGTACGCCGCTTCCGCTCCGCCGGCGTTACCGCCGTCGACCGCACCCTCGCAGCCCTCGGTGTCACCGAGGTAGAGAACCTCATGCCCCTCACCGGCTCCGCACCCCTCCGCCGCTCCATGCCGGCCTTCAACGGCCGCCCCGTCGAGGCCCGCGACATGGACAAGGCATACCTCCTCACCCTCTCGGCCGACGTCGCCGAGGCCGTAAGCAAGCTCGCCGCACTCCCCGACGTGGAGTTTGCCGAACCCAACTACACCGTCCATGCCCTCGAGGCCGAAGTCCCGACGACCCCTTCTACAACCAGCAGTGGGGCCTGCAGCAGATCAACATGTACAGCCTCTGGGGCGAGGAAGTGCTCAGTAAGGAAGGCCCCGTCATTGCCATCATCGACACGGGCGTCGACATCATGCACCCCGACCTTCAGCAGAACATCTGGACCAACCCCCGCGAAGCCGCCGGTGCCTCGGGCTACGACGACGACGCCAACGGCTACGCCGATGACGTCCACGGCTGGGACTTTGTGAACAATACCGGCGTCCTCGCCGACTACAACGGCCACGGCACGCACTGCGCCGGCATAGCCGCCGCCACAGGCTACAACGGCATGGGCATTATCGGCGCCAACCCCTTCGCCCGCATCATGCCCATAACCGCCATGCAGAGCAACGGCTCGGGCGACGTGGGCACAATCATTAAGGCCGTCGACTATGCCGCCGCCAACGGAGCCGACGTAATAAGCATGAGTCTCGGCACCTACGGCGAATCCATGGCCCTCGAGCAAGCTCTCGGCCGCGCCTACCAGAAGAGCATCATCGTCGCCGCCGCCGGCAACGACGGTTACTGCCTCAACCATGCCCATCCCGAGAAAGGCCAGCTGGCTCCCATGCCCATGTTCCCCGCAGCCTACAACTTCGTCCTCGGCGTGCAAGCTGCCGGTACCGACAACGCCCTTGCCACATTCTCCAACTACGACGACGATGGCGCTACATACTCTGCCTACGGCGAGGAGAAACTCTACAACTACGAAATCACCGCTCCCGGCGTGAGCATCATAAGCACCTATCTCAACGGCACGTCGATGGCAACGCCCCTCGTGGCCGGCGCCGTCAGCCGCCTGCTTATGAGCAAGAGCGTCGAGAACAAGGAAGAGTTCTTCGGCGACCTTATCAACGCCTGCAAGGGCGGCATCCTCGACATTTATGCCGCCTACAAGACCTCCGACGCCGACCGCCGCCCCGAGCTGCAGCTCGTCACCGTAAAGGTCGACGACAGCGAGGGTGACGGCGACGGCCGCATAGACGCCGGCGAGACCATCCGCTTCTACCCCATGCTTCGCAACAGCTGGGGCAACGCTCGCAATATCCGCTACTCCGTAGAAGTTGCCGAGGAAGCAAACACCATCTGCGAGATAGCCACCAAGGAGGCCGACTTCGGCCTCAACCTCTCGTCCTACGGCAAAGCCGAGGCCATTAACCCCATCGAAATCAAGATGAATCCCAACGTGGCCGACGGCCGCGTTTGCCGCTTCCGCCTCACAGCCACCTGCGACGGCATGGCCGAGCCCCTCGTGCAGGAATTCGAACTCACCGCCGAAAACGGCGTCGAGCTCACCGGCATACTCACCTCCGACATGTTCCTCCACGCCGACACCCACTACATCGTCACCGGCAACTTCGCCGTCCCCAAGGGCGTTACCCTCACCATTGAGCCGGGAACGGTCATAAAAATGAAAAATGGGGCAAACTTTAAAGCCGAAGGCACTTTGGTAGCTAATGGCTTGCCCGGGAAAATGATCGTTTTCACGGGCGCAGGTGGAAGCGATCGCGATTTTCAAATGATCGACTTTTGCTACAACAAGATAAGTTATATTGTGTTTGAAAAGTTATTTGGCGGATATAACTCAACCTCAGGTATTAAGGGCTGTGAAT
>CABRZA010000217.1 GCA_902475285.1 uncultured Porphyromonadaceae bacterium
AAAGTTTTATCGGACAGTAATAATTTGGTAACAGTCGCGGAGCGACGTCGTTGTGGTAACCCCCAAACGACCATCGGGAGTCTGGGGTAACAAGCACGAAATCAACGGATGAGTCTCGAAGAGACGACGTCGACCAGTCTTGTCAACGTCGTCTCTTCGAGACTCAATCTTTTAGCTATCAGGTATATCCCCAGACTCTCTCCGGTCGTCTGGGGTTTACCACAAAGGCGTCGCTTCGCGACTTGCACCGGTTTTTGCGATTTTTGACATGAAAAACCGCCGCACCCCGATACGGGATGTGGCGGTTGTTGTTTGGGGTGTGGCAATTACTTCACTATGAGGAGGAAGTACTGCTTCTTGCCTTTCTGGACGATGATGTAGCGGTCGTTGAGGAGCATGTCGGTCGAGGCGGTGGCCATCGGGTCGGTCACTTTCTCCTTGTTGACGGAGAATCCTCCGCCCTGCACCAGCTTGCGCATCTCGGCCTTGGAGGGGAAGACGGGAGCCTTATCGGTGAGGAGGTCGACGAGGCGTATGCCGCCCTCGATGTCGGCGCGGCTCACCTCATGCTGGGGCACGCCCTCGAATACGTCGAGCAGCGTGGCTTCGTCGATGGTGTGGAGGATTTCGGCGGCCTTGTTGCTGAAAAGTATCTGCGATGCCTCCTCGGCGGCGCGGAGGTCGTCGGCGGAGTGCACCATGGTGGTGATTTCCTGTGCCAGACGGCGCTGCAGCGGACGGCGGCCGGGGTCGGCCTTCTGCTCTTCCACCAGGGCGGCGATTTCCTCGCGCGAGAGGGTGGTGAAAATCTTGATGTATTTCTCGGCGTCGTCGTCGGCCACGTTGAGCCAGAACTGATAGAACTTGTAGGGCGACGTGCGCGCGGGGTCGAGCCACACGTTGCCGCTTTCGGTCTTGCCGAACTTTGTGCCGTCGGCCTTGGTGATGAGGGGGCATGTGAGGGCGAATGCCTCGCCGCCGAGGGTGCGGCGGATGAGCTCGGTGCCCGTGGTGATGTTGCCCCACTGGTCGGAGCCGCCGATTTGCAGACGGCAGCCGCGGTCGCGGTAGAGGGTGAGGAAGTCGTAGCCCTGCACGAGCTGGTAGGAGAACTCGGTGAACGACATGCCCTGCTGGGCGTCGCCGGCGAGGCGTTTCTTCACGGAGTCCTTGGCCATCATATAGTTGACGGTGATGAGTTTGCCCACGTCGCGGATGAAGTCGAGGAAGGTGAAGTCCTTCATCCAGTCGTAGTTGTTGACAAGGACGGCGGCGTTGGGGGCGTCGGAGTCGAAGTCGAGGAATTTTGCCAGCTGGCGCTTGATGCACTCCTGGTTGTGGCGGAGTGTGGGCTCGTCGAGGAGCTTGCGCTCCTGGCTCTTCATGGAGGGGTCGCCTATCATGCCGGTGGCGCCGCCCACGAGGGCTATGGGCTTGTGTCCGCAACGCTGGAAGTGTTTGAGCATCATTACGCCCACGAGGTGGCCTATGTGGAGGCTGTCGGCGGTGGGGTCGATGCCGAGGTAGGCCGTGGCCATACCTTTTTTGAGTTCTTCTTCGGTACCCGGCATCACGGTGTGTATCATGCCGCGCCAGGTAAGCTCTTCAATAAAGTCCATTTTATCTTGTTGTATCAAAAGTTGGAGAAAGCCAGAGGGAGCAGACTCTTTACCGACGGCACGACATACACCTTGTCGGCCCCGGCGAGGAGGACGGGCACGGCGTCGCCGGCACGTTTCTCGTATTCGAGCAGGGCCTGGCGGCAGGCGCCGCAGGGAGCCACGGGGAGGGCGGACTCGCGGCCGTCGGGAGCTACGGCGGCAATTGCTATTTTCACGAAGGGGACATCGGGAAAGTTGGCGCCGGCCCAGAAGGCGGCCGAGCGCTCGGCGCAAGTGCCCGAGGGGAAGGCGGCGTTCTCCTGATTGGCTCCGGTCACCACCTCACCGTTGGCGAGAAGTATGGCCGCTCCCACGCGGAAGTGGCTGTAAGGGGCGTAGGAGCCGCGCGTGGCGGCACGCGCCGCGTCGATAAGCCGGCGGTCGTCGCCGGAGAGCTCGTCGTAGCTTTTGGCCGTTACGGGCGTTACGATGTCGATCTGTTCCATAATAAAGTGCTTTGGGATTGCAAAATTAACAAAATGCGTCGGTCTTTCAAAGAGTAACGCCCCGAAAGGTGAAAAAAGCCGCAAGAAAGCGATGAAAAAAGGCGAAATAATGTTCAAAACGCCTAAAATATGGCTTTC
>CABRZA010000218.1 GCA_902475285.1 uncultured Porphyromonadaceae bacterium
TATAAGAAACAATAACTTATGCACCTATGTCCTTATGTTCTCATGTCAAAAATTGGCATGGGATGAGGTCTGAATCGGTGTGGGTTTAACTTTCTTTAACTTGGGAGTGCTTGCTTCAACTAAAATTTTAGTTTAACTTTGCCGCATGAACTAAAAATTTAGTTGAGTATGACACGCCGCGAAAATCCTCCTCGCCTCACTCCTCGCGAAAGCGAACTTATGGCCCTCCTATGGGAGCACGGCCCCATGTTCGTAAAGGATATGCTGACGCTCCTGCCCGATCCCAAGCCGCACGTCAACACCATATCGACCACCGTACGCATCCTCGAAGACAAAGGCTTCGTGAGCCACGAGGCCGTCGGCGGCTCGCACCGCTACGCAGCTGCCGTAGAGCCATCCTTCTTCCGCTCGCGAACCCTCGCCCAAGTAATCAAAGACTACTTCCACAACTCCTACGCCTCGGCTGTATCGGCCCTCGCCGAAGAAGAGAAAATCAGCGCCGACGAGCTTCGCGACATCCTCCGCATGGTCGAGGAACGCCACGCCGCCAAGACCTCCGACGACACCTCAACGCGCTGAGCCATGGGAACCTTCTTCGCCTACACCCTCGCCGCCGGCGTGCTCCTCATCGCCGCCTACCTCGCCTACAAGAGCCTGCTCAGCGGCGAACGGCGCCCACACTTCAACCGCGCCGTAATCCTCACGCTCTACGCCGTGTGCCTCGCCGCTCCCCTCCTCGCCGGGCTCGAGGCGCGTCATTCGGCCGTCGGAGCCATCGGTGCCGCGATAGCCGCCGACACTGCCGCCGTCGAGGCCACAGTCACTGCCGCCGCAGGCACGCCGCTGTGGATAAGTGCGTTGTTGTGGGTCTACATCGCGGGCGCAGCCGTTGTGGCGGCACTGACGGCAATCACCGCCCTGCGCCTGGCGGCCATCATCCGCTCGGGCGAACACAGCCGGCTCGGCAACGTCACACTTGTGGTGCTCGACGACCGCCGCGTGGCGCCTTTCAGCTGGGGCCATTACATTGTGGTGAACCGCAGCGATCTCGACGCCGCCGGCCCCATGATTATCGCCCACGAGCGCGCCCATATAGCCGGCACGCACTGGCTCGACCTCATTGTGGCACAAGTCGTTGCCATCGCAATGTGGTACAACCCCGCCGCATGGCTCATGCGCGAGGAGCTCAAAACCGTGCACGAATACCTCGCCGACGACTCCGTGCTCGCCACGGGCGTCGATGCCCGACAATATCAACTTCTGCTTATAAAAAAGGCTGTGGGCACTCGTTTCCAGTCGCTTGCCAACAGCCTCAACCACAGTAAACTTAAAAAACGTGTTACTATGATGTACAAAAATCGTCCTTCGGGCCTGCGACGCTATCGCATCGCCGCCCTGGTGCCCGCCCTTGCCGTGGCACTCGCGCTCACACAAGTACCGTCGGTGGCATCGGCGCTCGGCACCATTTCGCACGCCGGAATCACCGCTCCCTCCGGCACCGACAAAGTTACGCAAAATTCCGAAACCGCGCAAGCCGGCGGCACCGAAGCCCCCGCCGAAGAGTCCGCGGCCGCGGGCGACACCATGCCCGAGTTCCCCGGCGGCATGCAGGCCTTCGTCAACTTCCTCAACCGCCTCATCGAATACCCCGAGGGCCTCGACATGGCCGATGTGGCCGTGCGCTTCACCGTAGAGCCCGACGGCACCATGAGCAATTTCGAAGCCATAAAGAGCAACAGCCCCGAGGCGGCCTCGGCCGTAATCGACGCACTTCGGAAAGTTGCCGTCCTCTGGAAACCCGGCACCACCGCCGGCAAGGCCGTGGCGGTGTCGATGGTCGTCCCCGTTAAATTCAAAGCCGTCGGCAGCGACCCTGTCGACACCTCCAAGGCCGCCGTCTTCATCGACGGCCGCGAAGCCACACAAGCCGAGCTCGACGCCATCCCCGCCGACCGCATAGAAGCCATCGACGTAGTGAAAAACGACCCCGCCTACCCCCAGGGCCGCATCAACGTACGCCTCCGCAAATAGACATAAACCATTGATTCGCGGGGCGGTGGTCATCCATCGCCCCGTTTTTTCGCCCGCATAAACATAATCTCGCCGAAAAGCCTTATATTTGCAAAAATATATAAGATGCCCTTGTTTTATGAAATCTATCGACGCACAGAGCCTTGAAAATGCCCGCCGGCTGTTCGAAAGCGGGGCCGTATACACTTTTGAGCCGGGTAC
>CABRZA010000219.1 GCA_902475285.1 uncultured Porphyromonadaceae bacterium
CGCCCTTGGCGCGTTAATATTGCAGGTGTCGGCTCTTCCCGACTCTCTGCGATTTCAACTTACCTAAAATTTGACTGTTATGGACTCTAACAAAAAATCTACACCCTCTCCGGCCGACAGTCAGTCGCCGAAGGCGCTCGGGGCTCATCCCGAACCGAAGCGTTTAGATGGTTCTCAGGCCCCCGACGCTTTGAGGGAGCATACCCCCGACGACGATGTCGTCGTTCCCGCCGTCACCGCCGATGTCGACGAGACTTCGCCCGTGGTGAAATACGGTGCCGCAATTCTTCTGGGACTTGCTTTCGGCGTGGGTTGCTATATTTGGGTCGACGGCGGTGTGCCCTACGAGACCCGCGACACTTCCAAAGTGGCTCCGGCTCCGACAGAAGCGTATTTCACTCAGTATGGTGCCTACGACGACCCCGCGTTGGCCGGAACACTCCCCGATCCCTTCGTGTCGCCTTTCGAGCCATCGCTCGACCGCAATGCCACAGCCGTGCAGGCCGACATGCGCCTGGCCGCTCTCTCGGAGAGCGTCGAACCCGTCGCTCCGGGCGATTACTCCGTCGACCTCGACGAGGCAACAGTGCCCGCACAGACGGAAACCGACGCATCGACAGCTGCCCCGGCAGCTTCGGCCGCCGCCATTCCCGAAGATATGACCGTAGTATATCTCTTCGCCTACAATTCGAGTGCCGTGCCGCAGTCCGACCAACTCGACGAAATTGCTCGTCGCGCGGCAGCCTCGGGCGTCACTCTCAATGTCAACGCATATACCGACAGCTGTGGCCGCGACGCATATAACCTCCGCCTCAGCGAGCGCCGCGCGCGTGCTGTGGGCGACTATCTCGTGGCTCACGGTGTCCCGGCCGACCATGTGAAGGTCTATGGCCGTGGCGCAACCGATGCCTACCCCGACTACGCCCAGGATCGCCGTGCCGAAGTCACCGTCGCCCATTGAACCTGATTTGCCATCAATAAAAAAAGCCCCCGCACGGCAGTGGTTGTGCGGGGGCGTTAAGTATGTATGTGTAAGGGGTTTCTTACTTGGCTACGACCTCATAGATGAGTTCGCCTTCGGGCTGGGCCATTTCCTGCCATACGAAGCCGTCGACGGGAGTGATTTCGCTGTTGGTCTCCTGGCTGTGGCTGATTTTGTTGAATTTACCGCCGCGGAGCTCGATCAGACCCCAGGGTGCCTGGATATCGTTGTCGCCGGCGAATACCGAGTAGCTTGCCTGGCCGCTGATAAATTCGCCGCCTTCAATCACGGCAAGGCCGTTGTTGCATGCATAGACGGGATAGAATGCGGTCCAGGGGTAAACAGTGCCGTTCTCGTCAACATAATTTGTCGTGGTGTACTTGCCGCTCTTGATGGTGACTACCGTTCCGATGCCGTCGGGGCATACGCCGCCCTGAACGCCGTTTACTTCACAGTCTTCGAGTACAGCCTGGCAACCCGAGTTGATGCCGATTGTGTAGCTGAACGCACCAACTCTGTTGTTGGAGTCGGAATTGTACTGGCCGCCCTTGATGGTGAGGGAGCCGCCGTTGGCTCCGACTGCAAAATGGTGGCAGTTTACGGTTACGTTTTCGAGAATGAGATGGCCTCCCTCGCTGAAGATTGCCGAGCCGCCGTTGTTCTGCTCGGTTTCTACGGTTACGTTGCGCACGATGAGGGTGCCGCCGTCGTAGGCGTTGAGAGGACGGTTGCCGGTGGCGTTGGCAACGCCTTTCGAGGTTATGATACCCTGGCCGGCACGCGAGTTGCTGCCTTCTACAATCACGGTGTTGCCTTCGCCGCGAACGCCGAGCTGTGCGCGGGAGGTGTTGAGGGTGCCTTCAACCTTGATTACCGAGCCGGCAGGGATGTCGATGGTCGGAGCTTGACCGTTGAGGTCGACAACAGAGCCGTTGGGTATGATGATATTGGCAGGTCCGTCACCATTTACTGCATCCATAAATTCCTCTGCCGTTGTAGCCTCTGTAATCTCCACAGGTATGCCGGGTTCTCCATAGAAGCCGGGCACGACGGTGATGGTGAGGTCGAGGGGCGAGGTGAGGAGCGA
>CABRZA010000220.1 GCA_902475285.1 uncultured Porphyromonadaceae bacterium
GGTGTGGCGAACTATAGCCCTGATGGTGAGGGCAAAAAGTTACTCAACTAAGATATTGGTCGGTCTGAAAAATGCGAAGTGTGCGGTTCTGATGCCGCCGTCATTTTTTCGGGAAGGCCACGGGAATTTCGCAAAAAAGCATTATCTTTGCACTGCTCTTTCAGGGCTTCCACACCATGTTACTATGAAAAATCTTATACTCATCCTCCTCATACCCCTCATCCTCCTCGCCTCCTGCGGCGGCAACGCTTCCGCCCCGGCCGGCAAAACTGACCCCGACAGCTCCTTCCACGCCCGCGCATTTGCCCTCATGAACGCCCGTGCTCCTTTCGACAGCATCCTGGCCATGCAGGAGCGCGCCGTCGACGAGCTCCGACGGGGACGCTCCACCCACAACCCCGTCGACGTACTCCAGCAGATGGGATATTTCTACTGCCGCGCCGGACGCTACGACCTCGGCGCCGACTTCCTTCTCGAAGCCGTCGATTCCCTCGACCGACACGAGCCAAAGGGCGCCGAACGCGAGACGGCCGCCCGACTCTTCGGGAACCTCGCCAACCTATATTCGCGTATGAACATGTTCGACGAAGGCCTCGACGCAAACGCCAGGGCCCTGACGTACAGCCAGGGAATTCCCGACTTCATCGCCGGCAATCTATGGCGAATGCGCAGCAATATTTTCGACGAAATGAATGCCCCGGCCGACTCCGTGCTCCACTGCTACGACATGGCACTGACAAAAATCGAGGGCAACCCCCGCCTGGCGCTCACAATCGAAGCCGAACGCGGCAACTACATAATATTTCACAGCGACAGTTTCCCTCGCGACGTGGTCCGCAGCACGCTCCACATGATGGAAAACACCGACTTCAGCGCCTCGCCATTTCATATCGCCACCTACGTCTCCATAGGCCAGGGACGCCTACTCTTCGGCGACACAGCCACAGCCATATCGCTCTTCGAAAAAGCGCTCGATGCCTCGCGACAGCGGAAGGACATCGAAATGATACAGTACTCCGAGAAATACCTCCTCACAGCCTACGCCAAGACCGGACGTAGCCGCCAATTGGCCGCCCTCTTCCCCGAGTACGAAGCACTGAGCGACACATTATTGGACCGCGAGAAAATCAACTCCGTTACAGCCAGCGAGTTCCGCTTCCGCACCAAGAAAAAGGACCTCGAAACACAGATGTGGAAGGAGCGCAGCGCCGACGCACTAAAAATAATCGTCCTCCAATGGATCGCCATTGGACTCGCCGTGGCACTCGCTTCTTTACTGATATTCAGAATATTGCGCAAACTCAGCCACGCACGCCGCTCGCGAGAGGAAATGCACCGACGCCTCCTTGCCATGCTTGAGCGCCAGAAAGAGGTCAACGCCACCATCGAGAACCTCAACGCAAATATCGCCGAACTAAACAACGAAATCGAAAACCGGCACACAAGCGAAAACATCAACAGCCTCCTCGCAGCCATGCCCTCATCTTTGCTCAGCGACAGCCAGGAAGCAGAGTTCCGCCGTGGATTTTCACAAATTTATCCCCGTTTCATACCCCAGCTGCACCGCGACTACCCCGCCGTAACCTCCAACGACGAACTAATCGCAATGCTAATCTACATGAAGTACAGCACCGAAGAGATTGCCCTCAGCCTCGGCATAGGACGCCAGAGCGTCAACTCAGCACGCTACCGACTCCGCAAAAAACTCAACCTCGACAAAGAAACCGACCTCGACACCTTCCTCCGCTCCCGCAAAGGCTGACCCCTTGTGCTCCATCACACCGGCCTTAACATACTCATGTTGCCGCCCTCCCTCAACAATATCACGCTCCCGCTACTTGAAGTATCGGCACGCCGAGAACATTCTCGATAGATGTGATTGTCTCAATCGTGAAGTTGTGCGTGCCCCTCATCCATTTGCTTATTTCCGACTCATTCTTACCCAACATATTGGCAAGATCCTTTTGTTTAAGACCTTTTGCTTCCAAGATGCTGTGAATCCTGTCCACTATCAGAAACGACAAATCTACGCGGCGTCGCACCTCGGGCGAAACTTTTGCCCGGCGAG
>CABRZA010000221.1 GCA_902475285.1 uncultured Porphyromonadaceae bacterium
GTTAGAGCGTCGGATTGATAACCCGGAGGTCACGAGTCCAATTCTCGTTCCCGCCACTTTAATAGACCAATCATATCATTATAGCCGACAGCATTTATGTGCCGTCGGCTTTTTGTTTTTGGAGCTATGAACAGGCTCGAGCATTTAAGCGTTACCCTAACATGAAACATCAACTTAAGCTTTGCGTCGCCGACAACCGGTCGTTCGCCCCGGGTTGGCACCTTCTCCGGTTGGAGTCGCCTGAAGCCCTCCCAGAAATGGCCCCCGGTCAGTTCGTCGAAGTCCGCGTCGAGGCTCCCGGCGTCCTCCTCAACCGCCCCATATCTATCTTCGACCGCACCGACCGCACCCTCGACCTCCTCGTGAGTCCGGTAGGCAACGCCACCGAGGCCCTCTGCGCCCTCGCCGAGGACAGCGACCTCACGGTGATTGCACCCCTGGGCCACGGCTTCACCACCACTTTCGAGCCCGGCACACGCGTGCTCCTCATCGGCGGCGGCGTGGGCATAGCTCCTCTATATTATCAGCTCCGCATGCTCCGTGACGCAGGCGTCGACGTCGAAGTGGTCTTCGGCTCCCGTACGGCTCCCGACGCTGCCTTGTGCGCTCTTTTCGAGCGCCTTGCACCACTGCACATATGCACCGACGACGGCACCGCGGGCCTCCATGGTCTCGTCACCGACCATCCCGAGCTCGAGCGGGGCTACGGCTTCATTCAGGTATGCGGCCCGAAGCCGATGATGAAGGCCGTCGCCGCCGTCGCCGCCGCCAAGGGCATACCCTGCGAGGTGTCGCTCGAAAATATGATGGCATGCGGCTTCGGCGTGTGCCTGTGCTGCACCGAGACTACCGCCAACGGCAACATCGGTGTTTGTAAAAACGGTCCGGTATTCAATACTTCTACACTCGCATGGAACCAAATCTCTCAACAACAATAGGCTCCCTCAGCCTTCAGAACCCCGTGATGGGAGCCAGCGGCACCTTCGGCTCCGGCGAAGAATACGCCGACTTCATCGACATCGACAGTCTCGGCGGTTTCGTGGTGAAAGGAACCACCTTCGAGCCTCGCGCAGGCAATCCTGCCCCGCGCATGGCCGAGACACCCGCCGGCATGCTCAATGCCGTGGGTTTGCAGAACCCCGGCGTCGAGGTCTTCGCCACACAGATATGGCCGCACCTCGCCGGCCTGCGCCGGGCCGTACCCATTGTCAATGTGTCGGGCGCGCGTGTGGCCGACTATGAGGCATGCGCCGAACGCCTTGCCGAACTCGACGGACTGCAGGCCATAGAGCTCAACATATCGTGCCCCAACGTAAAGCAGGGAGGCATGGCCTTCGGCACCACTTGCGAAGGTGCTTCGGAAGTGGTGGCGGCCGTACGACGCCGCTGGCCGCGCCACCTCATGGTGAAACTCTCGCCCAACGTCACGTCCATCGCCGACATTGCCCTCGCAGTCGAGGGCGCCGGCGCCGACAGCGTGTCGCTCATCAACACCCTCCTCGGCATGGCCGTCGACGTCGAGCGCCGCCGCCCCATGCTCTCCACCGTTACGGGAGGCCTCTCCGGCCCCGCCGTCAAGCCCGTGGCAGTCCGCATGGTATGGCAGGTGGCAAAAGCCGTGAAGATTCCAGTCGTAGGTCTCGGCGGTATATGCACTGCTGCCGACGCCCTCGAATTCATCATGGCCGGTGCATCCGCCGTGCAGATCGGCACCGCCAACTTCGTCGACCCCACCGTCACTCTCCGTGTCGTCGACGGTCTGGCCGACTACTGCCGCCGCCATGGCGTCGACCGAATCACCGACCTCATCGGCATCATCTGACATTCCATCGACAATTCCATTCCATCGGAGGGGAGTGCGCCCCACAAACTCTCCCCGCCGATACTTTTTTTCGCCTTTAAGGCCGTGTATAGGTACAATCGTTGGTCATTTTTATGTCTTTGCCGGCGAAAATTTGAAAAAATAAAGTGTTTTTTAAAATTTTTGCCGATTTTTTTTGTGGTATAAATTATTATGCGTATGTTTGTCGAAAATTTATAA
>CABRZA010000222.1 GCA_902475285.1 uncultured Porphyromonadaceae bacterium
ATCCACTCCCCGACAAGAGGGGCCGATATACGGTAAGGCGTGGGAGTGGCTGTTTATTTATACCAAGGCGTTTGGCGATGCCCCGTGAAGATAAACTGAACCCGTTCCACGCTTTTTTCGTAATCACACAAAAGCAAAATCAGGTCAACGCCAAAGGAACGGGGGTGCAACGACCACTCTCCAATCCTATGAAAACATTTCGACTGATGGCATTTGCCCTCGCTATGGCAGCGATGGGCCTTGCCGTGCCGGCATGCAGCAGCGACGAGCCCGACGACCCAAACAAGCCCGAAGAGGTCGACCCTTCCAAGCCTACCGACGACCCCGTGGGGACAATAGTCCTGCGCATGCGCAACGACAACGAAACGCTTCTGGGCGACTTCATCATCAGCCCCGAGAACAACTTTAAGGCTGTCGATCACTACGGTTACCAGACAAGCTACATAGCATCCATAGGCACCGTGGCCGGCCTGGGCAACATCACTGCCATCCCGCTCACGGGATGGAGTCATGAGATGGCCGTGAATCCTGGAAAGGGGTATGTGCAGTACAACGAGCGGACTGGCAAGTTCTACCGCATGTACGTAACCGAGTGGATGAATCTTGCCCTCGAGGGCGGCATATGCGGCGCCGTTGTTAAATACCAGTCGCCTTTCTACGGCTCGGACGACGCCATAACGCTCGAAAGCGAAACTGTGAACGTCGACGGGGCCGGCGGCTCGGTGCCAGTGTGGTTTACCAACAACTCGTTCATCCCCTTCAGTGTCAGTTCCGACGCCGATTGGTGCCGCGTGGATCGCGCCACATCGGAAGACCGCAGCCAGGATTTCCTTTTCGACGGCGTCATGCTCAACATCGAGAGCAGCAATCTCACCGAGGCAACCACTGCCACCGTGACCATTACTGCCGACAATGGCAAGGAAACCGTCCTCACCGTGGTGCGTGGCGCCGAAGAGCCTTTCGTGTACTTCAGTGGCTCCGACAACGAAATGACTGTCGACATCCCGACAGCCAACGAATGGGATAATTCGTACAATATCTATACCAATGTGAAGAGCGGACTTATGGCAAAGAGCGACAGCCCATGGCTCACGGCCGAAATAGAGCAAGCCGAAGCTGCTCCGCAGCGCCGCGCGCGGTATGTGGAAGGCCGAGAGGCAGAGGAGGTCGCCGCCATGAGCCGTGCCGACGAAGGCATCCGTGCCGTGCTTCGCCTCAAGGCAGAGGTCAACTATAGCGTCGACACGCGCCGCGCCAGGGTGACGATTAGTCAAAACGGCGGTAAAAAACTCGCCACGGCAGATCTCACCCAGGGTGGCATGGAGCTTAGCCTTGAGTCGGAAGAGGGAGAGAGTGGCTCGGCAGCCGGAAAGTCTTCGTTTATTCTTCGCACTAACTTTTTGGGTACTTTCAAGCTCACAAGCTCCGCCAAATGGTGCAAACCGGTCGAGGAGACGTTGACTATAACCGCTGATGACAGGCTCAATATTCCGCCTTACGACTATCGCAAACTCGTGACCTTCGAAATAGAACAGAACTCTTCCGAAACCGCACGCACGGCATTCTTATATGTGGATTCTCCTGACGGTAAACATCTTGCAAGCTACAAAGTTACGCAAAAAGGTATATCGTTTGACAACGTTCCCGAAACCGTCTATTTCGATCGCAACGCAGGCAACTCCACCGTGACATTGCCCGTGACCGATATAAAGACCGAGATATCAGCCGATTGGTGTTCTGTAAACTTTCTAGGCAGCATGATGACTATCCGTGTACTCCCCACGTCCGACGACCGAACATGCACCATCTCCTTCGAGGGTTTTGACCATACCATCACCATCGACCAAAGCAAGTACGCCGTCGGCGACACCTACGACGAAGACGGTGTCCGCGGTACTGTTTATTTAATGGATGGCGCCAAGTGCATGCTTCGCAGCGACAACCTTGGCTCGGCTGCATACTCTACTGAGAAGGTTCTCATCGGTGCCTTCGACGAGAACGACGGCATGAAAAATATGGAAATAGTCAAAGCTATTC
>CABRZA010000223.1 GCA_902475285.1 uncultured Porphyromonadaceae bacterium
GCGTGGGGCGAGGACATTGGCGCGGGCAGCGGCAAACGACAGCAATTCCGTGGTAGCAGAATGATTGTCGACGATGCGTGCTTCGATATTTCCCTTGTAGATAGGGTCGGAGTCGAGGTCATAGCAGCAAAGAATGAGCCAAATCTTTCCGGCCGGCGACAGATTGAGCACCTGTGTGCTGTTGGCCACCGTGCGGTAGGTGCCGTCGGCGCCTGATATGCGAAGGCGACAGCTGGCTTTCAAGTGCATTTTTTCGGAAACTGGAAGAGTGTCGACACGACGGAAAAATTCATATTCGAGCATGCGTTTCTCCACGATATCTTCGGGATGGATATTGGCGTATATCACATCTTCGTCGGACGACGGAAGTTCGCAGCCCAACCGATCGGGTCCTACGCCGATGTGGGCGGCGAATGTGCCGCCATAGATCCAGCATCGGTCGGCGGCAGCATCGGTCACCACGGCGCAGGCATTGCTCACCCCCACCATCGACTCTACCCGGCTTCGACACGAAGCCAGCACATCGCCGGGGAGCGTCTCCCTTTCGAGATGCTGTGAGGCATAGAAGGCTGTGAGTTCGCGCCGCAGTATGTCCATGTGGCTCAGGCCATGAGGCCGGCGAGAATAAGACGGACGTCGGCTTCGGCGACGTCGACGGGATTGTTGCGCATATTCGGGTGCATGCAGGCATGAGCCAACTCGTCGAGGCGGTCGGGAGTCACTCCGTAGGCACGGAGGTTGCGGGGAAGGCCGGTGGCGTCCATCAGCGTGTCGATGGCATCGGCAAGGGCGTCGACACTGTTGTAGCCGAGCGACGATGCCAGGCGTTCCAGCCGCCGGCAGCCGTGAGAGTAGTTGAAGCGCATGAATGCCGTGAGGGTGAGGGCACATGCAGCGCCGTGGGCAATGCCGAACGTATTTGTCAGAGGATAGGAGCAGGCATGCGGCGCCGACGTCTTGGGCATGGCGAAGGCCATACCGGCCATTACCGATGCCTCGGCGAGTGCCGTGCGGGCTGCGATATCGTCGGGTTGGCGGCAGGCCGTAAGCAGATTGTCGAGGATGAGGCGGATGGCTTCGATGGCAATGGCATCGCACACCGGGCGGTGATGCCGGCTCCAAAAAGCCTCGACGGCGTGGCAGAGGGCGTCGAAGCCGGTGCATGCCGTGAGTTTTGCGGGGGCCGAGAGGGTGAGAAGGGGGTCGACCAATGCCACGACAGGATAGAAGGCCGGCGATACAAGCGGCAGCTTCAAACCGCGCCGATGGTCGGAGATTACTGCAACAGCCGTAACTTCGCTGCCCGTACCGGCTGTGGTGGGAACGGCTATCAGCGGCAGTCCGGCGTGGGGCAAAACCTCGTCGGGGTCGAGACAACGGCTCACGTCTTTGTCGATGCCGGCGTATGCGCCCACCACTTTGGCGCAATCCATAACGCTGCCACCGCCCATGGCCACGATGAAATCGCATTTGTGTTCGCGAGCCAAAGCCACAGCCTCGACGCATTGGCTGATATCGGGATTCGGGCTCACTTTATCGTAGACCGCAACAATACGGACGTCGGTGCCGCCGCTCTGAATCAAACCGACGACGGAAGCCACGTCGCCCCGGCGTGTAAACGACGGCGATGTTACCAATAGGCCGCGCCGACCTTTGATGTCGGCGATTGCGCCGGTAATTTTCTCATGCAGCACACCGGCGCCGCACCATACCCTTACGGGCTGTATATATTCCCACATAGCTGTCAAAAGTCGAAATTTCAAGCAAAATTACACAATCGCGCTCCGCCGTGCAAATTATTCGACACGGATATGCTGCAATTCCGTTTGCAGCAGGTTGAGGAAGCGGGCGCCGTGTGCGCCGTCCATTTGTGTATGATGGAATTGGAATGAAACGGTGAGTGATGTCCTGAACCAACTCTTGCGATATGCGCCCCAG
>CABRZA010000224.1 GCA_902475285.1 uncultured Porphyromonadaceae bacterium
CAAATGAATACTTTGGACACGAATTTTTGGAATTATTATAAAATCACTCCGGATTATGTAATTCCATCAAATATGGTATACTCTCCGTATAAGGAATTCATGTTGAAACAACTACGCAAAAGAGCCGATAGCTAGGACGCATTGGCAAAAGCACGTGTCGGGCTTAGCCGAAATAATGCTTATGCGAACCTTGCATTAAGGGGCGGAAATTTGGTTACTCTCCTGTGAGGCAGCGGCGGACGGCGGCGCGGATGGTGCGGGCGTATGGGGTGTCGCGGCGGAGCTCGTCGATGATGCCTTCGATGTACTGGTCTTTGTTGCCGAAGCCGCAGAGTTGGGCCACATTGCTGCCGGGGAGCATGGCCTTGTGGTTGAACACGCGTAGCACGGCGGCGTAGTCGCCATCGCGCACGTAGCGCTGGAAATCGCGGCAGAAGCCTTCGTAGATTTCACGGGCGTTGATTTCGCGGAGCAGGTCGTGGAGGTGATTCTCGAACTCGCCGATGTCGTTGCTGCGCGAGTCGACGCGGTATTCCATCGTTCGCTTCACGCGGTGGCGGGTGTGGAGGAGCGCCTGCTGGTGGAGTTCGGCGGCGAAGAGGTTCATCACGGCGCGTTTCACTTTCTGCAATGCGCGGCGGGCGTCGCAGCCGCGCGACTGCGCCATAGCCACCACGATGTCGTCGAGGAGGAGGAGATTCTCGATTTCGGCCACGTCGGGCACCATGATGCGCTTGCGGCGGAGGTAGGCCACCTCGGCGTCGTCGCGGCGGTCGCGGTCGACGATGCCGCAGGAGTCCATCTTGTGGAAGGCGTAGAGGTCGTTGAAGGTGCGTGTGGCTTCTATCACCTTGTTGCAGCTGCCCAGCGAGCGCACGTTGTAGTCGGGGAATATGAGTGGGTAGAGCTTTGCGTCGATTGAGCGCTCGCTGTCGCCCTCGATGAAGAGCACGGGCTTTCGGGCACCGATGAGGGTCATGTAGAGCTCGGGGGTGAGGCCTTTGCCGGGAGGCAGGATGTCGTAGTCCCATGTCGACTGGTCGGGGTCGCAGTCGCGCACCCATACGGCGGGTGCGCCGTTGCGCGAGGAGGCGAACTCGGTGTCGTGCGTGGTGTAGCAGAAACGGCAGTCGGGGCGGCATGCTTCGAGGCGGTTCCACAGCGACGCCGTAATGGACGGATGCAGGAAAATCTCGGGAGCGTCGACGAAAATTACCGAGTCGGCCGGCGCATAGAGCACGGCGGCGGCATAGAAAAGCACGGCTTTCTCGCCGTCGGACAGGCGCTTCGACGAATAGCTCTGTGTATTGCCCAAGCCGCGGGAGAACAGGATGTTGCCGTTGGCAAGCAGCACCTTGTTGTCGGGGAAAACTTCCTGCCAAAGTTCGATTACTTTGTCGAGGCGAGTGGGCGGGAGCTTGGCACCGGGAGCATCGGCGTTGGCGATTTTGAAGGCGAGGAGGTTGACGAGCTCGTCGTTCATCAGCTGGTTGAGGAAATATTCGAGCATGGTGGGGAGGCCTGTACGCGATGCCATGGCCTTGACCGACGGGGCGAATATCTGCCGGACGTTGGGATGTATTTCCTCGGGGTCGTCGTAGCGTTGGTAAAGGCCGTCGAGGGCCGAGAGAGGGTATGCCTTGCGTCGCAAAGCACGTGCAGTCTCGGCGGTGAAACGAGTCTTGCCGGCGCCGTTGGCACCTACAATGAGGAGGCACTGCTGCCTGTCGAGCGATATTTGGCCGGGGCTGCTGCCGTCGCGGCGTTTGGGAAGAGTGATTTTCATGGTCGGATGACGCCATTTGTGCGGGCGACACGCAAAGTTAGCGAATTATTTCTCGCCCACAATACCCCGACGGCCATTTGTGTACAATAATGCCAACAAATGAGCGAAACGCGAGGACTGAATTTT
>CABRZA010000225.1 GCA_902475285.1 uncultured Porphyromonadaceae bacterium
AAAAGCTGTCAAGTTCATTATGGCAGTGACGGTTGTATATTAGATAAAAGGATGCTTTTTCCGCGTCAAAGATAAGAATATATTTTTAAATATGCAAATTTGCGCATAAATATCGCAAAAAAGTGCCGGGTACATATATGCCCGGCACCGTGATGGGAAGTGATGGTGTGTGTCAGCGTATACGGAGGCGCTGGCCCACTTTGATTTTCGAAGTGGTCTTGATCTTGTTGAGGCGGCAGAGCTTGCTCACGGTAGTTCCGTTGCGTGCTGCTATCTTGCTGAGCGAGTCGCCCTTGCGCACGCGGTAAATCGACGAGCCGTGGTGCGAGCCCGAAGCCGATGCGGTACGTACGTAGGGCTTGGTGGGGTTGTCTTTGAGATACTGCTTGGCATACTCGGAGTTGGCTGCCGGCGAGTAGTTGCGTGCCTGGGTGTAGGTGTTTTTGTCGAATGTGAACTCGTCGGTGTGCGTGGTCTGGTTGGCGAAGTCGAAGATTGCGCACGGGTTGATGGCGTAGCCCATGTAGCGCGTCTCGAAGTGGAGGTGCGGCCCGGTGGAGCGACCGGTATTGCCGCCGAGTGCTATTGGCTCGCCGGCCTTGACGTATTGTCCTTCCTCAACGAGGAAGCCAGAGAGATGGCCGTAGACGGTTTCGAGATCGTTGGTGTGGCGCACCACGAGGTAGTTGCCGTAGCCTCCGCGTTCGAAGTTGCGTATGCGCACGCGACCGTCGAAGGCAGCGCGTATGGTGTCGCCGATATTGAGCTTGAGGTCGACACCTTTGTGCAATCGGCGGAAGCGGCGGCGGTAGCCGTAGGGCGAGGTGATGTAGCCGGGATGCGGCATGGCGAACTTGCTCACGTCGATCAAGGCGCGCTGGGGCACCGAGGTGTTGGCGTAGCAGTTGACGCGCTTGCTGTCCCAGCCTTCCTCGTAGATGTCGAATTCGGGCTCGTCTTCATCGTAAAGGAGCTCTTCGAGGTATTTGGTGGTGTTGTCGACGGTGATTCCCGCGTTGCCCTGGCTTGCCAGGAGCTTGGTGTGGCTCTCGGCGTGGCGGTCGGGCAGGCGGTAGTTCTGCGCCGGGAGGACGAAGGCTGTGAGGAGTGCTGCGGCTGCGATGTATAATTTCATCGGAGAGATGTGTTTTTGTCGGTTTACTATTTTATAAAAGGAGAGGTTCATTATCTTTGGTGAGGGCTTGCCGGCGTGTGTCAGAGCTCGTCGGGAGCGTAGGTGGTCGGCTGGGTGAGGAGGGTATAGCCGAAGATTTCCTCGGGGCGGAAGAAGCGGTCGATTTCTATGCGTGCGTTCTCGACGCTGTCGGAGGCGTGGATGATATTTTCCTGCCCGCTCATGCCGAAGTCGCCGCGGATGGTGCCCGGAGCGGCGTTGCGGCAGTTGGTGACGCCTACCATGGCGCGCACCACCGCCACGGCATCCTTGCCGGCGAGGATGGCGACGATTACGGGCGTGGCCATCATCGATTTTACCAGAAGGGGGAAGAACGGACGGTCGACAAGGTGGGCGTAGTGGCTGCAGAGGATTTCTTCGTCGAGCTGCATCATCTTGATGCCGTCGATTCGGAGGCCCTTGCGCTGGAAGCGCGTGAGGACGTCGCCCACGAGGCCGCGTTGTATGGTGGAGGGTTTGAGGATTATAAATGTCTGCTCCATGGCGAGCTGTTAATGCTGGTTAAAATGGATTTTAAATTCTCACAAAGATAGGAAAATTAAGCCAATCGACGGCAAGTTTAAAGTGTAAAAATTGTGAAAGCGTCGACGAAAGGA